>JBKPSV010000023.1:0-32276 GCA_046735215.1 Pseudomonadota bacterium | reverse complement strand
CCACCCGGATAGGCGAAGGTCACTGCATCGAAGGTAATGGAGGGAGAAACGGCACGCACCACTCCCCCTCCCCTAGCGGGCGGGGGGCGGGGGGAGGGGGCACCGGGCGCCGTCACCCTCTCATCCAACAACGCATTGATGCCCGCCGCCGCCGCCTGCCCAGTAAGCCCCTGATGCAGCACGGTCCTCAGATCGCGCAACGGCCGAAAGATCTCGGTGCCGGCCATCAGCACGATCAGCAGTGCCTCCAGGCTCATCTCCCCGTGACGGACGCGATACGCACCAAGCACGAGCGCGGCCGCGGCCCCGAGGGCGCAGCCCAGATCAGTGATGCCGCGCGTCAGGATGCTGGTGCCGAGGACGAGGAAGGTGCTCTCGGACAGCGCTTTGGCCTTGTCTGCCAGCATGCGGCCATAGCTGCCGCTCTGTCCGAACGCCTTCAGCGTCGGCAGGCCCTGCACGGCGTCGAGGAACTCCTCGCCGAACGCCTTGAACGCGCTCTGCCGCGTGCGGGATGCCTGATTGGTGCGCTCATGCACCACGGCCGGCGCCACCAGCGTGAACAGCGCCGCGGCGAGCATGACCGTCGCGACCGGGACGTCCCAGAACGCCATGAAGGCGAAGATTGCCACCGGTGCACAGGCGGCGATGGTCACCTGCGGCAGGTACTGTCCGAAGAAGGTCTGCAGCTGCTCGACGCCGTCGACGATCGACAGCATGACGCCGCCGGTGCGCTCGGCGCCGAACCAGGCGGGGCCCAGCGCGACGATCTTGTCGTAGAGCCGGCCGCGCAGTGTCTCCTGCACGTGCGACGCGGTGCGATGCGCCAGCATGGTGCGCGCATCGTCGAGCCAGGCGCGCAACAGAATGGCCACGAGCGTGGCGGCGAGCGGCATCACAAGTTCCGCAGTGGGCGCGGAACGGAACAGCCTGGCGAGAAACTGGCCCAGGAAGGCGAAACGCGCGATGCCGATCGCCAGCGCGAGAAGGCCCAGCAGCACACCCAGGGCAATGCGCCAACGCAGGCCGGCAGTCATGCGCCATAGTCTGAGATCGAAATGCACGCCGCTCTCCCGCCTGATGTCGTGCGCCCGCGATCAGCGCCCTCCGACGACTCGCCTCGGACGATCGCGCGACCGTCGCCATCGTGGGCGCGATTGTTCATGCGGCGCAAACGCGAGATTTTCAATCGCTGTTGAGCTAGATTGCATGGCTACAGAAGGCCGGGCGATTGCCCGGGACCATGCATGAGCGATCGCATCCCACCGCTGGCTGCCTTGCGCGCGTTCGCGGCGGTCGCTCACCACGGCAGTTTTGCGCGTGCTGGGGCGGCGCTGCATGTCAGCACCAGCGCGGTGAGCCATCAGATCCGCGGACTGGAGGCATCGCTGGGTACCGCGCTCTTGAGCAGGGCGCGCAACGGCACCGGGCACACGCGCACCGCAGTCACCGCCGAGGGCGAGACGCTGCTGCGGGCGGTGGAGGCGACATTCGCGCAGCTCGCCACCGCGTGTGACGCAGTGCGCGAACGGGCACGCGGCGCGAGGCCGACGCTGGCGATCTCGGCCAACGGCTCGGTGGCGTCGCTGTGGCTGGCGCCGCGACTGGCAGCGTTTGCGGCGCTGCATCCGTCGGTGCAGTGGCAGGTGCGCGCCATCGAGGAAGATCCGGACATGGTCCGCGAGGGGCTCGACCTTGCTATCCTACGCGCCCGACCGGGGCAGCAAGCCCCGGGCGACCGGCTGCTGTTCAGCGAGATCGTGTTCCCGGTCTGCAGTCCGTCGCTGCTGCCGGTGGCAACGACACAGGACCTGCTGCGTCACAACCTGCTGCAGGAGGATCATGGCAGCAGCCGGGAGAAGGCCTGGTCCACCTGGCTCGACCTACTCGGCGGGGCTGCGCGGTCGAAGCCGACCATCGTGCGGTTCGACACTTTCAGTGCCGCGATCGGTGCGGCAATCGCAGGAGCGGGCATCGCGATCGGGCGAAGACCGTTGATCGATTTTGAGCTGGCAAGCGGGCGACTGGCGCGATTGTTCGCGGATCGGTCATTGCCGGGATCGTGGGACTTCGTCATCCGCGGAAGGCCGGACGCAGTGCGCGACGGGCATGTGGACCAGCTGCGGGATTACCTGCTGTCGCAGGCGATGCTTCAAGCGGCCTAATTCCTGTTTACTTATCGTAACGGATTGTTAGCAGAGTATTGGCAAATTCTCAACCACCGGCGGCAAGATGCCGCCATGGCAGCAAAAGCGTCTCCCCTCGGTATGCCTGACGGTGCACCGACAACATCATCAGCGATCAACAGGTGCGTTTGCCCATTCAGCCTCAACAAGAGCGAGATGGATAGGCGTCGGGCTGTGTAGATCGATGGTCGTGTTTAGCCGGTAACGACCGTTACTTCCCTCATCCAGAAACGACGGAGATGTCTTCGTGGCCAACACGTACGCCTTCCAGAACCTCGCCATCCACGGGGCGCAGGGCAGCGTCGTCATCAACGGCATGAATGACTTTGGTGCGCTATCAGGTTCAGTGACGCCAGGATTTCCCGGCAACCCATACCCGGAAGCCTTTATCGATACGAATGGAACCGCCACGGTCTACGGCGCTCGTGGGATGCCCTACGGTCAGCACTCGAGCGGGGGTGGCGTCAACAATCTTGGAGAGACTGTCGGCTCATCGGGGCATTACGCGCAAACCGCGCGCGGCTATGTCTATGCCGGTGGCTCGTTCACTCGCGTCACCGGGCCGCACGACGGCTATTTCACTTCGGCCTACAACATCAACGATCGTGGCCAGGTGGTCGGCAGCATGTCGCCGAACGGCCCGGCGTCAGCCACCGGCCCGGGGAAGACCCAGGCGTTCATCTGGAAGAGCGGCGCGGTCACGCAGGCATTCTCCTATCCGGGAGCCAGCAACACGACCGCGACCGGGATCAACGACGTCGGCAAGATTGTCGGGTACTACACCTCGCCCGCCGCCAATGATCCGCGTCACGCGCATGGCTTCCTCGATGACAATGGTCACTTCACGACCATCGATGTACCCGGCGCGCAATCAACCCAACCTGCAGCGATCAACAATCGCGAGGAGATCGTTGGCACCTACTACGACGGCGCGCACTACCACGGCTTTGTGGACCAGGGCGGCAAGATGAGCTTCATCAATGCGCCCGGAGCAACCGACACCTGGCTACGTGCCGAAAACGACTTCGGGCAAGTCGCTGGGTATTACAATGATGCGAAGGGCGTGACACAGGGCTTTGTCGCCACACCGGGGACGGGTGCGACTTTGGCGACGCTCGCAGAAATGGCACCGCTACCTGCGGTCGTCTCACAGCTTACCGGAGCATCAACTGGGCACGCATATTTCGATCCGTCGCAACCGGTGAACGTGGTCGTGGTGGGAAGCCCGCATCAGACTTGACGGTCTCTGCAGGGTCGCGGTGCTGTTATCAATCAGCGCGTATCGCGACCCCGAGAGCTCTCGAAACCAAAGGCGATGCCGGGTGTTCACATCGTCAGGGGAGTATCGGGAGGTTCATTGATGCGGAAGGCTTTGGTGATTGCGAGTATCGCGTTACTGGCTGGTTGCTCGAATACATATGATCCCGGCCAACGCGCGCTGGGCGGCGGTTTGATAGGTGGTGCGGGCGGAGCCGCGATTGGTGGCCTTGCTGGCGGCGGCAAGGGAGCGTTGATCGGAGGAGGCGTTGGCGCCGCCGGTGGTGCGCTGGCAGGTGCCGCAACGACGCCCGAGCCGCGACGCGGCATGTACAGCAGTGGCAGCGGCAGCTACTATTCCTATTGACGCTATGGAGGCGCGGCCCTCGCTCTGTCCTGATCAAGAGCTTTAAGGCATGCAGAGCGAGGTGCTGCGCTGTCTGATGCCGCCGTTGGCCGTGGGCTGCGTCGGCGGGATGACAGCAGTAGGCGGTTTGTTCGTCATCAACACCGGTTCATTACGTGAACTCATTTGCCATAGTCAGAGTGGGTGGCTGGCCGCGCTGCTCCTCTGCATGGGATTTGTCACTACCTTCGCTGCGGCGGCCTTGGGTGTCGCGTTGAGCCGCGGCGAGGCCGCGGGCTGTGACGACCGCTTGACCGAGCGCGGCGTTCGGCTGCAACGTGTCGATACGACGAAAAAACGGGGAGGAGAAACATGCCGACGCTCGTCACACAGCATCGAGTGAAGAATTATGACGCGTGGCGTCCACACTTCGACCGGCACGAAAGCAAACGCATCGAACACGGTATTACCAGCCCTCGGGTCTACCGCAACGTAAGTGATCCGAACGACCTGGTGCTGTTGTTCAATGTAGCAGACGAGGCGCGCGCCAAGGAGTTCGGCCAGTCAACCGATTTGAAAAGCACGATGGAAGCGGCGGGCGTTGAAATGTCCACCTGCTCGGTGAAGCTGTTGCCTGATTGATCGGTTCGCGGTTCAAGCATGTCTTACTGCGCCGCCTCGGCCTGGGCCGGTTCGGCAAATGACGGCATTACCTCTCGCGCGAAGCGACGCATACTGTTTCGGCCGCGCTCGCCGCCACCCTTCACCAGCACGTAACCGACGCCAACTTGCCGCAGTGTTTCCAAACGCCGCGCGATTTCGTCGGGGCTGCCATACATCGCGCTGTTGATATTGACCATGTGCGGGTCACCGGTTGCGCGGTCGGGGCCACCATGCACGGTCCCATCAGGCTGCGTTGTTAGCTTCAACTGGCGCAAGCGATTGTGCAACCGTCGCTCCAGTGCGGCGTCGCGCTCGGCGGCGCTGTTTGTGACGAAAAATGCGCGTGTCACACCGACCTGCGTTGGGTTGTATCGCCGGCCCTCCGACTCGACCGCGGCGCGGAACCAGGCGATGCTCTGTGCCACATCCTCGGGAGACGCGTATTGCCCGAGCAACAGGTTGAACCCACGTTCGGCAACGCTGCGGATCGAGCGCTCGCTGCCGGCACCCATCCAGATCTGCGGATGCGGTTTCTGCGCTGAAGGCGGTTCGACTACGATATCGTTGAACCGCCAGTACTTACCTTGATGCGAGAAGCGCTGCTCGGAGGTCCACGCCTTCAGCAGAATTTCAAGCGATTCTTCAAAGCGCGCATCGGCTTCCTGCATCGGCATGTCGAAGCCGGCGAACTCATTGTAGCGGTAGCCTTTGCCGATGCCGAAATCGAGCCGGCCACCGGACAGCAGGTCCAGCGTGGCTGCCTGCTCGGCCAGCAGCACGGGGTTGTGCCAGGGCAGCACGATCACCGCGGTGCCTAGTCGCAGCGTGCGGGTACGGGCGCCGAGCCAGGTGAGCAGGTTAAGCGTTGCCGAGACTTGGCCGAAGCCGGTGAAGTGATGTTCGACGACGAACGTCCCATGAAACCCAAGCGCCTCGGCTTCGACGTTGTACTCGATGAAGTCGCGATAACCCTCGGCGCTGTCGAACTCTCCGCTGCCTCGGCGCGCTGCGGCGCTGCCGAACAATCCGAACCGCATGTGCTGCTCTCCGTTGGCGGTTGCAGGCTACGCGTTGCGCCGGCGCAAACCAAATGCCCCCTTACTGGCGGTCCGACTTTTCCACGGCACGCAAATCCATTGACCACGGCAGCGCCGAACGACACCAGATTTGACGTGCTGGCGCGGCAAACTGTGCCCGCTGATCGATGCCGCCGACCCTTAGCCCATAGGCCGAGGGATTCGGTTCAATCGAGGTGGCATAGATGGGCGTCCCACATTCCGGGCAGAAGCCGTGGGCGCGCTTGGTCCCGCTCTCGGCCGTCTTGATGTAAGTTTTCGGCGTCCCTCGCGTGAGCCTGAAGCTTCCGGGCAGGCTGGAGATGTTCGCCCGGAACACGCTGCCGGTCAGCTTTTGGCAATCCGTGCAATGGCAGATCCTGACGGTCGTCGGGTCGACTTCTGCCTCGTAGGTAATGTGCCCGCAGTGGCACCCGCCAGTCACGTTCATCGCTGTCTCCTCTGATAAGCAGCGCACGCAGCTATGGTGGCTCGTATCATCCCGTGCGATCCACCTGACGTGCAAGGTGCCGGCATTGACGCGGCGAGCCCGTGAGTACGAACGTGTCGTCCCAACGGGAAACGTGCCGCGTGACCAGAATGATGATCGCCGTCCTGGCGATGTTTTCGCAACAGACCTGCGGCTCCATCGGCAGAGTGTTGCCTGCCGTGCTCGCGCCACTGATCATCATGGAACTGCATGTCGATCCATCGTGGGTAGGCATGTATTACGGCCTGACGGCCGTCGCTGCACTGATCGGTCAACTCGGATCGGGCGGGTTCATCATCCGGCACGGAGCCATCCGCATGAGTCAGATCGCACTGCTGTCGATCGGCGGCGGGATGGCGGCGGCCGTCATCGGAGGTGCAGCCGGCTTCGTGCTGTCGGCGCTGGTGGGAAATGGTGTTGCCGCTGTCGCGACTCCCGCCAGCTCGCAGTTGCTGGGACGCTGGGCAGTCCGTCCGTATGCACCATTCGCGTTCTCCATCACGCAGACGGCCATCCCGGCCGGCATATTGCTGGCAGGCTGGCTCGCTCCCGCACTCGCCCAATCCCTCGGATGGCGCGGAACGATGCTGATCAGTGCGGCGGCCTGCGGGTTTTTCGCCCTCTTGCTGCATCCGCTGCATCGCCGGCTCGACACCGACGCAGTGCCCACACATCCGGTCCGCCTGTCCGACTTCGTGACCACGGTCACCGGCGTGCTCAGAGTGGACGACCTGCGCGCACTCTCTTTCGCCTGCTTCGCGTTCAATGGCCTTCAGGCGGTCTTCATCGCCTATTTCGTCACATACCTCACAGCACTCGGCTATGACCTAGTGTCGGCCGGCGCTTTGTTCTCGACAGTGATCGCAATCGCCATACCCTGCCGCATCCTGTGGGGCTGGATCGGCAGCTTCTATGTGGCGCCACGCTATGTCATGTCCTGGCTGGCGTTCGGGATGGCGGGCAGCGTTGTGCTCACCGGAGCATTCAGCGAGGCGTGGCCTGTAATCGGGATCGGTATTGTCGCCGGCATGCTCAGCGCCACCGGAATGTCGTGGCACGGCATTCTGCTGTCAGAGTCTGCTCGCCTCGCGCCGATCGGGCGGGCCGGTTCAGTCACCGGCGGGGTCTTGTCGTTCGGTCAGATGGGTGCGGTCCTATGCCCGTCGGTATTCGCGCTGATGCTGCGGCTGACCGGCGGATATACCGCCGGCTGGGTGGCTTGCGCTGTTCCGGCCGTGCTCGTTGGTATCGAGTTGCTGCGCCCACGACGGACCTCGATTCGGCGAATGAGGTGAGCCGCGACGACGCGTCTCTGAGCGCGCGGTCCGGCGCTGCGTTGCGCTGTGCTGGACCAAGTGCCACGTTGTTCGCATGGAGTTCGGCTGGTACCACGAGTTCCATCGCCAGGTGGAGCAGCAATCGGACACGGACGCATTTGCTCAGGCGCTGGAGCAGGTGGTGGAAGCCGAGCGCTGGGGGCTGGACGCGATCTGGCTGGCTGAGATTCATCAGCAGGCGTCGCGTTCCGTGCTGAGCGCGCCGCTGACCGTTGCGGCCGCGATCGCCGCGCGGACGACCCGCCTGAAGATTGGCACCGGCGTGCAAGTACTGCCGCTCTGCCATCCGCTGCGGCTCGCCGAGGAAACCGCGACCATCGACCAGATCAGTCGCGGGCGGTTGCTGCTGGGTGCGGGACGCAGCGGCAACCCGCGCGCCTACGCGGCGTACGGCGTGCCATATGCCGAAAGCCGCGAGCGATTCTACGAGACGCTGGATGTCCTTAAGCAAGCCTGGACGCAGCCCAGTTTCTCCTACGCGGGCAAGTACTGGCAGTTCAACGAGGCGCGTGCGGTGCCGCGGCCGTATCAGCAGCCGCATCCGCCGATCCGTATCGCCGGTGCCAGCGAGGATACGTTCCCCGTACTCGGCGCTCTCGGTTATCCGCTGTTCGTCGCCGTGCGCAGTGGCTCGCTGTCCGGTCTGGCGCCTGATCTGCGGGCGTATCGGGACGCCTATCGGGCTGCCGGCCATGCAGGCAAAGGTGAGGTGTATCTACGCCTGTCACTGCACCTGGCGGAGACCGATGCGCGGGCGCTGGAAGAGGCTGAACCGAGCGTTATGCAGGGCTATCGGACCCTGACGGAGCGGTTGGAAGGTTCTCCGAACGCCCGCAGGCGCGCCGAGTTGGAGACGGTGCGCAGCATCACCTATGAGCAGGTGCTGCGTGACAAGGTCGTGGTGGGCAGCCCCGGGCGCGTTGCGGAAAGGCTGCTGCAGCTGCAACAGGAGCTGGAGATCGATGGCATTCTGGCCGAGTTGAATTTCGGCGGCAGCATCCCGGCCACGCTGATGATGCGTTCACTGCGGCTGCTGTGCGAAGAAGTGAGGCCACGGTTCGTTTGAGGACCCGGTGCACGTCAATGTGATGGAGCCAGAACCGCCCGTGCGAGTTGTTCTACGCCCATGACCATCCTGAACGTTATCCATCACTTCCTCTGGCAGAGGAAATGTTCGGCTCGAAACTTGGCGTTGGAAGACCCAACACGCTGGTCGGTGGGCGCAACCTGAACTGCGTCGGGGTCACGCGGACCCACGTTAGGCGATCCATTGAGCGGCAGCTTAACTGGTCCGACCATTACCCTTCTAGGTAAGGATGTGCTGGTGCAGATCACGGCAGACGCTGGAGGCAATGGATGAGTGACGCTGGTTCGCAGGAATCCATCACAGAGACGGCACAGCACGTTGCCGGTGGGATTCACTCGGCGGTAGGGCAGGCGAGCAATGCCGTGTGCCGCGCGCATGGCGGTGTTGGCGAAGTGCGCGAGGTGATCCGGGCGCAGCCGATCACCGCTGCGCTTGTGGTGTTCGCACTGGGCTATCTGTTTGGGCGGCTTGGTTCGCTGATTCCGGGAGGGCCGCGGCGCGCCTGATCACGGCGCATGCTGACCAACGGGTCCAGGCCTCTATCTGAGGCACGCGTTGACGCAGAGAGCGGCAGCGGCCGTATGCTGGGCTGATCAAGCATGTCCGGGGGACAGAATGCGGCTGCTGCTGGCGACGATGTCGCACGAGACCAACACCTTCTCGCCGGTGCCGACCAGGCTGGAGCGCTTCTGTCGCGACGGCACAACGTTGCTCGCCGACCAGACTGCAATCGACTTCTATCGCGGCACCGGAACCTGCATGGGAGGATACCTGGCGGTGGCGGACGAGATCGGGGCGGAGGTGGTGGTGCCGGTATGCGCCAGCGCGCCACCCAGCGGGCCGGTGGAGAGTGAGGCCTACGAGACGTTCTGCCGCATGATCACCGATGAGGTGGCGAAGGGCGGGTTCGATGCGCTGTGGCTCGATCTGCACGGCGCCATGGTCACCGATCGGTTCGACGATGGCGAAGGCGAACTGCTGCGCCGCATCCGCGCCATCGATAAGACCACGCCGCTCTGTGTGGCGTACGACATGCACGCCAATGTCTTCGACGCGATGGTCGGCAACGCCCAGGTGGTCACCGGCTATCAGACCTATCCGCATATCGACCAGCGGCAGACGGCGGAGCGTGCGGCGCGGGCGCTGCTGCGGGTGATGCGCGGTGACGTTCGCCCGACATGCGCCTGGCGGTCAGCGCCGATGCTGCCGCACGTGATGGCACAGGGGACGCATCGCGCGCCGAACAAGGACCTGCAGGCGATGTGCGCGGCGTGGGAGGCGAGCGGGCGCGCACTGGCCGCCAGCCTGTTCGTCGGCTTCCCGCACGCCGACGTGGAGATGGCGGGGCTGTCCGCGGTTGTGGTGACCGACAACGATCCAGCGGCCGCTCAGGCGATGGCGGATGAACTGATCAGCGCGGCCTGGCAGGCGCGGCGGGAGTTCATGTTCGACATCGAGCCGTTGGAGGCGTCGGTGCAGCGGGCCAAGGCACTCGGCGCACCAGGCCAGCTGCCAGTGGTGCTGCTGGATCACTATGACAATTGCGCCAGCGGCGGAACGATGGACACCACCGACACGCTGCGCGAGATCATGCGGCAGGAGCTCGATGATGTCGTATTCTTCGGCATCTACGATCCGGATGCGGTTCGTCAGGCCGTCGAGGCGGGTGTCGGTACAACGGTGACGCTAACGATCGGAGCCAAGCTGCCGATGCCGCAACTGCCGGTGGCGAGTTTACCGCTGACCGTGACCGGGGTGGTGCAGACCATATCCTCGGGCGCGTTTCGCCTGAAGGGCGGACTGACGCCAGGGCTACAGGTGTACATGGGACGCACGGTCGTGCTGGACGCCGGGAAGGTGCAGATCGTGCTGCTCAGCCGTCACATCGAGCCGACGGCGCAAGAGATGCTGCAGGTGCTGGGGATCGATCCCTCACGCAAGAAATACGTGGCGATCAAGAGTCGGGTACACTGGCGTGCCGATCTCGGCAAGATTGCGCGCGAGATCATCGAGTGCGCCGGTGTCGGGGTATGCACATCCGACTATGGGCAGTTAACGTTTCGCAAAGTGCGTCGCCCGGTGTTTCCACTCGATCCCGATATGCAGTAGGAGTGCGGCCGCTGCGATAAGCCAATCAGTCAGTTGCCAATCGGGAACGAACCGGGTTTAGTCACACACAAAACGGTCGGAGCTTAGGGGAGGTCGGGTCTTCGGGATGGCCGAATCATGTCTTTCATAGTGGCATCTTGCTGGGTCCGTCGGGTGGGACGGTCGTGGACGCCATAGCCGCCATCGTCGCGATGGCTGTGGCTTGGATCGAGGCAAATCCCGCGCTGACCTGGGCGGCAGCGTTTCTCGTTTCGGCGTCCGAGGCGATCGTTCTGGTTGGAGCTCTCGTGCCCGGTTCACCGATCCTGATCGCGATCGGTGCGGCGGCGGGCATCGGACACGTCTCACTGAGCGGCGTCATCATTGCAGCAATCGGGGGCGCAGTGGTTGGCGACGGGGTATCCTACTGGGTCGGGCACCGCTACCGCGATCGGCTGCTCGTGGGCTGGCCCTTCGCCAGGCGGCCTGGCCTGCTGAGGCAAGGCACGGCTTTCTTCAGCCGTTGGGGAATGCTTGGGGTGGCGACGGCACGCTTCCTGCCGGGCCTTCGGGCGGTGGTGCCTGTGGTGGCTGGGATGTTCGGCATGCGCCCCGCGGCCTTCTACGCCGCAAACGTTACCTCCGCCATCGTCTGGGCGCCGCTCCATATCCTTCCTGGCACGATCGCGGTGCTGCTCGCCGATCTGTTGCTGCCGCTTCAAATGGATAACTTCGGCCATTTGGCCCTGCCCGGGATCGCGATCATTGGCCTGCTGCTCTTGGGTGCTCGCCATCTTTGGCGGCGCAAGGCCGTCTGATGATAACAGCAGGATAATCGGCCGGCATCAGACCACCAGCAGCGCGGCTTTTGTCGAAGCGCGTGCAGCGCCATATTCGGCCGATGGTGCCATTGTCAGTTCTCGACCTTTCTCCCATCACCGAAGGCAGCGATGCCGGGCAGTCGCTGCGCAACTCACTCGATCTGGCGCGGCATGCCGAGGCGCTGGGGTTTCGGCGCTATTGGATGGCGGAGCACCACAATCTGCCGGGGATTGCCAGCGCCGCGACCGCGGTGGCGCTGGCACACGTGGCGGCGGGGACGCGCAGTATCCGCATCGGTGCCGGCGGCATCATGCTGCCGAACCATGCGCCGCTGCTGATCGCCGAGCAGTTCGGCACGCTGGCGGCGTTGCATCCCGGACGCGTCGAACTCGGGCTGGGACGCGCGCCGGGGTCTGACCAGATCACTGCGCGGGCGATGCGGCGGACCCTGCACAGCTCGGGGGACGAATTTCCGCAGGACGTCATCGAGCTGATGCAATACTTCAAGCCGGCTGAACCGGGGCAACGAGTGCAGGCGGTTCCCGGCGCCGGGCTCGACGTGCCGATCTGGATCCTTGGATCGAGCATGTTCGGTGCGCAGCTTGCGGCCTATCTGGGACTGCCGTTCGCGTTCGCCTCGCATTTCGCGCCGGCGATGATGATGGAGGCGATGGCGATCTATCGGCAGCGGTTCAGGCCATCGACGCAGCTATCTGTGCCGCACGTGATGCTGGGATTGAATATCGTCGCGGCGGAAAGCGATGACGAGGCGCGGTATCTGTTCTCGTCGTTGCAGCAGTCGTTCATCAATAGCCGGAGCGGACGGCCGGGACGGCTGCCGGCGCCGGTGGCAGATTTCGACTCGCATATCGATCCGTATGCACGGGCGATGCTGGACGATGCGCTGGCCTGCGCGATTGTCGGCAATCCGCAGACGGTGCGAGAGGGGATGCATGCATTCGTCGCGCGGACCGGGGCGGATGAGCTGATGGTGACCGCGAACATCTTCGATCATGCGAAGCGGAAGCGGTCGTTTGCGATTGTAGCCGAGGTGGGCGGTTGCGCCGCACAGGTGTGACCCGTCTCAGGGCCCTTTGGTGAGGCTGATGGAGAGAGAGATGGCGCCCACCAACATAAGGCTAAGAGCCCAGGGCGCATCCAGGTTGAACCAACTGCGCGATACAAAGCTGAGACCAAGATAACGGTAAACCAGCCACGCCAGAACTCCGCCACCCGCGATCATGGCAACGGAGTGCACCGCGGCGACCAGCATGGCCATTCCGAGGTTGGCGTTGACCAGGGCGTCGGCGGCCTGGCTTGTTCCGTGCAGATCGACGCCTTGGCAAAGCCCAAGGTAGATCGGCACGAGCATCAATCCCGCGCCGTGCGCGATTGCCACCGCGAACGACCAGAGCCCGAGATGTGTCGGTCGTATGCGCGCCAACGCCCGTGGATGCCGTCGGTCCATGAACCGGAAGGCACCGAAGCCGATGACCAGGAGGCTGCTGCCAATCTGGATCTGGCGCTGCCATTGGACGAGTGCGACCAACAGCCCGAAGGGAAGGATCATCAGCAGCATCGCAAGAAGGTGGCCCACCGTCAGCGGCCCGAATGCTCTGCCGAGCGCGCGCGAATCCCTCTCCATCAAGCCGGCTGAAACGGCGAGCGGCCACCCCATTCCGGGGTTCACGCCGTGATATAGCCCACTCGCGACAACTGCCAGCCAAAGCCCGGCAGGCGTCCAGCTTGATCCGCTTGAACTCACACCGACGGATAGCAGAACGAATCCGTCGAGCAGTCGCCGCCTTCCAAGCGGATTTGGTGCGCCCGGTAACCGTCAGGGAAGTTGACCCAGTAGTCCGTCGCCAGATCGAGACCGCCACTTGGGTTCGCCTTCGCCACGACCTCTGCGCCGGGTATTCCGTCAGGATAGAACTGGTTGTCCCAGGAGGAGTACAGCGAGTTGGTCCAGTAGACGCGCTTGCCATCGCGGCTTATCTCGACCATCTGCGGACCACCTCCATAAGCCTTGCCGTTAGGATGAGGCGTACGTCGGGCAATACCGCCGATTTGGACAGATCCTGTCAGCGTCGGCTTCCGAGGATCTGTGACATCATACTGGCGCATCTCTCCGGTTCCCCAACAGGCAACGTAAAGGAACCGGTCATCCATCGAGAGGTCGATGTCGGTCACCAGCGGCGGTACTGCACCAAACCCCTGCAGGAGCGCCGGCAATCTCTCCTTGGGCGCCGGCTCGGGCGGAATGGTCGCCGTCTTCTCGATATGGAACTTGCCGCCCTCGCGCCACCAGGTCCAGATCGAGCCCTCCAGGTTCGTCGTATCGACGACGACGCCAACGAAGCCATACTCGCGGACCGGATCATGCGCAGGCCGCACCTCGAGTGCCATCTGATGGTTGGCGCCCAGATCGAGTGTCTGCACGTTGCGCCGACCCCGCAGATCCCAGAAATGGAGCCGATGCCCGTACTTATTCGACAGCAGGTCTTCCGGCACGATGCCATTCTCGAACTGCGGCGGCAGCGCCCACTCGCTCGACACCATGTAGTCGCGCGGCAGGTTCCACCAGAAATCGTAGTGGAGTTTCTGCGCTCCTCTATCGATCTCCCAACGTCCAAGAATGTCGAACGTTTCGCAGTCCATGATGAAGATGCCAGGCGGCCCGTCGGTGCCGTCTTTGCCACCGCCGCCCAGCGTACTGACATAGATGCCTTCCGGGCCGCAGTGGACCGTATGGGGTCGCGAGTAGCCGGTCTTTTTGAAGACCTCCTCCGGCTCGATGATCTTGTGAATTTTCGCCTTGGTGGGATCGGGCTTCGTGTCCACGATATAGATGCGGGAAGAGCGCAGGCCAGGAATGATCAGGTACCGCCGCTCGAGGAAGGCGTGACCCGTCAACGGCGACAATGCCGACGAGCAGGCGTTCCAGCCAAAATGGTGGAACTCGTCTCCCTGATACGGCATTGTCACTGTATGGACGATCTGACTGAAGCTCGGCGAGCCGGGCCTTACGTCGATCACCGCGAGTGCGTCAGGCTTCGAACAATCCGGGCTGAGCAGCAATGTGTAGGCGAAGTTCTCTGGCGGAGCCTCCATTGCAAGCTTTGGCGATGCGTGGAAGCTCGGATCAGGCCTCATCGTCATTGAGATGCCCTTCTGGTATTGGCTAGACGCCAAAGTGGTTATGGAGACGTTGGGAATCGAAGTTAAGCGTAGAACTGGTCTTAGACAAAATTGCGACATAGCAATTTTGGTTGCCGGTGCGGATTTCGACTCAGATATCGCGATCCGTATGTACGGGCGAGGCTGTCCCATCCCCTCCCGCGAGGGGAGGGGCGTATAGAATCGGTCTGCTCAGAGTCTCGCGGCGAGCGCGGCGAGCTGGTCAGCGCATTGACCCCAGCCTTGATGAAAGCCCATCTTTTCGTGGGTCTCGCGGTCCTCGGTCGTCCAGTGGCGGACGCGGGCTGTGTAGCGGGTCTTGCTGCCCTCGTCCTCAAAGGTAAGGATCACGGTCATGAACGGCTTGGCCGACGGCTCCCAGGCATGCGTATAGGCATCGGTAAATACCAGGCGCTGATTGGGCACCACCTCTAGATAGACGCCGCCACAGGGAATGTCGTTGCCGTCGGGACTGCGCATGACTACCGTGTTCGCGCCGCCGACGCGGACATCGAGTTCGGCATGCGGGGTTGTGTACGGTGCAGGGGCGAACCACTGCTTCAGCAGTTCGGCCTCGGTCCACGCACGGTATAGCTTTTCACGCGGAGCATCGATCAGACGCGTCAGCACCAGGTCACGTTCGCCGGTCATGCAGCTTCTCCATTTATGCTTGTCATGCCCCAAGGACGCGGCTCACATCGGTTTGCCGACAAACGGGCCGAAGTTTTTATCGCTGCGCCGTGCGGCCAATGAGCTGGTCGAGGTGCCGGCGGATGTGTGCGGCCTGGGCCGGAGTGTCGGCCAGCGCAATCGCCTGATCAAACGCGATGCGTGCGGCCGCGTTATGGCCGAGCTGCATCAGCAAGGCGCCTTTGACGCCGAAGAAATAGAAGTAGCCTGACAGGCGCTGCGACAACGGTTCGATCAGCGCCAACGCAGCTTCGGCGCCAGTCACCTTGCTTACGGCGACGGCGCGATTCAGGGTAATCACCGGAGATGGCTGCATACGCTCCAATGCGGCGTAAAGCGCGGCGATCTGCTCCCAGTCGGTGTCCTCGGGTCGGTTTGCGCGCGCGTGCGTCGCGGCGATGGCGGCCTGAATCTGATAAGCGCCTGGTTGCTGATGACGTATCGCCTTGTCGACCAGCGCGAGGCCCTCGGCGATCATCCTGTCGTTCCACAGGATCCGGTCCTGCTCCTCCAGCAGGACGACTTCGCCGGTCGCGTCGAAGCGTGCGGGGGTGCGGGCGTGCTGCAGGAGCATGAGCGCAGTCAGCCCCATAACTTCTGGTTCCGCAGGAAACAGCCGCAGCAGCAGGCGAGCCAGCCGGATCGCTTCGTCGCAGAGTTGCGCGCGGGCCGCATCACCGGCCGCGGAGTAGCCTTCGTTGAACACCAGATAGATCATCGCGGCGACGGCAGCGAGGCGTTCGGCGCGTTCAGCGGCGCCTGGGGCCTCGAAGGGGATATCGGCTCTGGCGATGCAGGCCTTGGCGCGCGTGATCCGCTGCTCCATCGCGGCCTCGCTGACCAGAAAGGCGCGCGCGATCTGTGCGACGGAGAGTCCGGAGACGATGCGCAGGGCCACGGCGATTTGCTGCGTCGCGGGCAGGTCCGGATGGCAGCAGATGAATAGCAGGCGAAGAATGTCATCGCGGTAGTGCGACTCGTCCAGCCGGTCGGCCAAAGGTGCCTCGACGTCGCCCAGATCGGAGATCGTCTCGTCTGGGGGCAACGGGTCATTCCGCTCGCGGCGCCGGGCGGTGTCGAGCCCGGCATTGCGGCCGACCAGGATCAGCCAGGCGGTCGGGTCCCGCGGCGGACCGTTCAGCGGCCAGGTCCTCAGGGCGCGCAGACAGGCTTCCTGAAACGCTTCCTCTGCCGTGTCGAGATCGCGGAAATAGCGCAACAGGGCGCCGGTCGCGCGGGGCCGTGCGGCGGTCAGCGCCGCCTCGGTCCAACCGGCGTCGGTCATTCCGCGGCGCGCTCGCGCTGGTCGGGGAAATACAGCGCGATCGGGCGGATCTCGTAGGTGCTGCCGGTCTTTGCCGCCGCCAGTTCGCGGGCGATGTCGAGCGCCTCATCGAGGCTGGCGACGTCGACGACGAAGAAGCCAAGCAGCTGTTCTTTCGTCTCCGCGAAGGGGCCATCGATCACCAGAGGCTCACCCGGCGACTTGCGCAGCGTCGTTGCGGCAGTGGTGGGCAGCAGGCGGAGCGACGGCCCGAGCTTTCCGGCCTTGACCAGCCGTTCCTGCACGACGCTGAGGCGCGCCATGACCGCGGCGTCTTCCTCCTTGCTCCAGGACCAGACGACGTCTTCATCGTTGTAGCAGAGGATGGCGTATTGCATACGGATTGCCTCCTAGTCTGCGCTATAGGACGTTTTGGTGTGGCGGCAGCCGACACGTGGGGCCGGAAAATGTTGGGGTCACGTCGAGCGTGCTTCGTCGCTGCGCTCCTCGCAATGACGGGGTCAGCGGTCTAACATCCTGCGGCAGCCTGGGGAGGATGCATGATCATCGATTGTCATGGCCACTACACCACGTCGCCTCGCCAGCACGAGGCATGGCGCAGCGAGCAGATCGCTGCCCACGGCGAGGGCAGGGCGACACCCAAGCGGCCGACCGTCACCGACGATGAGATCCGCGCCAGCATCGAGAATGGCCAGCTGAAGGTGCAGCGGGAGCGTGGCACCGATCTGACCATCTTCTCGCCGCGTGCCGCCGGGATGGGACACCATCTCGGCGATGCAACGACGTCCGAGGCGTGGGCGACGGCGTGCAACGAGCTGATCCACCGGGTTTGCACGCTGTTCCCGCGCAACTTCCTCGGCGTGTGCATGTTGCCGCAATCGGCGGGGGTTTCGCCCGCCAATTGCATCGCCGAGCTGGAACGCTGCGTGCTGCAGTATGGCTTTGTCGGCTGCAACCTCAACCCTGATCCGTCGGGCGGGTTCTGGAAGGACCCGCCGCTCGGCGACCGCTACTGGTATCCGCTGTATGAGAAGATGGTGGAGCTGGACGTGCCGGCGATGATCCATGTCAGCGCGGCGTGCAATCCGGCCTTTCATACCACGGGGTCGCACTACCTGAACGGCGACACGGCCGCGTTCATGCAGTGCCTGATGTCGGACCTGTTCAAGAATTTTCCGACGCTGAAGTTCATCATCCCGCATGGCGGGGGTGCGGTGCCATATCACTGGGGGCGATTCCGCGGCCTGGCGCAGGACATGAAGCTGCCGCGGTTATCCGAATTGCTGCTGAACAATGTGTTCTTCGATACCTGCGTGTACCACCTGCCGGGCCAGGAGCTGCTGACCAAGGTTATACCGCTGGACAATATCCTGTTCGCTTCAGAGATGATCGGCGCGGTGCGCGGGATCGATCCGGAGACCGGTCACCACTACGACGACACAAAGCGCTACATCGAGCAGCTGCCATTGTCGCCAGGCGACAAGGCGAAGCTGTACGAGGGGAATGCGCGCCGGGTTTACGGCCGCCTGTCTGGTCAGCTCGCCAGGCAGTTCGGCTGAGGCGAACCGGCCTCAGCCGGGCCGGATACTGGCGGCCGGCGGCCAGAGCCATACGCCACGGCTGCCGTTCTCGATGGCCTGCGGCGAGGGCGAGACGATGTAGTTCGGATGGTTGGCGTCGTGATAGCGGTAGCCGACCACGCCGCCTGGTGCCGCGGTTGGCTCGGATGCAATGGTGCACCCGGTCAGCGCGGCGCAGAACCCACACAACGCCAGATGGCGCAGCATCATTGCAGCTCCTTGGCCATCCGGCGGATCGTGCCGGTAGTACTGTGGCCGGCCTGTAGTTCCACCAGCAGTACGGTGCCACCCCAGCTTTGCACAAGGTCGGCGCCGACGACTTGATCGATGCTGTAGTCGGCGCCTTTGACCAGGACATCCGGCCGCAGCGCCTTGATCAGTTCCAGTGGTGTGTCCTCGTCGAACAGGACGACCAGATCGACCGGCGCCAGCGATGCCATGACGGTCGCTCGTGCGGTCTCATTCTGCAGGGGTCGGGATGGGCCCTTCAGCCGTTGCACCGAGGCGTCGGTGTTCAGAGCGACGATGAGCCGGTCGCAGCGGGCTCGCGCCTCGCGCAGCAGGCGGACGTGGCCCGGGTGGATCAGATCGAAGCAGCCGTTGGCGAATCCGACCCGCCGTCCCTGGGCGCGCCATGCCGCTGCCCGTTGGACGGCATCGGCACGCTCGACAACCTTGCGGTCGGTGGCGATCAGGTCTTCCAGGTGGAGAACGCCAAGCAGCTCCTCTTGGCTGACCGTCGCGGTCCCCGGCTTGCCCACTGAAATTCCGGCGGTGACGTTGGCCAGCATGGCGGCTTCCGGCAGCGCGGCGGCGGCGCCGAGCGCGACCGCCAAGGCTGCCACCAGGGTGTCGCCGGCGCCCGATACATCGGCCACCTCGCGCGCTCTGGTCGGCAGATGCAGCGGAGGTGCATCGCGGCGCACCAGCGTCAGGCCCTTCGCAGAACGTGTTACCACGACTGCCTGGCATGCGGTGTCTTCGAGAGCACGCTGACCGGCGCGCGTGGCCTCACTGTCCTCGGCTGCGTCGATCTGCGTCGCCTGGCGCACCTCATGCTCGTTCGGAGTAAGCACAGTCGCGCCGCGATACGCGGCAAAGTCGGCGCGTTTTGGATCAGCGATCAGGATCCGGCCGCTTGCGCGAGCCCGCTCCAGGGCGCCGGAGAGCACGGCGTCGCTCAGCACGCCCTTGGCGTAGTCCGACAGCACGACGACATCGGCGGCATCCAGCGCCTCGCCGAAGGCCGCCAGCACACGCTCGGCGGTGGCTGCGTCGAGCTCCGCTGTGCTCTCCTCGTCCAGCCGCAGCAACTGGTGGGTGCCGACCATGAACCGGGTCTTGGCCGTGGTCGGTCGTGCGGGTGAAACGACAAGGTGCGGTGCAATCCCGCTGGATCCCAGCAGGCTGCTCAATTCGCGTCCTTCGGCATCGTCACCGATCACCCCCACCAGTGATGCCTGGCCCCCGAGTGTGACGATATTGAGTGCCACGTTGGCCGCGCCGCCCAAGGTGGCGCGCCTGGCGGTCGGTCGCAGGACGGGAATCGGTGCCTCGGGTGAGAGGCGGCTTGCGCTGCCGCTGACATACCGGTCGAGCATGACGTCGCCGAGTACCAACACCCGCGCCTCGGCGAAGCGGCGTACCAGCTGGGCCAGCTCCGTGTCGCCGATCGATGCAGGCGCAATGTCCATCTTGTCCGTTCCGCGTCGTGATCCGGCAACGTCATAGCACGCAGCGGCCGCCCGATGCACAAGAGAGCCACTATTTTAGCGTGAGTCGTGGAAAACGGGTTCCATCAGCGATGGCGGATGATTAACCTGATGGCGCCGTAAGGTTGTTTCGATAGAGCGATCTTCATCCGCCGGGGGCCCCGTGAAGTATCTCCCACCCTTCGACCTGATAAGACGCATGGTGGAAGTCTCGACGGAGCGTGGCGAGTTGCGGGTCAAACTGTCCTATGACGACTTCCTCAAGATCCTTCGGATGATGATTTCCGGCGTGGAAGTCGACGACAGATGGTACCTCGAACAGAACGAGGATATTGCCAAGGCAGTGGGTGATGGTGCGGTGAGTTCGGCGCGGCAGCACTTTGTCGACGATGGCTACTTCGAGGGCAGGCTGCCGTTTCCGATGCCGGTCAACGAACGGTGGTACCTGCAGGAATACCCGGACGTGGCGGAGAGCGTGCGCAAAGGCGTCGTCGCGTCCGCCGAGCAACACTTTGCGGAAGATGGTTATCGTGAGGGCCGGCTGCCCTTTCCGCTATGAGCGCCAGCGAGAGATACGGGGACGCTAGGCTGGACCGCACAATGAGGGGGATCAGCGCCGCATCATGAGCCGGAAACCTCGGGTGCGGTCGCCGAAGAGTGGAGCGGGGCGCCACCGGCGCAATTTCCCCGGGGTGGAGGGCGAACCCGCGCTCGAGTCGGCGGACGTCGCTGCGTCTGTTGCGGAGTTGATTGTTGCAGCGCCGATCACTCTCGATATCGATCCTGTGGTCAGCGCGGGCTACATCCATGACCGATATGACCTGCTGATACGCGGCCGAGCCGTGTCGACGCAGGCGGTCGAAGAGGTTGCCGTCAGCCTCGACGATGCCGGGGTCGGCCGTGTGCAGTTCGGCGAAACCGGTCAACTTGAACTTGATTATGACGACGGCATTCAGCACGTCTTTCATATCAATGTGCCATTGCGTCGCGCGCAGGCACGTCGCACGTGTCAGTGTGTCGTCACGGCGCGCAGCGCGGCTGGCGCCGTGCAGCAGGAAACGTTCGATCTTACCGTCGATCCGGCCAGTCAGCCGCCCGTTTCGGTGACTTCCGGTCCAACGCTTTCTTCGCATGCTTACGCGCATGCGCACCCACCGGTGGTGCTCTATGTCGAGCGCGCTGCCATGGATCCAACCGGTCAGATACTGGTACATGGCTGGGCGGTGTCGCGGAACCCGATGGTCACCATTCAGGTGTTCATCGGCGACGAAAGGATCGGCGCCGCGCAGCTTGGTGGTCAGCGTGACGATATCGGCACGGCCTTTCCGTTCTATCCGAATGCGCGCCAGGCCGGCTTCACCCTGTCGAAGAGCATCGTCGGCACTGCGATCGATGACATGACGGTGCTCAGGATCCAGGCGATCAGTCGCCATGGATTCATGCACGAAGTGGTATTGCCTGTGGAACGCGCTCGCGCGCTGGCGGCGGGTGAGCCGGTCGAGGCAACACCCGAACCGGCCGCGACGGTTTCCTGGTCGCCGGTGTTGCAATCACCCGCGTATCGGCTCGAGGCGAGCTTCCGCTTGGCGCCTGATCCGCCGAATGCAATCCCGGCCCCGCCTGCTCCAACGACACCAATGCCGCCGGATCGTAGCGACATCCACTTCTTCTGCGATGCGGTCGAGGTCGATGCGGAGGGCGTGCTGCGTGCCAACGGTTGGGCGGTGTGCGCGGTCGGCATCGCTGCGATCACCGTCTATCTGGACGACGAGCAGGTCGGTGACGCGGAGCTTGGCCTGCCACGGCAGGATGTAGGGGAGGAATTTCACCATATCCCGATGGCCCGCTATTCGGGATTTCGTCTGACCCGGCCACTCGGCACGTTGCCCTCAGGCGAGCATTCGGTGCGTTTGGTCGTGCGAAACTGTCTCGATGATGTGCAGGAAGAAACCCGGCGTGTTGTCGTCGAGCGCGCTCCGCCGGCGGCGGAGCCGGCTTCCCCCGCGGAATTCCGTTTGGAAATCGATACGCCGATGGTCGTTGCCGGTGCCGCCATCGAGCAGGTCACGGCGCGGCTGACGATCGAAGGATGGGCGCTCGCCCGTTCAGGCATAGCAAGCATCGAAGTGTTGCTGGATGATCAGCGACTGGGCGATGCGCATTACGGTCTGGCGCGACAGGATGTCGGCTCGGCCTTTCCGGACTGGCCCGATTCGCTACGCAGCGGTTATGCGTTTCATTGCCCGCCGCGCAGCCTGCGCAATGGCGAGCACGTCGTGCAGCTCAACCTGCGTGCACGCAGTGGACAGGTACTGGAGCATCGCTTCAGCATTCAGGTGCGGAAATCGGAGGAAGCCGAAGAGGGGCTGACCATCCGTCGGCGGATGACGCAGGCGGAAAAGGATGTCGCCGCGGATTTGCTGGACGAGCTAGGCCAACGGCAAAGTTTCCAACTGATCCTGCGCCACATTGGCGATGTCGATATTGCAGCGTTGCTGGCGACGATAGATTCTTTGCGGGAACAGGTATATCGCGACTGGCAGCTCAAGATCCTGGCCACTGGCAGCGTTGCGCTTGCCGAAATCGGGGTAATGCTTGCCGAGGCGGCGGCGGACCTGTCGGATCGCATCACTGTCATCGATGATTTGGAAGCATTGGTTGGGCAGCCGATCGGTGGCGGTAATTCGCCATCGCCGCTGATCGGCTTTCTGACGCAAGGCGACCGGCTGGGGTGCGATGCGCTGCTGCGGATCGGCGTGGCCAGTGGTCTGCACCCCGATGCTGACCTGTTGTATGCCGACGAGGTGCGGATCAGCCCGGCGAGCCGTGAGCGCGAGCCGTTCTTCAAGCCGGATTTTTCGCCGGACCTGCTGCTATCGACCAATTATATCGGCCGTCCGTGGTTTGCATCAGCGGCGTTGTTGGCACGCACCGGCCTGCGATACCGCGATCTGCTGGAGGCGGGTGAATACGATGCCATCCTGCAATGCACAGAACGGGCGGAACATGTGCACCATGTGCCGGCTCTGCTGTGCCAGCGCGCGTCGTCGCAGATCGACAGTCTGATAATGGAGCAGGCGGCGTTGACGCGCGCCGCGGGGCGCCGTGGGATTGTTGCCGAGGTATTGGCCGGCGCTGTGCCGGGCATATGGCGTGTGCAGCGGACGCAGCCGGCGTCTGGCCTGGTGTCGATCATCATCCCTACCTGTGCCTCGCAAGGCCTGATAGAGAGCTGCATCAACTCGCTGCGTGCGCGCACGACGTATCGCAACTTTGAAATCGTCTGCGTTGAGAATATTCCAGAGGGGCAGGTCGCCTGGAAGCTGTGGCTGCAGCAGAACGCCGATACGATCGTGCCGGCGCCGGACGTCTTCAACTGGTCGCATTTCAACAACATTGGGGTTCAGCACGCCAAAGGCGAGTTTCTGCTGTTCCTGAACGACGACATCGAGGTGATGCGGTCCGACTGGCTGGATGCGATGCTGGAGCACGCCCAGCGGCCAGAGGTGGCCGTGGTCGGACCGCAGCTTCTTTATCCCGACAACAAGGTGCAGCACGCTGGCATGTTCCTGGCCAAACGTGGCACGGCGCGCCATGCATTTCGCTTCGCTGCGGCCGATGAGCCTGGTTATTTTGGGTTGGCGTTGACCCAGCGGAACGTCATCGCGGTGACCGGCGCATGCATGTTGATGCGGCGCAGTGTCTACGAGGCGCTTGGCGGGTTCGACGAAGCGCACGAGGTCATCAACAACGATCTGGACTTCTGTCTGCGCGCACATCGGGCAGGCATGCGGATCGTGTTCACGCCGTATGCATCGCTTATACACCACGAGGCGGTGAGCCGTGATCGGCTGGAGGAGGTGTTCGATCTCGGCACCTTCGAGGCGCGCTGGAATACGTTGTTCGCTGCAGGGGATCCTTACTTCAGCCCGCGACTGTCGCATCAATCGGACGACTATCGTCCGGACGATGAACCGGTGGAGACGATATTCTCCGGGCATCCGCTGTTCCGCCGTGCCGACATCAAGCGGATCTTGGTGGTGAAGGTCGATCACATCGGTGACTTCGTCACCGCCATTCCGGCGATCCGGCGACTGAAGCAGATTTTCCCGTCCGCCTCGATCAAGGTGCTGGCAAGCCGTGCCGCGCGGGCCTTCGTGGCGGTGGAGGACTGCATCGACGAGCTGATCGAGTTCGAGTTCTTTCACTCGGTCTCAGGCCTCGGGCAGAAGCAGATCAGCAACGAAGAATATCAGGCACTGCGCGAGCGATTGGCTGGGCTCAAGCTGGATATCGCCGTCGATCTGCGCAAGCACCCCGACACGCGCGAGGTCCTGCGCCATGTGCCGGCGCGGTTTCTTGCCGGGTATGACCACATGGGGCAGTTCCCGTTCCTGGATATCGCACTGGAGTGGGAGGGCGACAGGCAACTGCAGCGCAAGCGCAGCCACGTCACCGACGACCTTATCAACCTGGTCGAAGCGATCGGCATTGCCGGGAGCGCAGAACGCACAAAGCTCTCGATCGTTGCGCCAGCAAGTGGGCCGCCGGATTTTCTACCCGAAGATGTCCGCGCGCTGTTCGATAGGCCGGTCGTCGCGGTGCATCCCGGAGTGGGAAACCCGATGCGGCAGTGGCCCCCTGAGCATTTCGCATCGCTGGTCGACCTGATGGTGGAAAGAAACGGAATCAGCGCCGTGCTGATCGGCGGTCGCGAGGAAGCCGAACTGGCCGATGCGGTGTTGGGGAAGATCGCCAACAGCACCTGTGTGGCGTCGGTGGTCGGCAAGACCTCGCTGCAGCAGCTGCCGGCGCTGCTGCGCGCCTGTGCGCTCTATGTCGGCAACAATTCCGGACCAAAGCACATCGCGGCTGCGCTGGGCGTGCCGACGATCGGCATCCATTCCGGGGTGGTGGATGCGATCGAATGGGGGCCGGTCGGTCAGCGCTCTGTCGCGGTTCGTCGCAACATGTCGTGCAGTCCCTGCTATCTGGCGCGATTGGAAGACTGTCCGCGCGGTTTTGCCTGCATGAACGGGCTTGAACCGATGGCGGTGCAGGAGGTGGCGGAACAGCTGCTGGGTCGCCGGGTGGAGCGTCGGTCGATCGAACCTTTGGTCGAGCGGAAGGTGAGCAAGCCAAAGTCGAAGGCGCAACCGAAGCCGGTGGACAAGCTGCCAACGAAGCTAAAGCGTCGGCGACGTCAGATAACGGCAGTGCCAGTCGACTAGCGTGATTTACCGGCTGATCAGTTGGATCCGGGATCGGCGGCATGGCACCAATTCCCGCGGGTTTGCCACCTCGGCGCGCGGCCGGTAAGAGCGCTGCATGAACGACGAGGCGCTGATCTCTTTGGCTGCATCGCTGGCGCTCGACGCCGGCGCGGCGATCCTTGAGGTGCGGCGGCGCGGCTTTGATGTCGTGCGCAAGGAGGACCGCTCGCCGGTGACCGAGGCGGATCACGCTGCCGAAGCGGTGATCGTGAAGGGGTTGCGCGCGGCCGCTCCTGACATCCCGGTGATAGCCGAGGAGGAGATGGCAGCCGGCCACGTTACGCAACCGACGGCAACCTATTGGCTGGTGGATCCGCTGGATGGCACGCGCGAGTTTGCCGCCGGCAACGACGAGTTCGCTGTGAACATCGGCCTGGTGCGCGACGGAAGACCCGCGCTGGGCGTGGTGGGAATTCCCGCAAGCGGAGAGCTGTTCGGCGGCATCGTCGGCCGAGGTGCCTGGAAGCGGATCGGTTCGCACCAGACGCCGGTAAGCGCGCGATTGCCGCCCGAAGAGGGGCTGACAGTGCTGGCCAGTCGCTATCACGGCAGCAGCACGCGGCTGGATGATTTCCTGCGTGATAAGCGGGTGGCCAAGCTGATAAACTTTGGCTCGAGCGTAAAGTTCTGCCGTCTGGCGGAAGGTATCGCCGATCTCTATCCGCGGTTCGGCCGCACCATGGAGTGGGACACCTGCGCGCCGCAGGCGGTACTCGAGGCGGCCGGCGGCACGATCCGGACGTTCGAGGGCGAGGTGCTGCGCTACGGCAAGCCGGGGTGGGAGAACCCGCATTTCGTCTGCACCGGGCGTTTGCCGCCGGATCACTGACCGCGGGACAGTCGCCGTTCCATGCTGCGGCCATAGGAGGACATGGCGTAGCAGCAGACAAAGAACATCAATGCGGCAAAGGCGTAGCCTTCCTTGGCGAAGCCCAGCCAGGCTGGATCCTTCAACGCCTGTTCGACTGCGCCCAGGAGATCGAACAGACCAATGATCGTCACCAGCGTCGTGTCCTTGAACAGATCGACCACGGTGTTGATGATGCCGGGGACAGCGATCCGCAAGGCCTGTGGCAGGACGACGAAGGCCTGCGCATGCCACCAATGCAGACCGAGCGTGTGTGCCGCTTCCTCCTGGCCGTGATCGACGCCTTGCAGACCGCCTCGCATCACTTCGGCCATGTAAGCGGCGTTGAACAACACGAGCGCCGCTATCGCGCGCAACAGGCGATCGACCGAGACGCCCTGTGGCAGGAACAACGGCACCAGTACTGCGGACATGAACAGCACGGTGAGCAGCGGCACGCCGCGCCACAGTTCGATGTAGCCGATCGATAGCGTGCGCACGATCGGCAACCGGGATCGTCGGCCGAGCGCAAGCAGAATGCCAAGAGGCAGCGATCCGGCGACGGTGACGAAGGCGACGATGAAGTCGAGCATCAGGCCGCCCCAGAGTGTCGTATCGACGTAGTCGAGACCGAAGATGCCGCCCCACAGGAGCACGGCCGCAAGCAATGGAAACAGCGCAAGCAGCAGAACAACCCACAGCCAGCGGTGCGTAACGTGCTCGCGCAGGACAGGAATACAGAACGCGACCAACAGGATACCGACCAGGTCGACGCGCCAGTATTCGCTGGCTGGATAGCGGCCGTAGAAGAACAGCGGCAGGCGGACGCGGATGAAGGTCCAACACGCGCCGTCGCCGGTGCAGTCGGCGCGAGTCGTGCCGTGCAGCGTCGCTTGCGTGATGCCCCAGCGAATCAGCGGCGGCAGGATGAGCGCGGCGAGCGCCAGCACAAGAATCGTCAGCAGGGTGTTGAGCGCAGAGCCGAACAGATTGCGCCGCAGCCAGTCGAAAGCGCGTGCGCCGGGTGTGCCGGGTCCGAAGTTGCGCCGGATCGCGAACGGTCGGCTGGTGGCCGCCTCGCTCATCGGCTCACCAGCGCAACGCGGCGGTTGTACCAGTTCATCAGCGCCGAGACGGATAAGTTGATCGAGAGGAAGATCGCCATCAGCAGGAACATCGTCTCGATCTCGCGCGCAGTCTGTTGCAGTACTGTGCCGGCGAAGATCTGGAATAGCTCGGGGTAAGCGACCGCGGCGCCGAGTGAGCTGGATTTAATGATGTTGAGGTACTGGCTGGTCAGCGGCGGGATCATCACCCGCAGCGCCTGCGGCAGCACGACCTTCGACAGCACCTGGCGCGGCCTCAGGCCCAGGCTGAGCGCTGCCTCGCGCTGTCCCTTGTGCACCGATAGGATCGCCGCTCGCACGATCTCTGCGATGAAGGCGGAGGCATAGATGGTGAGGCCTGCCCAGAGCGCGATCAGCTCGGGAATGACCTGAACGCCTCCAGCGATGTTGAAGCCGCGCAACTGCGGATAGTCGATGTGATCGATCCCTACGCCGTACAAGACGACGGCAAGAAGCGTCAGTAGTAGCGCTCTCGGCCCAAGCGGCAGGTCGCGCCAGGTGAGACGCCAAACGAAGGGCGTGGCGATCAGCAGCACACCCGCCACCGGCCAGAGCAGCGTTGCTGCATCGCCCGGCTCAAGGCTCGGCAGGTAAAGGCCGCGCACGTTGAGCAGCGAACCCGCCGGCAGCGCAATGCTCTGGCGCGGACCGGGCAACGTTTGCAGCACTGCGACATACCAGAAGATAATCTGTACCAATTGCGGTGTATTGCGTATCAGCTCAATGAAGCCGAGAGCGATATTGCGAACGAGCCAATTGGCGGATAATCGCATGATGCCGACCAGCAGCCCGAGCAGCGTTGCGGCAACGATGCTCATGGCGGAGACCAGCAGCGTGTTGAGCACGCAGACCAGCAGCGCGCGGCCGTACGTGTCGCCGACCGCCCAGGGGATCAGCCGAAACGGGATGTCAAAATTGGCATTATCGGCCAGGAAGCCGAAGCCAAAATTGGTGTGTCGCCGGGCGAGATTGCTCGCAACTGCGCTGGCGAGGAACCAGACGGCCGCTACCACGACAGCGAGCAGCACCCATTGTGCTGTGCGCGCCCGTGGTGACGGCAGCCGGACCATATCAGTGCCAGGTGGGCGTGTACATCAACCCGCCTTTTGAATACAGGTTGTTCAGGCCGCGCGGAAACCCGAGGCCGCCTTTCTCGCCGAACGTCGCGTCATAGACTTCGCCGTAATTGCCGACGTCTTTGATGATCCGATAGGACCAGTTGTTGTCGACACCGAGCAACTTGCCGAAATCGCCTTCCAGGCCGAGGAACCGGCGTGTCTCCGGATCCGTGGCGGATGACTTCATCTGATCGACATTGGCCTTGCTGACGCCGAATACCTCGCCTGCGACCATGGCGTAGTGCACCCACTTCACCAGCCGGGTCCAGGCCTCGTCGCCCTGCCGAGTGAATGAACCGATCGGCTGCAACCCGCCGATCGTCTCTGGCAGGAAGATCCAGTCATTCGGCTGCTTCATCGTGGAACGAGCAGCCGCCACGGATCCACCGTCGTCAGTATAGCCATCGCATCGTCCCGCGTCGGCGGCGGCGAATGCCTCTTCGGACTTATCGAACAGCAGCGTGTTGATCTTGATGTTGTTGGCGCGATTGTAGTCGGCGATGTTGGTCTCCAGCGTGGTGCCGGTAAGCAGACAGATCGTCGCGCCATTCAGGTCCTTGGTATGCGCAACGCCCAGGTTCTTCCGCACCATGAATGTCTGCGCCGTAAAGAAATTCACCGCCGGCTCGTCCAGGCCAAGCTGGGTGTTGCGGACGAACGTGTGCTCGGAGTCGCGGATCAGCACGTCGACTTCGCCCGACTGGAGCACGGCGAAGCGTACCTTGGCGGTGGTGCCGATGTACTTGATCTTGGTCGGTGAACCGAGCACTGCGTCTGCGAGCGCGCGACAATAGGCGATGTCCAGGCCCTGCCATTCGCCCTTCGAATCCTGGTAGGCGTAACCCGGTATGCCGGTATCAACGCCGCAGATCAGCTCGCCGCGCTTTTTCACCGCATCCAGCGTGGCACTCTTCACTTCGTTCTGTGCGCGTGCCGGTGCGACGATCAGCAGCGCTCCCAGTACGGCAACGCAAAGCCGCAACATGACCCCCTCCATGTGGTTGATTGCATACTGTGCAAGCCTAGCGGACCCGGTGAGCCGCGTCACGGCGTGACCTGCGGGAAATCGACCGCGGAGCGCTCAGGCAGCAAAACGGAATGGCACCGGCGCGGGGTTCGAATGTTAGCGGCGGATGCGCCGTAACTCGGTCGGCGATCGCCCATAGACCTCGGAGACCACCGCGTTGAAGCGGCGCAAGCTGCTGAAGCCGGCGGCCAGCGCGACCTCGGACATCGGAAGGTCGGTAGTGTCGAGCAGACGTTTTACGCGCTGCACGCGCAGAGTCTTCCCCACCTGAACGGGGCCTGCTCCAAGGTGCTTGGTGAAGAGACGCACCAGGTGCCGCTCGCCAATGCCAAGCCTGCCGGCCAATTCACCGACTTTGGCCTTACTGCCATCCAGCGCTCCGTTGCAGATCAGGCGCAGGCCGCGTGCGACCGTTGTGCGCGACCCGTTCCAGGCCGGTGAGAATGGTGCGGCTTCCGGTCGGCAGCGGAGGCAAGGACGAAATCCCGCAGCTTCGGCAGCCGCCGCCGAAGGGAAGAACCGCACATTCCTTGATTGCGCTGGGCGAACCGGACACACCGGCCGACAATAGACACCGGTGGTGCGAACACCCGTGTAGAACAACCCGTCAAAAGCCGGATCTCGTGCCAGTCTGGCACGATCACATTTGGATGGATCCAGCATTACGGCTCGACCTCCTGCGTGTCCGGCTCATTGGGGATGGGGTCCGTTTCCGGCGAGCATGGACGCGATGCACTGCGTTAAGCGTAGCGCGCTTTC
The DNA here is from genome assembly GCA_046735215.1 of Pseudomonadota bacterium. Taxonomy (GTDB): domain Bacteria; phylum Pseudomonadota; class Alphaproteobacteria; order Acetobacterales; family Acetobacteraceae; genus JAMXLO01. The sequence goes on along the minus strand of JBKPSV010000023.1, from coordinate 2,347 downwards.
GCGGGAGTGGCGAGGATGCGGCGGATCGGACTCTTGGCCCGATGACGAACACCACCTGTCAATCGACCTTCTTCGGATGGAAGGTCGTGACCACTGCGTTCGTGGTTGCGACGTTCACGTTCGGCGTCGGGTATTACGGCCCGTCGGTGTTTCTCAAAGTACTGCATGAACAACGCGGCTGGCCGGTATCTGTGATCGGATGGGCAATCACGTTGCATTTCCTGGTGAGCGCGATCCTTGTCGCAAAGCTACCAGAAGCGCATCACCGGTTCGGCATTGCCCTGACAACGTTCGTGGGCGTCGTGGCGCTCGCATTTGGAATCCTATGCTGGTCTGTGGCACTTGTGCCATGGCAGCTGTTTGCCGCAGCCGGCGTCAGTGGGGTCGGATGGGCGGCAACGAGCGGCGCGGCAATCATCGCCATGGTCTCGCCGTGGTTCGATCGACGGCGGCCTTTGGCACTGGGCCATGCGCTCAATGGGGCGAGCGCGGGCGGGATTGTATTCGCGCCGCTGTGGGTCGTGCTCATTGCCCGAATTGGATACGCGCCGGCGATCGCGCTTGTCGGCGTGGTCATGTGCGCGGTGCTGGTGCCGTTGATCTGGCGATACCTGCGTCCGACACCAGCGAGCCTCGGGCTTGCACCGGATGGCGCAGGCATTGCTGTGAACGAGCAGCACAGCGTTCGCACGGCTTGCCCTCGCGTGAGCCTGGGGCAGCTTTTCCGTCGCCGCTCCTTCGCCACGCTGTCTGTCTCCTTCGCACTCGGCATGTTCGCTCAAGTCGGCGTGGTTGCGCACCTCGTCACGCACCTTGCGCCGATTCTGGGTATTGCCGAGGCGGCTGGCGCATTAAGTGTCATCACGGCAAGCGCCGTTATTGGACGAACGCTGTTGGGTGCTGCACTCGGCGCCACCGATAGACGCGTGGTCGCAGCAGCCAACTTTGTCATGCAGGCATGCGGTGTGACGTTGCTGGCGATCGGCACGGCAATGACCACGATCGTGCCGGGATGCATTTTGTTCGGACTGGGGGTCGGCAACCTGCTGACGCTGCCGCCCTTGATTGCTCAGCGCGAGGTCTCATCCGAGACGGTATCTCACGTTGTGGCGCTGGTGACTGCCGTCAACCAGGCGGTCTTCGCATTTGCACCGGCGATCCTTGGGGTTCTCAGAGAAGCATCCGACTCCTACCTGATCCCATTCCTGGTGGCGGCCGCGGTGCAACTCGTCGCCGCATGCGTGGTCATCCTTGGTCGTGGCACCGCGCCACGAGACAAATCACCCGGGACTGAGTGGGTTCAGGCTCCTTAAGCGCCCCCTGACACGGTGCGGGTCTCGCAGTAGGGTCTGACGTAGGTCGCATACTGCGTGAAGCACGGAGATCCGTCCCATGACGATCGAGTTCATAGGCATGATCCACCATCGGCATGCGTCGGAGATCCATCCGCCAGGGCCGGTGCTGTTCGACCGGGGCTACGTGCGCGAGTTTGCACAGGCGGCGGAGGCAGGTGGTTTCGACCGCGTGTTGGTCGGCTACTTTTCCGATGGCCCGGATGGGTTTCTGCTTGCGGCAGCGGCCGCCGCGCATACCGACCGGTTGGGCTTCCTGGTCGCGCACCGACCGGGGTTCATCGCGCCGACGCTGGCGGCGCGCAAATTTGCCACGCTGGATCAGGTGACGGGCGGACGGGCAGCCATCCACGTGATCTCGGGCGGCGACGACGCCGACCAGTTGCGCGACGGCGATACATTGCCGAAGGACGAACGCTATGCGCGGACTGATGAGTACGTGCACATCCTGAAGCGCATCTGGACAGAAACGGGCGCGGTGGACCACGCGGGCAAGTACTATCGCTTCGTCGGAGCCTCCACCGCCATGCGCTGCGTACAGCAGCCGCGGATTCCAATCTATTTCGGCGGAGCTTCTGATGCTGCGATCGCAGTTGCGGGCAAGCATGCCGACGTTTACGCCCTGTGGGGCGAAACGCACGCGCAGGTGCGAGAACTGACCGCACGGGTGCGAGCGGCAGCGGCACAGCATGGGCGCGAGGTGCGGTTCAGCTTGTCATTCCGGCCAATACTGGGGCCAACCGAGGATGCCGCATGGGAGCGCGCCGAGAGAATCAAGCAGCGGATCATCGAACTGCGTGCAAAGGCGGGACTTGGAGCGCGGGAGCCAGCCAATGAGGGCTCGCGGCGTTTGCTTGCCGCGGCCGCGCAGGGTGAGCGATTGGATAACCGACTTTGGACCGGTGCTGCGCTGTTGACCGGTGCGCGCGGCAATACCACTAGCCTGGTGGGCACCCCGCAGCAGGTCGCCGAAGCGTTGTGCGAGTACCATGCGT
>JBKPSV010000022.1:0-12329 GCA_046735215.1 Pseudomonadota bacterium | reverse complement strand
GCTGCAAGGCTCGCGGATGGATGGGCTGGCGCTGCTGGAACTGTTTCGCAGTGAAGAGCCGCAGGTACCGGTGGCAATGATTTCAGGTCACGGCACCATCGAGATGGCGGTGCAGGCGATTCAACAAGGCGCCTACGACTTCATCGAAAAGCCGTTCAAGTCGGATCGTCTGCTGCTGGTGGTTCGGCGTGCACTGGAGGCGGCGGCGCTGGAGCGTGAGAACGCCGAATTGCGTCTGCGCGTCGGCCCGGAGACCTCGCTGACCGGCGAGAGTGCGGCGATCGGAGGCTTGCGGGCCGGGGTGGAGCGAGTGGCGCCGACCGGCTCGCGCGTGTTGATCCAGGGACCGGCAGGCAGCGGCAAGGAGGTCGTTGCACGCATGGTGCACGCACGCTCGCGCCGCGCCGACGGCCCGTTCGTCGTACTGAATTGCGCGACGCTGGCACCCGGTCGCTTCGAGGAAGAATTGTTCGGTCTGGAAGCCGGCCCGGACCCTGCGGCGCAACCGCGTCGCGCCGGCGTGCTGGAGCGTGCGCATGGTGGCACGCTGCTGCTCGACGAGGTTTCCGACATGCCGTTGGAGACGCAGGGCAAGATTGTGCGTGCGCTGCAGGATTCCACCTTCGAACGGCTCGGCGGCTCGTCGCGCGTGAAGGTGGACGTGCGCGTCCTGTCGACCACCAACAAGGACCTGCACAACGAGATTGCCTCCGGCCGGTTTCGGGAAGACCTGTATTACCGGCTGGCCGTGGTGCCGCTGAAGGTGCCGGCGCTGAGAGAGCGCCGCGAGGATGTGCCTGCTCTGGCGCAGCACTTCATGGTGCGTTCCGCGGAGAACGCTGGGATGCAGCCACGCGAGCTGTCGATCGATACCCTTGCGGCACTGCAGGCGTATGACTGGCCAGGAAATGCCCGGCAGCTGCGCAACCTGATAGACTGGCTGCTGATCATGGCGCCGGGGAGCGCAGCCGATCCGGTCCGCGCGGACATGCTGCCACCGGAAATCGGAGCCAACGCCCCAGCGCTGCTGAACATCGATCCGACCGCGGACATTATGGGACTGCCGCTCCGGGAAGCGCGCGATCTGTTCGAAACCCAGTACCTGCAAGCGCAGTTGGTGCGGTTCGGCGGCAACATCAGCCGAACGGCGCAGTTCGTCGGCATGGAGCGGAGCGCTCTGCACCGGAAGCTCAAGCAGCTTGGGGTGAATTCCGAGGAGAAGGTCGGCGGCTGACGGTGCTGCCTGGGCTGCTCAGTAGAGACACAGCACATGCACCGTGGCGCGCCGCGCGTTGTCCAGAGCGGCGTCGCCGAGAGCCGGCAGCACGTCGCCAGCGGCACCCTCGCGCCGAAGCATTGCATGCAGCGGCGACGACCCAGGGCCGATCACCATACCGGATGCCGGTATGGTCGCTCGTACGCTGTGCAGGCGCGTGCTGTCGACCATGCCGCGTACGATGCCGACCACCTGTCCGTTCCGCGGATCGAGCATCGGGCCGCCGCTGAAGCCATGCCCCACGGCGGGAGCAGCCGCCCAGATGACCCGGCGCGGGTCAGTCAATTCGGCTGGTCCGGGCTGGAATTGCAGGTTTTCCAATGCGGCCCACGTCTCGGTCGCTACCAGAGGGCCACCGGTCTCAGGATAGCCGAGAACGAACAGTCGGCCGCCGGTGCCAGCCGGCCGGCCGATCGGCAGGATGGCGGGTGGCGCCGCCTGGTGCGCGCGCAGCAGCGCAATGTCCTGCACACCATCGGTGGCGATGAGCTCGGCCGTGGTGGGCTGCACCCAACGAGAGGCAATGCGGATGCGTGCACACTCTGCAACCACGTGGGCGGCAGTGACCAGACTGCCATCGGCGGCGACGAAGAAACCCGTGCCGGCGATCCCGCTGCCGGGCCTGTGCAGTTGCGGCGTGGGAGCGGGATAAACCTTCGGAAGCGCTGCCGCATCCGGCTGAACGATTTCCGGCGGCACAACCACCTGGCGGGCAGGCACCTGCTCGCTGAGCATCGCCCCAGATCGTGCTGCCGCTGGGGCCGCGACGGCGGCAGGCGGCCGAAGCAGATCATCGCGTGCGGCGATGGCGACATACAGTGCTTCACCGCCGATGAGACAGCCGAGTGCGAGTCCGAGGAGGTTGGCGAGCCAAGGCGACATGTTGATAAGATTGCCGAGAACGATTGCGGGGATGTTGCAAACTGCCGTGAAGCGTGCCGGACTGATATTGTCCTTTTGGTGATTCGGACTGGAGGTTGTGATGGACGCACTACCTGACCAAGGATTTTCGCTCGGCCGTTCAGAACGCCAGCGAATTCGCTCCGGTGCATTCACTGGCCCAACCTCCGGCCTGGCTCCCGGAAATGTGCAGGCGAACTTAGTGGTCCTGCCGCGCGCGCTGGCGAACGATTTCCTGCGATTTGCTCAGGCGAATCCGAAACCGTGCCCAGTGCTGGCGGTCTCGGAACCTGGTGATCCGACATTTCCGACGCTCGCCCGTGATCTCGATATCCGCACCGACCTGCCACGCTATCGCGTGTGGCGGAATGGCGAGCTTGCCGAAGAACCGACGGAGGTAAAGCACGCTTGGCGCGAGGATCTGGTCAGCTTTGCAATCGGGTGTTCATTTTCTTTCGAAGAGGCACTGATTGAAGATGGCATCGAGGTTCGTCATATCGCCTGCGGCCGCAACGTGCCGATGTACCGGACCTCGATTCCGTGCGTATCGGCTGGCCTGTTCCACGGGCCACTCGTCGTCTCCATGCGCCCACTGAAACCGGCTGATGCGATTCGCGCGGTGCAGATCACATCGCGATTCCCTTCGGTCCATGGAGCACCGGTGCACCTCGGCATGCCGGAGATGATCGGCATCAAGAATATCGACAAGCCGGACTACGGCGACGCAGTGCCGATCGGGCGGGATGAGCTGCCGGTGTTCTGGGCCTGCGGGGTGACACCGCAGGCGGCGGTGGCGGCAGTGAAGCCTGAGTTCTGCATCACGCATGCTCCCGGCTCGATGCTGATCACCGACCTGCGTAACACAAAACTGGCGGCGCTTTGAGTGCACCTGCACGTCTGGCGGTGGATCGCATCGAGGCGCTGGTCCAGCAGGAAGTCGGACGCAACATTACGGGGCTGTTGGAAGCAGCGCGAGGCGGATTGTGGAGCGCGGCATCGGCATTGGCTTCGGCGCCACGGCTTTCCGTTGGGCTGATCACGGGCTTCTATGTTCATCTTGGTGCGCCGCCTGCGGCGGAAACCGATGGACCGGTTGGCGCTGCGCTGCTCGCGGCAGCCTTGCGACGAGTCGGCGCACCATGTCGGATGGCGACGGACGAACCGTGTCGGGCCACCTGCGCAGCGGCGCTGCAAGGCATCGACATCCCGATGGATGTCGTGCCTTCTGATGGAACGGTCGAACAAGCAATCGCGCGCTGGTGCGGCTTTGGCGTGACGCATGCCATCGCGATAGAGCGCTGCGGTCGCAGTGCGGACGGTGCACCCCGCAACATGCGTGGCGAGGATATCGGTGCCTTCACCGCGCCTCTGGATGGTCTATTCCTCGCGCCCTGGTGGGGGAAGATCGCGATCGGCGACGGGGGCAATGAAATAGGCATGGGCTCGTTGCCTGCATCGCTGATCGGGGCGGACATAGCGCATGGCGCGGCGATCGCCTGCGCAACCCCGGCCGAACACCTGATTGTCGCCGGGGTATCGAATTGGGGTGCATACGCCTTGATTGGCGCATTGGCGGTGTTGCGGCGGGACTGGCGAGAGACTCTGCTCGACTCCCTTGATCCAGAGCGCGATGCAGCCATCCTGCGCGCGTGCGTGAATGACGGGCCGGCGGTGGATGGCGTGACGCGCCAGCGCACGCTGACGGTGGACAGCCTGCCGACCGAAGTGCACCAGGAAAAGCTGCAAGCGATCCGGTCCGTGGTGGAGGCGCATGCAGCGACGTGAGTTCGTCTGCGAGGCTTACCGCTATGTACCGGAGAGTGGCATCCTCTCGCTGCTCTATGCGTTCAGCACTGGTGAGCGTTTCGAGGAGCGAATTGCCTTTGATGTGGGCGCTCAGCCAAGTGAAGCGTTGGACAGAGTATTCCGACTGCTGCTGCTGGCTTGTGGGGTAAGCTACTACAAAGCCTTTGCACCGGATAGGATTCGCTGCACGGCGTTTGCGTTGGATCCGGTCACAGCGCAGTTCTTCACAGAATTCTACCGTAGGGGACTGGGCGAGTTTGCCTGGCGCAACGGCATCGATCTTTCCGGGATAGAGTTCATCTCGGAGTCAATGGTACCCGCATCGGCGTTGCAACTGAATCTGCCGCGGCTGACCTGCGTGCCGGTGGGTGGCGGCAAAGACTCCATCGTGACGATCGAATGCCTGAAGCAGGCGGGCGACCCGGTGGTGCTGTTCTCGCTGGGAAATGCCGCACCGATCGAGGCAACAATTGCTCAGGCCGGATTGCCAGCGATCCACGTGACGCGCCGACTGGATCCGGCGCTGTTTGCGCTGAACGAGGCAGGCGCGCTGAACGGTCACGTGCCGATCACCGGCATTCTCAGCATCATCGTGCTCGCCTGCGCTGTGATGCATGGCTTCGATACCATTGCCATGTCCAACGAGCATTCGGCCAGCGTGCCGAATATTGCCGATGTGAACCACCAGTACAGCAAATCGTTTGAATTCGAGCAGTCGTTCAGCCGGCTGCTGGAGCAGCATGTGCTGCAAGGCCTGCGATACTTCTCGCTGCTGCGACCGTTGTCCGAGATTGCCATCGCCCGACGCTTCGCGCGCCATCCTGAGTACCTACCGGTGTTCCGCAGTTGCAACACGGCGTTCCGCCAGGTTGTGGAACGGCGCGGCAGCAACTGGTGCTGCGACTGCCCGAAGTGCCGGTTCGTGTTTCTTGCATTGGCACCGTTCGTCGCGCGCGAGCGTCTGGTGGACACGTTCGGCTGCAACATGCTCGATGATGCGAGGCAGATCGACGGCTTCGCCGAACTGTGCGGACTGCTGCGGCACAAGCCGTTCGAGTGCGTCGGCGAGATCGAGGAAAGTGCCACTGTGTTGGCCCATCTGGCAGGCACACCGGCATGGCGTGATGCCGTTGTGGTATCGGCTCTGGGGCCGCGGCTTCCGCACGGTGATCTCGAGGCGTTGTGCACCATGCGCGGACCGCATCTGGTACCGCAGCGCTACTTGGCGATGCTCGATGCATGTTGCTGAGCTGCGCGGGCGTCGTGTCGCGATCTGGGGATACGCCCGTGAAGGCCGCGCTGCGCTGCGCTTCCTGCAGGAACGCGATCCGGAGCTGGAAATCACGGTGCTGGACGACGGAGATGCGCCCGATGCTTCGGCGCCGGTGATCAGCGGCCGCGCGGCAGTCGCCGAGGCAATCGGCGGCTTCGACGTGGTCGTCAAGTCGCCAGGCATCAGCGTGTACGATCCGCTGGTGCTGCGGGCGAAGGGCGCAGGCGTACGGTTCACCTCGCTGCTCAACTTATGGTTTGCCGAACCTGCATCGTGTCGCACGATCTGTATCACCGGGACCAAAGGGAAGAGCACCACGACGGCATTGATTGCGCATATGCTGTCGGGCGTAGGCCTGCACGCAATGGCAGCGGGCAATATCGGCGTGCCCGTGACCGAGTTGCCGCGAGATGGTTTGGATGCGGCGGTGATCGAGGTGTCGAGCTATCAGGCGGCGGATTTTGCCGGACAATGCGATATCGCCGTGCTGACGTCGTTGTTTCAAGAGCATCTTGACTGGCACGGCAGCGTCGCCGCTTATCGACGCGACAAGCTGAATCTGCTGCTCCATGCGCGGCGCGTGCTGATCAGTCGCGATGCACTCGGCGTGGTCGGCGAGACGCTTGATCTGAGCAGCCTGTCTTACAGGACATTTGCGGTGATTCCGGGTTTGCGTGTGAGCAACCCTTATCTTGCCCGACCGCACAATCTGGCCAATCTCGCGGCTGCGCTGGCGGTGATGCAGGAACTTGATATCGACGAGCGCACCGCGTTGCGCGCGGCGGAGGACTTTGCGCCTTTGCCGCACCGACAACAGGAAATCGGCGAGATCGAAGGCGTGCTGTATGTGGACGACAGCATATCGACCACCCCGGAGGCGACGATCGCCGCACTGGATGTATACTGCGATCGTCCGGTGACAGTGATTGTCGGCGGCCACGACCGTGGCATCGATTACACGTCGCTGATCCAACGGCTGCGCGCATCACCAAGGCCTGGTCTCGTACTGATGGATGCCAGTGGCAGGCGCATCGGCGAACATCTTGGTTTGGGCACGGCGGTGGAGACAATGGACGACGCGGTCGGCGAAGCGCGGCGGATCACGCCAACCGGCGGCGTCATTCTGCTGTCCCCCGCGGCACCGAGTTACGGACGATACCGCAGCTTTGTCGAACGCGGCGAGGATTTCGCGCGCTGTGTCGGTAGCCGGTGAGCAGCGTGCTGCACAACAAATTGACCAGAGAGCCACACTCAGATCGCGCCGATGCTTCGCTGGCAGAAGCCTTGCGCGCGACCTTATTTGATCGCTTTTGTCGCTGGATGCGGAGCGGCATGATGGTGATGGCCGGAAGGACGTGTTACCGGTGCCACCGCCCAAGCGATGGAGCGGAACCGTGAGCATCTTCGGTGATATCTGGAACAAGATCGTCGGACACTCGGATGCGGCGCCATCGCCGGTTGCAAGTGCGCCCACGCAACCGTCACCAAGCGCCGAGGCCGCATCAGCACCTCAAACATCCTCGGCAACATCAGCACCGACGCCGCTCCGTCAGGTCGATGTCGAAGCGATCCTGGTTACCATGGCGACAGCCAAGGGCCGCCCAAGCAATTGGCGCACGTCGATTGTCGATCTCCTGACACTGCTTGATCTCGATTCTAGCCTGACTGCACGGAAGGAATTGGCACAGGAACTGAACATACACGCAGGTGCCGATGGTTCGGCCGAGCAGAATATCGCACTGCATAAGGCAGTGATGCAGAAGCTGGAGGAGAATGGTGGCAAAGTGCCGGATAGTCTGAAAGGCTGAGCCAGGCAGGCTACACGGCGCGCCTACGCGCCGATTGAGGTCGGTGCGCGATCATCGTGCGAATGGTACCCTAAAGCAGCCGCCGCGTCGCAATTCGCGCGCCTTCTGCCATAGCGGCGAGCTTTGCCCACACCACGTCATCCGCGACACGACCGCGACCTGCTGACGTATCGAAGCCGCAGTCAGTACCCGCGAGCACGCGTTGAGGATCATCGACCGCCCGCGCTACCTGTTCGATGCGGTCGGCCACCACTTCCGGATGCTCGACGAAGTTGGTCAACGGGTCGATCACGCCTGCGACGATCACCTGGTCGTCGCGCAGCGGCAGATCCTTTAGGCAGCGATACTCGTGCGCGTGGCGCGGATTGGCGAATGGCAGCACGAACCCTCCTGCCTTCGTCTGCTGGATCGCGGGCAGCACTTCGGGCAATGCGACATCACAATCGTGCGGGCCTTCATAGTTGCCCCAGCAGGCATGCAGCCGCACCATCTCGCGCGGCACATTGACCAATGCATCGTTGATCGTCGACACCACGCGTTCGACGAAACCGACAAAGTCGGCCAGCGGCCGATCCTGGTAGGAGATGTGTCGCTCCATCGCCAGGTCGGGCGCATCGATCTGCAACACGAAGCCATGCTGCACGATGGCTTCATATTCCACCTGCAGCGCCCGCCCTATCGCTGCGAGATAGGCCTCGTCACTGTCATACCAGCGATTGCGCATCGCCGCAGCGATGATGCCTGGCGAGGGGGCAGTCATGAACGCTTCAGCATACCGTCCCTTGACCGCATCCAACGCGGTCTGGAAGTCGGTGCACTCCGTCTCCGTCGCGGTGCGGTCAAGATAGCGTACTTCGCCGATCGCCTCCGGCACGCCGCCGAGATTGCTGATCGATTCATTGACCGCATCGTGCGCTGTCTTCCAGGCCATGAACTCCGGATAGCGTGTGGCATCCGCAAACACGCGACGGGTCCAGCCACCGCCGAAACCGCTCATGCGGTGGCGGACATAGAGGAAGAACGCCTCACGCTGTTGCTCGCCGTTGTTGGGCACGTCGATACCTGCGGCGACTTGCTTCGCCACAATATCGCGCACTGCCTGCTTGCCGACGCGGTCCAGTTCCGCAGTGTCAATCGGCTCGCCGCGCGAACGGCGGACATAGAGCTGGGTCAGCGCCGCCGGACGGGGCAGGCTGCCGGTGTGGGTCGTCAAGATCCGGTCCTGGCTGCGGAGCATCGTGCGCGCCCTCTAATGCGTCATCGCCTGCTCGAAGACGCCGGTATAGCCGAACAGCCCAACCGCGCCGCCGGTGTGCAGGAACACCACTGTCTCGCCCCGCCTGAATTCTCCCTTGCGGATCAGGTCGATTAATCCCGCCATAGCCTTGCCGGAGTACACCGGGTCGAGGAGCACGCCCTCAAGCCGGGCCACCATAAGCACGGCCTCGGTCATCCCAGGGGTCGGTTGGCCATAGCCGGGGCCGACATAGTCGCAGTTCGCCACGACCGCCGCACGGGCAACACCGCCACGCGCACCGACAAAATCGGCCGTCTCTTCGGCCAGGCGGTGCACATTGGCCTCCTGGCGGTCCTTCGGTGCGCGAACGCCAATCCCCAGCACAGGGATTCCAGCGTTGCAGCCGTCCAACCCCACCACAAGCCCTGCCTGCGTCCCCGCGCTGCCCGTTGCGGTGACCACGCGATCGATCTGCAGCCCCATCTCATCCGCTTGCTGCAGCAGCTCTTGGGCGCAGGACACATAGCCAAGCGCTCCTACGCGATTGGAGCCTCCCCCGGGGATGACATAGGTTTTTTCGCCGGCTGACCGCAGGGCCTCGCCCTTGGCTTCAGCTTCCGCATTCATGTCTGCACCGCTGGGGCGGTACTCGATGGCGCAGTCGAACAACCGGTCGAGCAGTACGTTGCCGCTGTTCAGATAATCCCGGTCGTTGGTCTCGATCCGGTGCTCCAGCAGCGCCGTGCACTTCATGCCGAACCGTCGGGCCACGGCAGCCGTCTGGCGCACGTGGTTGGACTGCACCGCCCCCTGGGTCACCAGATGGGTCGCCCCCTGCGCCTGGGCTTCGCCAACCAGCCATTCCAGCTTGCGCACCTTGTTGCCGCCCGTCGCCACAACCGTGCAGTCGTCGCGCTTGATCCAGATGTCGGGGCCGCCGAGGTGACGGCTTAGGTTGGTGAGCTGTTCCAGGGGCGTCGGCGTCGGAAACAGCCGGACTCGAGGGAAGCGGGCAAGGTGCATGAAATCTCCTCCCAACGGAGCGGAATGGCTGTAATGTCCCGCATCCTGCCGCGTCCCACAATGCGGAAGGGTTTTTGCGACAAAGCGTCGGGAATCCCCAGGTTCGTCTGATCTGACTGTGGAGAGAGTAATGCGCGTTCTGCGACGTCGTGGCTGGGAACTGCCGGAGCGGATGGCGACCCCGGAAGCGTTTGTGCTGGGGCGACGCGCCGCGCTCGCGGGGGCGGGTTCGATCGCACTCGCGGGCAATGTCCGCGCCGATGGGCAGCGCAACCCGAAATATGCGGCGGGCCGCGCGATCACTGACGAAAAATACGCCACGACCTACAACAACTATTACGAGTTCGACGAAGGCAAGGACCTCTGGCGGGCCGCGCAGGTACTGAAGCAGCGTCCCTGGTCGATCAGCCTGGAGGGGATGGTCAAACAGCCGCGGACGCTGGACATCGACGACCTGCTGAAGCAGGTGCAGCTCGAGGAGCGAGTGTATCGCCATCGCTGTGTCGAGGCCTGGGCGATGACGGTGCCGTGGACCGGCTTCCCGATCAGTCAGTTGTTGTCGATTGCCGAGCCGCTCGGGTCGGCGAAATACGTGGTGTTCGAGACGGCGCAGGATCCGAAGATGCCGGGGCTGTCGTCACCCTTCTATCCCTGGCCGTATATCGAGGGGCTGGCGATCGACGAGGCGGCCAACGATCTCGCATTCATCTCCACCGGGATGTACGGGAAGGCGCTGCCACCGCAGGATGGCGGCCCGATCCGCCTGACGGTGCCTTGGAAGTACGGCTTCAAGTCAGGCAAGGCAGTGGTGAAGATCAGCTTCACCGACAAGCGACCGGTCAACTTCTGGCAGGCGCTCCAGCCCTCGGAGTATGGCTTCTGGGCCAACGTAAATCCGGATGTGTCGCACCCCCGCTGGAGCCAGGCGCGCGAGCGGCTGCTAGGCAGTAACGAAATGGTGCCCACGCAGATCTACAACGGCTATGGTGAGTTCGTCGCATCGCTTTACACCGACCGGAAAAACGAGAAACTGTTCATGTGATTGCGCAACGTGTCCTAGCCGTCGTGTCGGCCGTGCTGCTGGTCGGAGCCATCGCCCTGGCGATGCTTGGCCCGCCCCAGGTGCCGCTCGGACAGCTGCTATTCATGGTCGACCATGACCTGATGGAAGCAGCGCACGGCTTCGTCGGGTCCCACCTGGCTGCGTGGCTGTGGGACTACCTGATGGTGCCGTTGCTGGTGCGTCCGGCATGGCTGGTGCCGGCAGCGATCGGCTTGATCTGCGGGGGGACCTCGCTGTCCTTGTCGACACGCAAGTCGGCGCACCGGTCGCATCGCCGCAGTTGATCGAACGCCGCGTTCCTTTCATCGGCGCACTCTTGCTGGCAACGGCCGCCTGCGCCGTACAGCCGACCAAGCCTGACCCGGCCGCGGCATTCGTCACCGTCACGACGCAACCTGCCAATGTCGGCGACGCGAAGAACGCGGCGCTGGCGTATCATGACAGTGGGGATTACGACCGCGATTTGATCATGGTCGCAGACAAGGCGACGGAGTGGGTGCGCGACCGGGCTGGCCGCGTGGCGAAACCGGCAATGGTTCTCGACATCGATGAGACGGCACTGTCCAACTGGGAGGTGCTGAAGCGCGATGATTTCGGTCGTCCAGTGCCGGGTCCATGTGCTCCGGGACTGGATACACCCTGTGGCTGGGCGGCCTGGGATCTGCTCGGACGTGATCCAGCGATTCACCCGACGCTGCAGCTGTTCAACCTCGCGCGGTCGCTCAACGTTGCGGTGTTCTTCATTACCGGTCGGCCGGAAAGCCAGCGAGCAGCGACCGAGCGCAATCTGTCCGACGTTGGTTACCGGGGTTATTCCCGGGCCTACTTCGTGCCGGACGGATCGCATTTCGCGACGGCGGTCGACTTCAAGGCGCCGATCCGTGCGCAGATCGAGCAAATGGGCCACACAATCATTGCCAATATTGGCGACCAGCCGTCTGACCTGATCGGTGGCCGCGCGGAGAAGATGTTTCTGCTGCCCGACCCGTTCTACCGGGTGCCCTGAGCGTCAGCAGCACGAACTCGCTTCGCTAGCCGACCAATCGGCGCGCGATCGCTATCACCCGGTGCGCCTCGCTCCATAAGTTGTAGTCTGCGAGAGCGTCCATCGGTGCCCAGGTCGCCTCGGTGACGTCGGTTGCGGCGACAGGATCACCGCCGACCCAGCGGGTGGCGAAGTCGATGATCGTGTAGTGGAAGCGAATCCTTCCGGTTTCGTCTCGTCGGATGTTGTCCACGGTTGCAGCAAAATGCAGGTCACCCGCTTCAAGACCGGTTTCCTCCAGCAGCTCGCGCCGGGCCGCCTGCTCGGTTGTTTCGCCAAGTTCCTGTGCGCCACCCGGCAATGTCCATGCGCCGATATTGGGCGGCTTTCCTCGGCGGACCAGTAGAACACGGTCGTCCTTGATGACCACGATGCCGATCCCGACGATCGGTCGCGTGGGATATTCGCGGTCACTCATCCAGCGTTACAGGCATGCGCCCGGCCGTCATTGCTTGGGTGGCTCGGCCGGCGGTGTGGCAGGCTTTTCCGGAGCTGGCGCCTTCAGCTCGTCCAGTGATGGCACCAAAGCCTTCTCCTTCCAGGAGCCCAGCTGATAGGTCCAACCGGCCAGACGCGCGTTCAACTTGCCTGCCTCGTCCTTGCTCTTGTCGGTGCCGGCCGCCGAGAAGCGCGCCCAGATGTCCTTGTCGCCTTTGAACACCGTGGCGGTGACCGCCATACCGTCGCTGGTGGTGTAGACCGACTGCCCGATCTTGTCGCCTACCGGCTGCTTGTCGGTCTGCACGTCTTGAAAGGTCAGCAACTCCAGGGCGCGATCGACATCGTCCACCTTGTAATCATCCAGAGGTGGGTGATCGGCAGGGTCCTTCACCACCAGCTTCTGGCCATCGCGCGCAAAGTCCAACTTCTGATCGCCGCGTTGCACGTCCACCGAGGC
>JBKPSV010000021.1:0-9838 GCA_046735215.1 Pseudomonadota bacterium | reverse complement strand
TAGTCGGGACTCAGGGACCGTCCGAGTCTGGATTGGGCTGGGTGGGACAGCACTCTCCGCAAAATGGATAGATCCACGAGTTATGTCCGTCAATGTCTGCAATTGGCTGTGTTGGATGCGAAGTGAAGTTTCCTTGTTCGGCTGGTGCCGTTTCTCCGCTCTTTAATCGCGGCTCTGATTGCAAGCCAAAAGATGCTTTTTGTTCGGCTTGAGGCGCCGCTTTTTGTCCCGGCCCATGCACTACAGGCGCGCCGAGCGGAGATTGGGTCAAGACGGGCCGCAGGCTCCCGCGTAGCGGCGCGCAGCGGTCTTGACGCAATCGAGCATGACGCGAGGCTGCGACGAGGTGACGGCGATGTAGGCGAGCGCGACGATCACCCCGACCGCCGGAATGCTCATGAGCCTTCGCGCAGCCGGATCAGCTTTCGCGCGCTTGAGCAGCTGCCCATCGAGGATACAGATCTGTTCCCGTAGGCTCTGCCAGACGGCAAGCATCGGCTCGGCGATAGCACCCAGAGCCGGCTTGTTGTCGCAGACCTCTCGCACGCGACGCGCGAACAGACCGCCCGCTCCCTTGCGAACCACATGACCGAATGCCTTCAGCAGGCCACGCAACGTGTTGGCCGTCGCCTGACGCTGCGAGATGAGCTGCGCGCGGGCTACTAACAGCAGCCGCAACGACTGCGCATCCATGCTTTTGATCGTAATCTCGCGGAACCGGCCAGTCCGCACCACCTGTGCCAGGCCATGCGCGTCGTTGGCGTCGGTCTTATTGATCTGCACGCGCAGGGCGGCCTTGGCGTGACGCGCATCGATGCAAACGATCGGCACCCCGCGCGCACGCAAGGCGCGCGTCAGGAAGTTCGACAGCAATCCGGTCTCAAGCCCAGCTCGCACGAGATGTGGCGCGTGCTGACCGACTGTCCTGGTTAAGACATCGGGATCGGTGGCGCACTTGCCACGCCATATGATCGCGCCTTGCTCATCAATCACACAGATTGACGTCAGCTCCTGCGAAACATCCAGGCCAACATAGTGTGACAGGTCCATGGGGTATCCTCCTGGGCGTCATGCCGCCAGGAGGATGGTCCCGGCAGCGATTACCCCATGTCCCGGCCATGGTTCGTCACGCCGTCGCGCGCAGCCTGGGTCAAGCCTGGCCACAGTCCACCGGCGAAGCCGGCGCGTAGCGGGCTTGACGGCGGCGAGCACGGCACGAAGCTTGAGCGTGTCGGGTGCGTGGCCATCATCATGCCGCTTCCCGCAGCATCTGCTTCTTGTGCTCCTTCAGGTGATCCATGTTCAGATAGCGGATCGCTTCCAGCCAGTTCTCGTGCGCCTCCACCGAAAGCGCGCGCACCAGACGCAAACAGCTCGCAGCATTGGGGAAGATCCGTACCACATGCGTCCGACGTTTTATCTCCTGGTTCAGCCGTTCCAGCATGTTGGTGGACTTCATGTGCTTATGATGCGCCAGCGGCAGCCAATAGAACGTCCGCATTTCCTCGATGTTGTCTTCGACCCAGGCGCACAGCTTGGCGTATTTGCCGAGCCAGGTGGCGAAGTCGCGTCTGACCATCGACCGCGACGGCGAGCAGCACCGCTTGGCTGGCGATCACTCCATTTTCACGCACCGCTCGTAGCGGGCGTCCAGGATCAGATACGGATAGGGTTCGCGAAACTTGCGACGTGCGAACGCCGTCAGGGCCTCATCCAGCCACTTGTTAGCCTCGCTGATCGTGGTGGCGGAGAATTCGTGGCCGCACAACGTCTCCGCACCGCCTTGACCTTTCGGGTCGAGACACCCTGCACATACATTTCCGCCAGAGCGCTCACCAAGCCTTTCTCCGAGCGCTGGTAGCGTTCGAACAACTCGGTCGAGAACCGACCCGCGCGGTCCTGCGGGACACGAAGCTCGAGTGTGCCAACCCGAGTAATCAGCGAACGCTAGTAATAGCCCGGTCGCCCCGCCGGATCTCGGTTCGCTCCCCTTCGCCGCACCCAGCGTCTCAGTCATCTCCGCTACCAGCGCCGCCTCGATCGCCGTTTCAACGCGGCGCGCAGGAACTTTGCATCGCCTGCCAACAAGGCTCTGATATCGATGACCTCGCCTCTACCTTGAACCTTCGTCATGGTGTGCTCCCTCGCCAAAAGAGTTGGTGACGTCAGACATCACCCGCCCATGGCGACGGTCCTCAGCCGATTTTGCAGAACTCTCCCGACAGTACCTACGTCAGGCGTAGATCTTCACCAGTTCCGCGTGCGCCCACTTCACCGCCTCCTCCGCCGCCATACCTTGTGCAGCCTTGGTGTACATATCGACGATGATGAACTTGCTGATCGTCTCTGCGGCTGCACGACCGGCCGGTCCCGCATACCCGGCGAAGTGTCCGCTTTCCGCCGCGGTACGGAACGGAGCCATCACGGGGTCCACTTTCCAGACCGGATCGTCTTCCCACACCCTCGTGCTACCGGTTGAAAAACCCTGCTGCGACGTGAACCACTGGCCGTAAACCTCCTTGGTGTGGAACCAACGGAGGAAATCCTTGGCCGCTTTCTGGTTCTTTCCATAAGTCGGCACCAGATTGGAGAACGGAACGTGGTAGCTGAACTGGCCGGAAGGACCTTTCGGCAGCGGCGCATGAAAGATGTCGTCCTTCAGCGGCTTTCCGGTTTCGGTCATGTAGGTATCTGCCTTTGCCTTGGCCAACAGGTAGATCGAGGCACCGTTGCTTGTCGAACTGATCGTGTTAGCGAGGAAGGCACGATTGTTGCCGGCATCGTCCCACGACATGCCGCCGTCATCGAAGCACTCCTTCCAGAAGCCGACTGCAAACTTTACCGATTCGATGGTTCCCTTGCTGTTCAGCGCGACAGTCTTGCCGTCAGCCTCAACCTCTTTGCCACCCCAGGACCACAGATACGGGTACCAGAACGCCGGCCCATCACCGAAGGCATGGGCCAGCGTCTGACCATAGGGATGGTTCTTTGACTTCATCTGCTTGCCGATGGCGCGATATTCGTCCCAGGTCCCTGGAAATTTGCCAGGGTTCACGCCGACATCTGCAAACCAAGAGGTACGATTGGCGAACACCACACCAAGGATCGTGAACGGCATGGCGATCCAACGCTTACCGTCATAGGCGATGTCGCGCGCCGTCTGAAAGTATCCGCCCTGCGTCTTGCCGACCTCGTCGGCGAGATCGCTGACATCGACCAGGTTCTCGGCGTAGAGCTGTGCCCAGTTGCTGGCCGCCATCATGATGTCCGGGCCGGACCGCGACTGGATCGCGGCACTGATGCGTGCCTGGATGCCATCACCGTTGATGGTCTCGATACCAAGGTCGATCCCGAGTGCCTTCTTGCACTCGTCTTTGATCTTGCCTTTCAGGAGCTGATCCGACACTGGTACGAAATCGACGAACTTGAGCCATTGCAGCGTCGTTCCCTGGGCGAAGGCAGGCGCTCGGCCCGATGCCAGAATGCCGGCGAGCCCGCTGCTGGCGGCAAGCGTGCCGGCACCCGAAAGCTTCAGCAGCTTGCGTCGACGAATGCGTCGCATGGACGGTCTCCCTATTTTAGGCGGGGCCGGTTGCTCCAGCCTCTCGCGCATCACTCTTCGTGTCAGGTGCCATAGATCGTCACCAGCTCGGCATGCGCCGCTTTCACCGATTCGGCGGGGTCCATGCCCTGGATCGCCTTTGCGTACATGTCGACGATGATGTACTTGGTCTGCACCTCAGCGGCCTTCTGGTTCGGCTTGCCTGCGTAGCCCAACAGGCGCCCTGTCTCAGGTACCTTCTTGAACGGGGCGAGAACCGGGTCGAGATTCCACACCGCGTGGTCTTCCCACACTTTGGTGGGGCCGCTGGTATAGCCCTGCTGTGAGACGAACCACTTGTCGAAGATTTCCTTCGACGAGATCCAGCGCATGAACTTCTTCGCCGCATCTTGGTTCTTCGAGTACTTCATCAACAGGTTGGTGAATGGGCCAGGCAGGTTGAACTGGCCGCCGGCGCCGCCGGGAATGCCGGCGTGAAGGATGTCGTCCTTCATCGGCGTGCCTTTCTCGGTCATGTACGAGTCGGGCTTCTTCTTAGCCTCGAGGTAAATCGACGCACCATTATTGGTGGCACTAATACTGCCGGACAGGAAGGCGCGGTTGTTGCTGGTGTCATCCCAGGCCAACCCACCCTCGTCCATCGTCTCTTTCCAGAGTGCGACGGCGAACTTAACCGACTCGACGGTCTCCTTGGTGTTGAGCACCACCGTCTTGCCGTCGGCCTCGACCTCCTTGCCGCCCCAGGACCACAGATACGGGTACCACCAGCCCGGCGCATCGCCAAAGGTATGCCCGGCGGTCTGGCCATAAGGATGGTTTGCGGCCTTCAGCTTCTTGCCGACGGCACGGTATTCGTCCCAGGTTTTCGGGAAGCCGTTGGGGGCACCGGCTTCGGCCAGCCAGGACTTGCGATAGGCGACGAGTCCGCCGCCGGTGCACCAGGGCACACCGATCCACTTCCCGCCTACTGTCCCGACGACCGTGCAAATATCGTAGAAGCCGCCTTGCGCCTTGCCGAGATCCTCGGCCACGTCGCTGACATCGACGCAACTGCCGGCGTAGAGCTGCGGCCAGTTGTTGAGGCACATGAAGATGTCCGGCCCAGCGCCGGACTGAATCGCCGCCGTGATGCGCGCCTGGATGTCGTTGGCGTTGATCGTCTCGACCGTCAGCTTCATGCCAAGGTCTTTTTCGCAGAGCTTGGTGATCTCCCCCTTGAGCAGCTGATCCGATGCAGGGACAAAATCCGCCCAGCGAAGCCAGTGCATCGTCTGCGTTTGCGCATAGGCAGGCGCTCGCCCGCTCGCCAGTATGCCAGCCAGGCCGCCAGTGCCTGCGGCAAGCGCGCCGGCCGCGGAAAGCTGCAAAGTCTTGCGTCGGCGGATTTTGGTCATGACTTCCTCCCTCATCGTGTGCGACGCGGTCCTCGATCGAACCCGTCGCCCGAGCGCGTTAGATCGCGACTTCGGTTTGCGTGTCGAAAAAATGCATGCGGTCAGGATTGATCGCCAGAGCAACCTTTTCGTGCACCTTCGCGGTGACGTTCGGCTCGACTGAAGCGACCATCGTCGTCGGTCCGGCAGCAACGTCCAGCAGGATCTCCGAACCGAGCCGTTCGACCACCTCGATCGCCACGTCGAAGCTCAGATCCTTGGTGTCAGCGCCGTTGGCGATACGCAGATCCTCGGGTCGCACGCCAAGCGTCGCCTCCTTTCCGGCATAAGGAGCAAGTCGTGGCGCGATCGGCGCCGGCACCTTGATGCGGAGACTTTCGCTTTCGGCCCAGATCGAGCCGTTCTGCGCTGCAATCCGCACTGGGACAAAATTCATTGCCGGCGAGCCGATAAAGCCAGCGACAAAGCGATTGGCCGGCTGGTTGTACAGCTCCATCGGATCGCCGACCTGCTGCACCCGACCGTCACGCATGACGACGACCCGATCGCCGAGCGTCATGGCCTCGACCTGGTCGTGCGTGACGTAGATGGCAGTGGTCCCCAGCCGTTCGTGTAGCTTCTTCAGCTCGACCCGCATTTGTACCCGCAGCTTGGCATCCAGGTTCGAGAGGGGCTCATCGAACAGAAACACCTGCGGATGCCGCACGATCGCTCGGCCGAGCGCGACACGCTGGCGTTGACCGCCGGATAGCTGGCGCGGCTTACGCTTCAGCAACTCGCGGATGCCAAGAATATCGGCCGCCTCTTGCACGCGGCTGTCAATCTCGCCTTTGGCAAATTTCCGCATCTTCAGGCCAAACGCCATGTTGTCGTAGACCGTCATATGTGGATACAGCGCGTAGTTCTGGAACACCATCGCGATGTCGCGATCCATGGGAGGTAGCTCGTTCACCACCTTCTCATCGATCGTGATCTGTCCGCCTGTAATGCTTTCCAGTCCTGCCACCATGCGCAGAGTCGTGGTCTTGCCGCAGCCCGATGGTCCGACGAGCACGACAAACTCCTGGTCGCGGATCTCGAGGTTCACATCGATGACCGCGTGAACCTCATCGTATTTCTTGTTCAAGCTGCGCATCGCAACGCGAGCCATGTGACTACCCCTTCACCGATCCGGTGATGCCGGACACGTAGTACTCGACGAAGAATGAATAAACGAAGGCGACCGGAATCGAGCCCAGCAGCGCTCCGGCCATGAGTTCTCCCCAGAAGAATACGTCGCCGCGCACCAGTTCAGAGGTGACCCCCACCGGTACTGTTTTCTGCTCCGGCGAAGACAGGAAGACGAGCGCGTAGATGAATTCGTTCCATGATAGGGTGAAAGCGAAGATCCCGGCCGACAGAATACCAGGAACGGCCACTGGAAAGATGATGTAGACCATAGCCTTCCAGCGCGGTGCACCATCGATGCGTGCGCACTCTTCAAGTTCTTTGGGGATAGATTTGAAATATCCCATCAGTAGCCAGGTGCAGAACGGGATCAGAAAGGTTGGATAGGTCAGGATCAGCGCCCAAGGCGAATCGCCGAGTTTGAAATTGCGGATAATGTCGGCAAGCGGGATGAACAGCAGCGTCTGCGGCACAAGGTAGGTGATGAAGATTGCCGTGCCGAGCAGACCGGCATACGGGAACCTGAGTCGCGACAGTGCATAGCCGGCGAGCAATCCGCAGAACAGCGAAATCGCTGTGGCTGCCAGCGAGATGAACATCGTGTTCAGCATCCAGGTGCTGAACAATGTCTCCGTCAGCAGGCTGCGGACATGTTCGAGCGTTGGGTTAGTGGTCCAGAATGGTGCGTAGTTGGGCGCGCTCCAGGGCCGGTAAAGTTCCCGGTCCGGCCGTACCGTCGTGATGATCATCCAGTAGAAAGGAAACAGCAGGCCGACGACGAACGCGGTCACCGGCACATAGAAGAAAACCCAGCGCCGCCATTTAGCTCCTTCGATCATCGGCTACAGGGTCTCCGCCCGGCGGATATAAATGAGCTGCACGATCACGACGAGGAGCAGGATCGGGAAGATGGCCAAGGAGATCGCAGCACCCTGACTCAGTAGCCCCGTGCCGATGCCAAGTTGATAGGCATAGGTGGCGAACAGTTGGGTTCCGTTCGCCGGTCCTCCGCCGGTGAGCACGTAGACCAACTGAAAATCGGCGAATGTCTGGATCACCGAGAACAGCACGATCACCAGGGTCACCGGCAACAGCAACGGCCAGGTGACGTGACGGAACCGGTTCCAGGCGCGCGCGCCGTCGATTGCCGCAGCCTCGTGCAGCTCTGGACTGATCGTCTGCAGTCCGGCCAGCAGGCTGATGGCGTAGAACGGCACGCCGCGCCAAACGTTGACGATGATCACCGACGTCGTCGCCATCACCGGATCGCCAAGCCAGTTGATCCGCGTGCGAATAATGCCGAGGTGAAACAGGACCCAGTTGAGCACGCTGAAGGTCGGATCGAACATCCACTTCCAGGCGAACGTCGACAGCACCGTCGGGATGATGAACGGCAGCAGGATGAAGGCGCGCATGAACGCCTTGCCGCGGAAATGACGGTTCAGCAGCAGCGCCAGCCACAGCCCGAGCACCAATTTGAAGACCGTGGTGACGAACGTGTAGAGGCAGGTATTCCACACCGCCACGTGGAATATGTCGTCGCTCCAGATCTTGATGAAATTGTCGAGGCCGACGAACTGGCCAGGTACACCCACTCTGGTGTCGGTAACGGCCAGCAAGATACCGTTGACGAAGGGATAGGCGATGAAGAGCGCGAGCAACAGTATAGTCGGCAGCATCAGACAGAACGCCAGCCGACGCTCGTCCTCGAGGAAGCGCGTAATGGGCCCACGTTGCGCCGCGGGGACATATTCTTGTCGTAAGGCAACAGTCGTAGCGGACCCGTAGGTCGCCATCAGCGCCTCCTCCCTATGACTCCTTTCTGCTGCAACGATCGCAACCGAGGAGTTTCGTATCGAAAAGCCTAGAGAGAATACCGGGGCCGCACAAGGGGATGCGGATCAGCAGTGCCCTCATCAGCCCATGCGACCAATCAGACTTTCGGCTATGCGCGTGAGCGATGACGCCATCCGAGAACGCTAGACGTCCACAACGACGTACTGTTGTTCGACAGAGACCGGCACGGTTTCCGCTACATACGGGCCTTGCACCACGCGCTGCCCCTCCGCCACTTCGACCGGATAGCTGCGCACCTGGATCCGTTCCGGCTCGCAATAAGACTGTCCGGTGCGCACATCGAATTCCCATCCATGCCACGGGCAGCGAATGATCTCTCCTTTGCGCGAATACTTGTAGCGCCCCGGCTCGTCGGATTCGATCAGCCCGGTCAGAATGCCCTCGCACATCGGGCCGCCCTGATGCGGACACCGGTTGAACAATCCAAAGAACTCTCCGCCCAGGTTGAACACCGCGATCGAGCGGCCGCGCACGGTCACCAGCTTCCTGCCCCCTGGCGGAATTTCGGCAACGGTCGCGACCACGTGCTTGCTCATCCTGCGGCGTCTCCTGGCGATCCCCGGCGACGCTACATCCCGCATAGTGGTGCGGCAACGCCTTGACCCGGCCGACACGAGGTGGTTGCCGTGCTGCTGTCAGGCTGTCTGGGAGAGAGCAGCATTGCTTGCGATGGTCTTTGAAGCGGCGCATCGACCTTTGCGGTCTGCCGCCGTCGCCGTTCCGGCACCAGGACCTGGCCAGGTGCTGATCCAGGTGAGTGCCTGCGCCGTCTGCCGCACCGATCTTCATGTGGTGGATGGTGAACTCACCGGGCCGAAGCTGCCGCTCATCCCTGGTCACGAGATCGTCGGTCGCGTGTCCGCACTTGGCCTACACGTGGACCGCTTCGCAGTCGGCGATCGTGTGGGCGTCCCGTGGCTCGGCTGGACTTGCGGCGTATGCCAGTTCTGCAACTCCGGCCGCGAGAACCTCTGCAGCCAGGCCCGCTTCACTGGCTACCAGATCGATGGCGGCTACGCTGAGTTCACCGTCGCGGACCAGCGCTTCTGTTTTGCCATTCCTGATTCCTACAGCGACGCTGAAGCCGCTCCGCTGCTCTGCGCCGGGCTGATCGGCTACCGTTCGCTTCGTATGGCCGGAGATGCACGCAGGCTCGGCCTTTACGGTTTTGGTGCCGCCGCTCACATCATCGCCCAGGTGGCCCGCTGGGAAGGGCGCGAGGTTTATGCGTTCACCAGTCCGGGCGATATCGAAGCACAGGAGTTCGCGCGAGAACTAGGCGCAATGTGGGCAGGTGGCTCTGATCAGTCGCCGCCCAATTCGCTGGATGCGGCGATCATATTCGCGCCTGTCGGTCCGCTGGTCCCGGCCGCGCTGCGGTCAACCGAGCGCGGAGGCACCGTCGTTTGCGCCGGCATCCACATGAGCCCGATTCCGAGCTTTCCCTATGACATCCTCTGGGGTGAACGTGTGGTGCGTTCAGTTGCCAATCTTACCCGCCGCGACGGTGACGAGTTCCTGCAACTTGCCCCTCAGGTGCCCGTGCGGACACGGCCTATGTCTTATCCGCTCGAACAGGCCAATCAGGCGCTGGACGATCTAAGAGCCGGCAGGCTGCAGGGCGCGGCGGTGCTGATCACGTAAGGAACGACCAAACCGGCACCGCTTCGTCTCAGTACCCTGCGGTCCGATCCACCACCTCTTTGAGCGGACCGCCGTCGAGAAAGCGTGCAAGGTTGTCGACGAACAGCCGCGCCACC
The DNA here is from genome assembly GCA_046735215.1 of Pseudomonadota bacterium. Lineage (GTDB taxonomy): Bacteria > Pseudomonadota > Alphaproteobacteria > Acetobacterales > Acetobacteraceae > JAMXLO01. The sequence continues at coordinate 98 of JBKPSV010000021.1, read as the reverse complement.
GCCTTGTCGCGCTCAGGATGGCCGCCGCCGATATGCGGCAGCACCACGATGCCGGAGGTGGTCCAGAACGGATGCTCGACCGGCAGCGGCTCCTGGCG
>JBKPSV010000020.1:0-23531 GCA_046735215.1 Pseudomonadota bacterium | reverse complement strand
CCTCCTGGGCGCCGCCGAACTCGACACACCCGATACGGGTGGCTGCTGATCAGTTCGCCCAGTGAACCGCTCCGGGTTTGCCGGAGGCTGGTTGGTTTGAGTCACGCCGCCAAAGCTATTTCCTGCAATTGGGCGTAGTATCGCTGTTCAGCCTCGGCGGGTGGCACGTTGCCGATCGGCTCAAGGAGCCGGCGATGGTTGAACCAGTCGACCCATTGGAGGACGGCGAACTCGACAGCCTCCAGCGAGCGCCAGGGTCCTCGCCGACGGATCACCTCAGTCTTGAATAGGCCAATGACGGTTTCGGCCAGCGCATTGTCGTAGCTATCACCTACGCTGCCGACTGAGGGGTCTATGCCTGCATCAGCGAGGCGTTCCGTATAGTGAATGGAGACATATTGCACGCCCCTGTCGCTGTGATGCACCAGGCCGCTCCCTTGAACGGGTCGGCGGTCATGCAGCGCCTGCTCGAGGGCATTGAGGACGAAACCTGCATGTGCCGTCCTGGAAACGCGCCAACCGACGATGCGCCTGGCGAAGGCGTCGATGACGAACGCCACATAAACAAAGCCCTGCCAGGTGGCTACATAGGTGAAGTCTGCCAGCCACAGCAGGTTTGGCCGGGCCGTGCGGAACTGCCGGTTCACCCGATCGGCGGGACACGGCGCCTTTCCAGCGATCGTGGTCCTGGTTTGCTTGCCACGAACGACGCCATGCAAGCCCATTTGGCGCATCAAACGTGCCACAGTGCAGCGGGCCACAGACATGCCCTCGCGGCCGAGCTGTCGCCACACCTTGCGCACACCATAACCACGCGCGGGCAGGTGCCGCGCCGTAGGAAGCGGGGCGCCCACCGCGGCTCTTATTTTCCGAGTACTCAGCTGCTGCATCACCTCTACTGTCAATTACAACCGAGCTGGCGGTGTCGCCTTTTCCATCATCAAGCCAGGACAGAAGAGGAATGCGCCTGACCGCGAACCATTGCGCCCCTAACTCACGCGGAACCCAGAAGTATTTCAGGTATGTCGTGACGAGACCATAAGGTAGAGCCCCGAAGCGCTCGCGCGTCATCTTGAGCCATGTAACCGCCAGGTGCCGAACGGTCGCACGCGGTCGCTCATTCACCTCAAACTCACCGCGCGTGATAGCCTCGCCTAACTGGTGGTAAGTATCGTGCCGCAACACTCTGCCGGGTTAGATGCTGCCCCTCTCGCGAGCACACCAATCTGCCATCTCGGAGAAGTTAATCCAGTCGCCCTTGAAACTGCCAGGGTATTGGGAGACAAGGGATTCTGGCGCTGACTCCAATATGTAGGTTGCCGGAGGCGCGATCCGGCGTGGCAATTTCCGGTGATTTCGACGCGTCCGAGAAGGCCAAAGGCAGCTCCCTCTGAGGAGTTGTTCCGGGCCGGGCTGTCGAACCAGCTCGACCTGAAGCATCCGCTGATCCGACTGGCGGGGTTGATCGAGTGGGAGAGTTTCGAGACCGACTTTGGGGTGCTGTATCAAAGGCGCTCGGGCGTCCCGGCAAGCCGACACGGCTGATGGTGGGCCTGAGCTACCTGAAGCACAGCTACAATCTATCGGACGAACAGGTGTGCGAGCGCTGGGTGGAAAACCCGTATTGGCAGTTCTTCTGCGGCTTCGATTACCTCCAGCACAGCCTGCCGATCGAGCCGAGTTCGCTCACCCGCTGGCGCGAGGGTATCGGTGCGAGTGGCATGGAACGACTGCTGGCCACGACGGTCGAGGCGGCATTGGCGTCAGCTGCGGTGAGGCCTTCCAGCCTCGAACGTGTGACCGTCGATACAACGGTGCAGCCCAAGGCGATCGCCTTTCCTCTCGACTCACGCCTCTATGACCGTGGTCGCGAGATTCTGGTACGGGTTGCCGTAAAGCACGGGTCAAGCTGCGACAGAGCTGTCATCGCCTGGGCAAGCGAGCGCGGCGCCTGGCCAATCGCTATGCGCACGCGCGGCAGATGCGGCGGGCGCGACGGAAGATCAGGCGACTGAAGACCTTCCTCGGCCGCGTCGCGCGAGATGTTGGCGGCAAGATCGGCGGGCGTCCGGCCTTGCTCCGCACTTTGCGCAGCCGATGGCACGCGTGGCGCGGCTACTCGCACAACAAAAGTTAGATCATGGCAACCTGTGTGCTCTGCATGCACCAGAGGTCGAGTGTTGACGAAGAGCCTGCCCCTGCGAAAGCGGGGGGCAAGGCGCACAAACGCTATGAGATTGGCGTCAAGGTCTCCGTCGCCGCTACCAACCGCGAAGGGTTGGTGCTGGGCATGATGGCGCTGCCGGGCAATCCCTATGATGGTCATACGCTGGCTATGGCGCTTGCCCAGGTCGAGCGCATGATCGGCGTTGCAGTTGCACGGGCCTATGTCGACCGTGGCTATCGCGCGCACGGTCTCGACCATCGACGTGTCTTCATCGCCGGTCAGCGGCGCGGCGTCACTGCCACCATTCGTCGCGAGTTGCACCGTCGCAGCGCCATCGAGCCGGTGATCGGCCACTTGAAGGCCGATGGTCGCCTTGATCGCAACTGCCTCGCCGGTGGCCGCGGCGATGCCATCAACGTCCTGCTGTGCGGCGCTGGCTACACTCTCCGCTTGATCCTCAACTACCTCAGCCGCTTGCTGCGCGCTCTGCTATCCCTGCTCGATGGCAACGTTCCGGCCGCCGCTTCCTCCTGATAACGCAAAATGACTTCTTCAGGGGCGACTGGCCAGCGATGCCAGTTCGCCCCGCAGAGGCGGAACAAGCTACAGCTGTTCGACGCCGTGACGGGCACAGTCCTCGTCCTGCTGCGCGGTGCCGCCCCCTACGCCGCATGCTCCTTCGACGACGCCGTCGCGGATGATCGGGACGGCGCCCTGACCCATGATCATGTGGCCACCCTCCGCCGCGGCAATGCCAGCCGGAGTGGGATGGCTGGCTCGTTCCGACAGTTCGCCGCTGGCACGACCGAAGGCGGCTGACGCAACGGCCTTACCTTGGCTACCGTATGCGCTCGCCCAGATCGCGTTGTCCATGCGCTGAAACGCGACCAGCCGCCCGCCTGCGTCGCAAACTGCGACGCTGATCCGGATTTTGAGCTCACCCGCCTTCGCGATCGCTCCCGCGATCACCCGGTTGGCTTCCTCCAGTTCGAGTGCCATTGCCTCTTGCCTCAATTCGCGTGGTTGGCGCGGTAGTATGAATTGCGCAAGACCCTGCCGGGCAGTGCGCCGCAATGCTTGCCATCTTCCAACAGGACTTGGCCATTGACCACGGTCATGTGGATACCCTGGGCTGGCTCACGAATGCGCATGGCCCCAGTTGGGAAATCGTGCACAACCTCATGCGGCAGCGGACGCACAGTGTTTGGATCAAAAATCACGATATCTGCCACCATACCAGGTTGCAGTAGGCCTCTGTCGTGCAGCCCAAAAATCGAAGCGGACTCGAAGGTCAACCTCCGCACAGCCGACTCCAACGACATGATCTTTCGATCGCGCACCCACTCGCTGAGTAGGCGCGTACTGAAGCCAAAGCCACTTTGGAACTGCACATGCGCGCCACCGTCCGAAAGCCCAATCACGGCGTTCGGATAGTTCAGGATCTTGGCCACAGCCTCATCATCGACGTTGTTCTCTCCGTGCAGAAATGCGGTATCGAGGTTCTCCTCGACGACAAGATCGAGAAAGGCGTCGACAATGCCCTTACTTTGCGCCCTGGCGATCTCCCCGATTGTCTTGCCCTCCAGACTCTTGTTCTTCGGCAGCACTGCGTGCTGAACGGTCATATAGTCCCACCAGGTGCGGCAGATTCCTGGCGGAGGGGTGTCCACCTTAAACTCGACAGCCTCCGCGTGCAGCTTCTTGCGGACTTCAGGGTCGCTGTACGCACGGAGTTTCTCGTCATCCGTCGCCAGCAGGATCGGGTGCCACGTCGGCAAACCACGGAACGTCTGGGTGTTGCGCATTGTGAAGAAGTCGGTGATGCGGTTGGGCGTACAGGTCGGATATGCGCGAATGCCTTTGGCAAACGTCTCGTCGACGTGTGCTATCTGCTCTTTCCACTCATTAGGTCGCCGCATCGATTGATTGAGGTTGTTGTAGACGACAGGTCGCCCGGTGGCTTCCGACAGCCGGCTCATCAGACTGTTCTTCATCTCCGCGCCATTGCCACCACCGCTCTGGATTATCCCGGTGTTGAGCTCGCGAAGTACGTCGCATAGGGCAAACATTTCCTTCTCATCGGCCCATAGTGCGGGAAGGTGTACGCCCTGAGGGTCATAATGGCCCTGATTGCGCGAGACCGAGAGGCCGAGCGCACCGGCCCGCATGCCGTCACGCACGATATTCCGCATGGCGGTGATCTCGGCATCGGTTGCGGTGCGATTTTGGCATTCGTCTCCCATAACGTAATAGCGGACCGCGGTGTGACCGATCAGATTGCCGACATTGACCCCAAGATTGCGATCAAGTTTTTCCATGTATTGCGGCACTGTCTCCCAGTCGAACTCGACTGTGCGCAGGACGTCCATCGGAATCGCTTCGACATACGACAGGAACTCCGCTAGCCGTTCCGATTTCCCGGGGTGAACAGGGGCGAGCGACAACGAACAGTTGCCGAAGATCACCGTGGTGGCACCGTGATCGCATGAATAGGAGCACAATGGATCCCAGGTTACCTGCGCATCGTAATGGCAATGGTTGTCGATGAAGCCTGGTGCCACAACGGCGCCATGCGCATCAACGGTCCGGTCCGCTGCTCCGCTCAGTTTGCCGATTTCGGCAATCTTGCCGTTCTTCACTCCAACATCACCGCGGAAGGCGGGCATACCAGAACCGTCGACGATGCGGCCATCACGGATCAACAGATCATACGTCATCGGCTGGTCTCCTCCCTTCGGCTGCTTCATTCTGCTGGGCGTTTCCGACGGTATGTTAGCGTCGCCAGGTGAGTTTGCCTACTCTGGGCGGTAGCGAGCGACGTAACGTCGAGAATCGGCTTCCGTTCAGCCGTAGAGATGGCACGCAACGCTGTGGCTTGGCGCAATCTCCTTCCGAACGGGCACCTCCTGGGTACAACGCGGCATGGCGCGTGGGCAGCGCGTGTGGAAGCGACAGCCGGTAGGCGGCGAAAGCGCGCTTGGAACCTCGCCGGCGATCGTCAGCCGTACTTGCGGATCGTCAGGATGCGCCGGCAGCGCCGCGACCAGCAACGCCTGTGTATATGGATGCAAGGGATGAGCGCAAAGCTCTGTCGCCTCGGCCAGTTCCACGAGTTGGCCAAGGTACATCACTGCAATCCGATGACTGATATGTGCGACCCCGGCAAGATCATGTCCGATGAACAAATAGCTGACGCCCAGCGTCGCTTGTAGATGTTCTAACTGGTTCATGATCTGCGCACGGATCGACACATCGAGCGCGGAAACCGGTTCATCCAACACGATCAGTCGGGTGTTGGTCACCAGCGCCCGGGCAATTGCGATGCGCTGGCGTTGGCCGCCACTGAACTCGTGCGGAAAAAGGTTGGCGACGTCTGGCTGCAACCCCACCAATAGCAGCACCTCGGTCACCCGCTCGCGGATTCTACTACGCGACAGGTCCGTGTGAATCTCCAGAGGCTCAGCTATGATGTCGCGCACCCGCATGCGCGGACTGAGCGAGCTGTATGGATCCTGGAACACCACCTGCACCGCCCGGCGATAACGCATCAGTTCTTCGCCTCGCATCTCCAGGACGTTCTCGCCACCAAAGAGGATGCTGCCTCCGGTCGGTTTCTCCTGCAGCAAGACCAACTTGGCGGTTGTTGTCTTCCCGCAGCCAGACTCACCGATCAAACCAAGCGTCTCACCCGGCATGATCGCGAAGTCCACTGCTTCGACTGCCTTCACACTACCCAAACGGCGGTGCAGGAGCCCGCCGGTGCTGACGGGGAAGTACTTCTTCAGCCCCTGCACCTCAAGCACTGGTGCGGTCATACTCTTTCCTCGCAGGTTCCACAGTCGCCCGCCAGCAACGAACCGTCCAACCTTGTTCGAACCCTTCTTCAGGCGGCTCTTGCGTGATGCATTGTGGCATTGTGGCGGGACAGCGCGGATGAAACGCGCAGCCCGGAGGCGGGCGAGCCAGGTTTGGCGGTTGCCCCGGGATCGCGAACAGCGGCTCCTTACTGCCGAGTTTCGTGATCGAATCCAGCAGGGCGCGCGTGTATGGATGCTTGGCGCCATTGAACAAAGTGCGGACTGAGCCGTGTTCGACAATCTTGCCGGCATACATGACCGCCATGCGATCGCACATACGCGCCACAATACCCAGGTTATGAGTTACGAAGATTATTGCGACACCGGTCTCGCGCTGGATATCCTTCAGCAAGTCGAGATATTGCGCCTGGATAGTGACATCGAGATTGGTCGTGGGTTCGTCAGCGATGATCAATTTCGGTCCGCCCGCGAGCGCAATCGCACCAACGATGCGTTGGCGCATCCCGCCACTCATCTGATGGGGGTAGTCGCGCATGCGCTGGGCTGGCGATGGGATGCGCACAGCGCGCAACAGGTCCTGTACACGCCGGCGCAGTGTACGGCCACGCATAGCCTGATGATAATAGGCCGGTTCGGCAACCTGGCGATAGATGCTGAACAATGGATTAAGCGAAGCCATCGGATCTTGCAGGATCATCGCGATAGAACGGCCGCGGATGCGGCGCATTTCGCGCGACGATTTCTCGGTCAGCTCCTGACCCTGGAAGGCAATGCGGCCTCCGGCTATATGCGCAGCCGCAGGCAGTAATCCGACAATAGAGAGGCAGGTGGTGGTCTTGCCACAACCCGACTCGCCGATCAGCCCCAAGGTCTCACCTTCATTCAGCGTGAAGCTGATACCATCAACCGCCTTCACGACGCGCGTTCCACCGAACGAGGTGAAATGGGTGTGAAGGTCAGAGATCTGTAAGAGCGGTGTCGCGACCTGGCTAGACCCGTTCATTCGGCCGTGGACGTGCTGTGCCATCACAGATTCCGCTGCTGCGGATCGAGCCGAATCCTTAGCCAATCGCCAAACAACTGTGTCGCGAGAACAACCAGCAGGATTCCGAGGCCCGGGAAGATGGTCAGCCACCAGTCGCCAACCATCAGCATGGAACGCCCGTCAGCGAGCATTGAACCCCACGCCGGCTGGGGCGGTGGGACGCCGACACCGAGAAAACTCAGCGACGCCTCCGCGATGATCACCACGCCGATCGTCAGGCTGGCCAGTACCATCGTTGAATTCATTACATTTGGCAAAATATGACGCAGGATTACGCGCGTACGGCTTGCACCAGCGATCTCGGCCAATTTGACAAACTCACGCTCTCGCAGGCTCAGTACTTCGCCGCGAATCACCCGAGCGTAGCGCGTCCAGTAGACGCAACCAAGGATAATGATGATGTTCCACATACTTGGACCGAGCATCGTCGCCAGGAAGATCGCGAACACGATTGCTGGAAGCGCCAGCCACGCATCGGTGATCCGCATGATAAGCTGATCCACCCAGCCGCCGAGGTAGCCGGACAGCATGCCAAGCATGGTGCCGATACTACCGGCGACGATCGTACCCGTAACACCAACGACGAGTGAAACCCGCGCTCCAAAGATAAGGCGACTCAGGACGTCACGCGCCTGAAAGTCTGTACCAAGCAATGCACGCGTGCTGCCTTCGGCTGACCAAAACGGTGGCTCGAATATCTTCGCGCCGGGAATGGGCTCAGTCGGATCGTACGGCGCGATCACGTTGGCGAACGCCGCAGTCAGGACGAACGGCACCAGGATCGCGAGCGACAGCACGGGCAAGTCATGGCCAACGCGAAGACGATTGAGCACTGGGTAGGTTGCGCGAAGCGTGATTGACATGGCTTGCTACCTGGTGAGCCGAATACGCGGATCGATGTAGGCATAGAGGATATCGACCAGCAGATTGATGACCACGATCATCACGCCAGCTTCCATCACAATACCCTGTACGAGAGGGAAGTCGCGCTGGAAAATACCTTCATACAGCAACCGTCCAATTCCGGGCCACGCAAAGATAACTTCAATGATCACCGCAGCATTCAGCATGATAACGAGGTTGATGCCAGCCAATGTCAGCACAGGGATCAGCGCATTCTTGAATGCATGTACTGCGATCACTGCGAACGCTGGCAGGCCCTTCAACCGTGCAAGTTTGATATACTCACTACGCAGGACCTCTAGCATGCTAGATCGGGTCAGCCGCAGCAGCGATGCCGCAAAGTACCAGCCAAGCGCAACGGATGGCATGACAAGGTTTCGCCAGCCCCCCTGTCCGCTGGTCGGCAACCAGCCAAGCCAGACGGAAAACACCAGGATCATCACCAGCCCGAGCCAGAAGCCGGGAACCGAAAGACCGAGCAGGGCGATCGTCTTGCCGACATGGTCCCACACGCTGTTGACGCGCACCGCTGAAATAATGCCTGTGGGGATACCGATCAGAAAGGAAATCAGAGTCGCGGCAAGTGCCAGTTCCAGGGAATTCGGGAGACGTTGAAAATACAACGTGCTAACGGGCATCTCGTAGTTGAACGATTGTCCCAGTTCACCTGTTAGGATGTTCTTTACAAAGGCTGCGTACTGCACCGGCAATGGCCGGTCGAGGCCCCAGTCTTTGCGCACCATTGCCAGATCTTCTTCCTGGGCACCAGGCTCTGCCAGAAGGGTCACTGGGTCGCCGGTAAGGCGAACCACCAGGAAGATCGTCAGACTCAGGATGAAGAGTGTGGCAATGGCATAAAGCGTCCGTCGCATGATGAATTGGCCCATGACGCTCTCCCGCTACACCAAACGGATGTCCTCCCACGGATAGCAGTACCCCGTTGTTACCGTCGGAAATACGTCCTGCCACTTGCTGGCTGCGATGCGTGGCCCGATCGCATTGACAAAAGCATGCCGGAATACTGGAACAAAAAAGTATTCCTCCAGCATTGTCTTCTGGATCTGCTCAGCCAGTTGTTTGCGCTCGCTCCTATCGTAGGACGCCTGATACTTTGTGAACATATCGTCAAGCTGCTTGACGCAGAAGAAGTCCTTGGCATTAAAGCCGCCACACTTGAAATGCGTATCGTACCAATTTGACCAGGTGCCGCCAATGCGTGTTGCCGCAAAGATGATCTGTACGCCAGGCCATTCCTTCAGGCCACCTTGGAGTCTCTTCAAGAATACACCGCGTTCCATCACTTGCAGCTTCGACTTGATGCCGATCGCCTGCAGCTGGGAGACAATGCGCTCACCACGAGAATAATAGTTGGGTGTCGGCGTGACCCAATCAACGTTGAAGCCGTTGGGGTGGCCGGCTTCCGCCATCAACTGCCTCGCCTTGGCGAGATCGTATGGCCATTTTGGCCATTCCATCCCGTACTCGACATCGTTATTGATCCAGTTGCCGTCAACCACGCCCATGCCGCCGCACTCTGCATCGTTGATGGCATCGCGGTTTATGGCAAGGCTGATAGCCTGCCGCACACGCTTATCGTGGAACGGACTGGATGGGTTCTGGAACCCCGGGAACTCCAGCCACCAGTTGCCGGAGACCACAGGCGCCAGCCGAAGCTTCGGATTGTTCTTCACCCGGTCGATCAGTTCTCCCGGCACAAAGTAGATGATATCCGCTTCTCCGCGCTCAAGCATTGCCACCCGCGTCGCCGCCTCTGGAATGCTCACCATGGTCAACTGCTTGATGCCGACGGGGCGGTAGTAGTCAGGAAATGCCTCGAACTCGAGTTTCACACCTGGTTCGTGCGACACCAGCCGGTATGGGCCAGCGCCGATCGGCTTTCGAAGAAAGCCGGACTGACCAACCTCTCGATAGTACTTTGCAGGCACAACCCAGCCTGCGCCGCATACATTGGCTGTTCCAAACAAGATCGGGAAATCCAGGAATGGGTCGTTGAAGTGGAACCGCACTGTCTTATCGTCCACCACCTCCACACTCTGTGTCTGCTCGCGCAGAACCTCGCCCCAGGCCCCGTGATAGTGCTCGTAGCTCCACTTCACATCGGCGGGTGTGACGGGAGACCCGTCATGGAATTTCGCCCCTGATCGCAGCCAGAACGTTGCGCTCTTGGCATCCTCGGCAAACTCAAAACGTTCGGCCAGAGCAGCATGGTCATAGAGCTTGTTACGAAAGTTCTTGATCAGCCCATCGTGCATCGCCATCAGGAAATTGTCGGGACTGGCGGTGCCGTCGTGCTGCTGCGGATCGAGCCAGCGGGCAGCGATGTTGGTGTGCCAGGCCAGCGTAACCTTCCCTGCCGGTGCAGCGTGCGCCGTGGATGCACCCCACTTCAAACCGGTCAGCGTGCCTGCTCCGGCCGCAAGGACGCTGCGCCTGCCTAAAGCCATCCGGCTCGGACGACCGCCGTTCCGCTGCATTTGGTGCCTCCCAGTGGCCGCGCAGGTTCGTTGCCTGCAGCGTTGTTTTGCATCTGCGAACTCTTCGCGCCGCGACCTTCAGTCGCAGTGCGGTCCGCTGCCTAAGAGATCATGCACAGATTCTCCCTGCTCGGCCGGTTCAAGCCCGGCCGTTTGCTTTCGTTCAGGATCCGGCCACTCACAGTGGCGATTCCCGAGAGGCCGGCCGAAGACCCGCCACGAGAGTGCAACAGCCATATTGCCGGAAAACAGCTGGCTTGGCGACTCAAATGCTGGCGCTCGGAATGACAGAGTGGATTTGCCCGTTCGACCGCTCCTGGCCTCGATACTCCCGTGGGCTTTTCTGGGGAAAGTCCAATCAGCGCCTTTGAGAAGTCGGCGGGCGCGCATAAGGCATCCCGGTTGATACTCATGACGAGCTCTCCGCCTTTGCGGAGGCAGGCGTTGGACCAAAACTGACACGACCATGCACTATGGCTGGGCCGCGATGGGTCATCGGTTGGTGATACTGTCCCGCACGGGCACTGGAATACTTCGATCTTGATCGCCGGTCTGCGGCGAGATGGCCTGGTTGCCCCCTGCATGTTCGATGGCGCGATCAACGGCGAGGCCTTTCGCCCACGGATCTGTGGAGGCCCCAAACACGCCATCAGCTTCGACCTCCGATGCCGATCATACTCCGGGACTGCGCGGAATCCTTGCAACTGTGAGGCAGCCTGTTGTCTGTTCACGACATGGACGGCGCCTCTCCAATCCAAGCCTACCTTGTCGGTGATATTGGCGAGGATGAAATGCTGGCCCAGGTCGATCGGGTTCTAGCGGATGGATCCGACATCGACCGGGCAGCGCTGCTCAACGATTGGAAGACCAAATCCGGCCGAATTCGCGCCTCGAGCATCCGTGATCAGTTGAATGCCAGAGTGCAGGCCGTCGCGGGGGCGGAACCGGACGATGACGACACCATCCGGGGACCATCGGGTGGTGTAAGGGCCCTGAAAGCCGGCGACGTGCTTGCCAACCGGTTCGTCATCCAGGAGAAGATCGGCTTCGGCGGTATGGGCAGCGTCTTCAAGGCGCGAGACCTGCGCCGTGAGGAGGCAAACGACCGCCATCCCTACGTCGCAGTGAAGACGCTGAACGTCGATCTGCTTCATCGTGACGATTCCCTCAAAATCCTGCAGCGGGAGGCCAGGAAAGCGCAGAGTCTTTCCCATCCGAACATCGTGCGTGTCTACGATTTTGACCGTGCCGGCCAAATCATCTTCCTCACTATGGAATTGCTGGAGGGGTCGTCCCTCGAGGCGATGATCCGCGCCCACGGCACGACCGGCACCACCCCACAGGAAGCACTGCCAATACTCGAACAGATGGCATCCGCACTGGAGTTCGCGCACGCGGAAAGGATCGTCCACTCGGACCTGAAACCGGCAAATGTCTTCATCCTAGGCAACGGGCGCGTGAAGGTGATCGACTTTGGCATCGCGCGAGCAGTGCCGACACCCGGCCTGCACACCATGGATCGAACGACATTTGACGTCCAAGCGCTCGGAGCGCTCACGCCGGCTTACGCCAGCCCCGAAATGATCGAAGGCCTGGATCCGGACCCGCGCGACGACGTGTTTGCTTTCGCCTGCATTGCATACGAGCTGCTGACCGGAACGCATCCGTTCGGCAGGACGCCCGCCTTGGCCGCGCGCGCTGCAAACCTCCAGCCGAAGAAACCCGGGCGCCTGTCGCCCAGCCAATGGCGCGCGCTGAAGGGTGGGCTGGAGCTCGAGAGGTCAAGACGCACAGCAAGCCCTGTTCAGCTCATTGCGGCAATGCGACGCAAGCCTGCGATCTGGGAGAGCCGCGGCTTCGTTATCCAGGCCGGCGCGGGCTTTGTCGCCCTGGCGATGCTGGCCGGCATATGGGTTTACTCCGCACGCCAATCCGGGAGCCCACCTGGTCAGCATGCGCCGCAGGCTACTGACAACCAGCAGTCGGCTGGTGAAACCGAGGCGGCAAAGCGCCAGGCGGAGCAGCAGGGAGACGAGGCCGCAAGACGCCATGCCCAACAGCAGGCGGAGGAGGAGGCGCAGAGGCTCGCGCAGCAGCGCGCAGAAGAGGCCGTCACGCGGAGCCTCGCCCAACAGCAGGCGCAAGAGGACGAAGCGAGACGACAGGCGCAGGCGCAACAGCAGGTGGAGGAGGAGGCTGCCAAGCGTCTGGCAGAACAGCAGGCCGATGAGGCAGCAGCCAGGCGCATTGCGCAACAGCAGGCCGAGGAGGCCGCGAAGCGACAGGCGCAACAGCAATCAGCAGCAGCTTTGGGAACCACCGAAGTTGCTGAATTGCAGCGGCTGCTGAATGCGATCGGGCTGAATGTCGGCACACCAGACGGCAAGGTCGGGCCGAGAACGCAAGAAATGGTCCGGGCTTTCCAGTTAACCAGTGGCGAGCCGGGAAGCGGCGAGCTGACGCCGGGGCTGCTTGAGTCGCTGCGCCGGGCAAGGCCGTCCGCCGATGCCAAGGCTAAGGCGTTAATAAGTCTGGCGGCAGGGGCAAGCCGTTCGCGACGGACTAGCGATGCGATCCGGCTGTATGAATTGGGACTCACATTCGCGCCTGCGAACTCCGATGCGCTGCTCGCGCTTGGCGATCTCTATCGCGACAACAGTGGCTACGAGGCCGCGCGTCGGCAGTATGAGCTGCTGCAGAGGAACGGCGGTTCCGCGGCCACTACAGCCCGACAGCGATTGGCGACCTTGCCCAATCCGGCTCCGCCAACAAATCGATCCGAGCCGACCGCTCCAGAGACGACCACGTCACGGCCTCCGATCGGTTCCTCAGTGGCGCACGGTACAGGGCGTGAGGAATCCAAGCAGCGATTCGATGGCCTCTATGCCGGAACAAGCCAGGTGCTTGGATACAGTTCGCCAAACTGCATCACCGGCGCAGTACGCCTAGAGGTGCGGAACGGCAAGTTGGCATTTGCCAGGAACAGACAGGCAGTCGTGGCGACCGACGGTACCTTCAATGGCACGAATCCGATCGGCCTTCCACCCGTCGTGCAATTTTGGGTCGGAAAGATCGCCGGAGATAGCATGGAGGTCGATATCAGCGATCCAGCCTGTAAGTATCATATTTCGCTGAAGAAGGTTTCGTAATTCAAGAGATGTCGTTCTGATCGTGCCCAAGGAGCGGCTCGCGCGTTTCGTATCCGATGCGGTAATCTCATAGCTGGTGGCAAGCGAAAAGCGGCAGTAGTGTCGGCGAGAGAACGCTGGTCCATGCGGCTTGTCGGCAAGTCAGTGGCAGTCCTATTGTTCGACCATTCCCGAACGGATGTAGCTGATATCCATGAGCACCATAGAACTTGTTGACCCGGAATTGCGTGATGCCCTTGCTCTGTGGCCAGTAGAGCCGCTGACCACAGACTCGCTGATGCAACGCCGTACCAATCTCCTAAAGGTCATCGGCGCCGTTGCCAAACCGGATCTACCTGACATTACAGCCGAAGAAGTCCGCATCGAAAGCGCGTTTGGCGCAAAGCCGATCCGCGTTCTCAGCTATCGCCCGGTCAAGGCCGACGGCCCACTGCCCAGCATCGTGCATATCCATGGGGGTGGCTTTGTTGCGGGCGCACCCGAGATGAAGGATGTGGAGAACAGGCTGCTCGCGTCAGAGCTAAGATGCACGATATATTCGGTCAATTATCGTCTAGCTCCAGAGGCACCGCATCCGGCTCCGCTGGAGGATATCTACTCCGTGTTCGCCTGGCTGCACAAGAACGCCGGCCGGCTCAACCTTGATCCCACCCGCATAGGAATCAAGGGCGAAAGTGGCGGCGGCGGTTTAGCTGCGGCGGTTGCGCTCTATGCTCGCGACCACCAGGGGCCAAAGTTCGCCTTCCAACACCTGATCTACCCAATGATCGACGACCGCACCGCCGTACGCAAGGACCTGCATCCTCACGTTGGCGAATTCGTCTGGACGCAACAGCACAACTATTTCGGCTGGCGTTCGCTGCTCGGCAGAGATCCGGGCGCCGCCGATGTTTCGCCTTACGCTGCGGCGTCACGGGCAGCGGATGTGTCGGGCTTGCCACCAACCTACATTTCGGTCGGTGGTCTTGATCTCTTCCTTGAAGAAAACATGACCTATGCGGATCGCTTGAGCCGCGCGGGTGTGCCGGTCGAGTTTCACATGTACCCGCGTGCGTTTCATGGCTTCTATCAGGCAACGAATGCCCGAGTGACCCAGCAGGCTGAGCGCGACACCCGCGAAGCGCTGCGACGCTTCCTGCACGGATAGTGTAATGACCATCGACGGGCGAGCGCGATAGGAAACCAACCGGGGTGGTCGTGGCGAAGAAGGTGTCTCGTGCTCCTTTACGCGAGCAGAAACAAGTAAGCAGGCTCCCACTCGCCTAGTATGACAGTTGCCCGGAACTGCTCACCGGCTCAATTCCTTCTGACCGGTGCGAGCAGACCGTACGATCATATCGAGCATCCGATGACGCGCGACGCCTGCCTTGAAGTCAGGAAAATCCGCAGGGCCACCGCGAATGGCAACTCCAAGCTTTGCGTACAACTGTGCAACATTGTACGGCGATCCCTGTGGCACAGCCTCCGGCACCCATCGATACTTTGCCGGCACCGATAGGTCTCGCAAATCGTCGTCTGCCCCGCGCGCTCCTCGCACCATCAGTTCCTGTCGTTGGGTTGAAGCGCGGCTTGTGGCGGCAAGCACGAGGTCGCCTTCGGACCCATGGATCTCGCAAAGGAATGCATACCCTCGGTTCATGCCGCCGCGAACGTGTACGCTGACGACCGTGGCGTCACCGATAACGCCACTGACCACAAGCTGGTCCGGCACGTCTTTGTTGATCGGCTCACCCGTACCTTCCAAAGGAATTTGCCCTCGCTGGCTGACGGCAAACGCTGACAGCTCGCTGAATTCGCCCAGGCAATAGCAAAGCGCATCGAGATTATGTCCACCCGTGATGGTCATCAGGTTGGCACCGTTGGCTGAATCCGCCTGATAAGCTCGGTCAAGTGTCGCACCCCAGTTTGGTGCATTGACCAACAGCGATGCCGAGAGAGGCTTGCCGACATAGCCGTCCGCGATCAGATCCCTGACATAGTTGATGGAGGGTGAAACTCGACCCTGCAAACCAACGGCATGGCGTATTCCTTTCTGCTGCGCTGCAGCGGACATTTGCTGGGCTTCCGCGGTGTTACGCCCGAGCGGCCATTCCGAATAGACATGCTTTCCGGCATCAATCGCGGCCATGACCGGAGTGAAGTGATCCGGCACCTTCACGCAGACGGTGACCAGGTCGATATCCGGATGCTGTGCGAGTTGCGCAGGATCAGAAAAAGCCAGCGGGACGCCATAGTGCTTCGCCGCTGCTTCAGCGCTTTCCTGACGCGTTGTGCAGACGGCGAGTACCTCAAATTCTGGAAGCGCTTGGAGCGCCGGCATATGGGCGATGGAAGAGAACCCTCGGTCTGCGGTTACTCCGACCATGCCGACGCGGATTGTATTTGCCATACCCTACCCTCCTCCTGAGCGGCAGTTTCGCCTTCCAGCGATGCAAAGTAGGGACGATACTTCAGATCTGCCAGCGGGCCCGTCACGGGCGACTGGTGGGAGAGACAAGCGTCGCTATCACGGGGTTGCTCTAGCTTCGGGGACGCATCAGCCTCTCTTACTCGGCTCGCACCGGTAGGCGGTGTGCGGCAGAGGGCTCGAAGTAGTCGCCGGAGGATCGATCATGCACACACGCGCCTTTGGGGGCATGTCACCGGTTTCGTCGTTGACGCTGGGCGGCGGCGGCCTCGGAATGCTGTGGGGCGCAACCACGTTCGACGAGTGCGTGGCCACCGTCCACGCGGCCGTTGAAGCGGGAATCACGCTGCTCGACCTTGCCCCACGGTATGGCGACGGCAAGGCCGAGGAGGTGGTTGGCGAAGCATTCGCCGGTAGTCTGCCCCGCGACGTCCGCGTGATCAGCAAGTGCAACTTGGGGAACCCGCCGTCCGCCGAGATCGAAGGTGTTCTTCGCCGCTCGATAGAGGCCAGCCTGCGCCGCCTGCGCCTGGCGCGGCTGGATCTCTTCTTCCTGCACTCAAATGTCGTGCCTGATGCGGCCTACCTCGCTGGCTGGCCCGACGCCAACAGCCGCATGACGCCCTATGCCGTTTTTATCGACTATGTACGGCCGCTGCTCGCGCGGCTGGTTGACGAAGGCATGGTTGGCGGCTGGGGTCTGACGGGCATTGGCCATCCGGATATCATCCTCAGGCTGTTGCACGAGGCACCTACGCCCGCTGCCGTACAGTGCATCGCCAACCTGCTGGATTCGCCGGGTGGTCTGAAATTTTTTGATGGACCAGCAAAGGCGCGCGAGATCATGACCACGGCGCACAGCTGCGGCGTGGGCGTCATGGGGATCCGAGCTGTACAGGCCGGTGCACTGACGGCCGCGATCGATCGGCCACTGCCCAACGACCATCCTGAGGTTCGCGACTACGCCCGCGCCGCCGGATTTCGCAAGCTCTGTGCCCAGCTTGGCGAGGACCCTGCGGTGCTGGCCCATCGCTATGCTTTGTCACTGGATGTCGACACAGTCGTGCTGGGTGTAAAGAATCGCCAAGAGCTGGCCGCGTGCGTGGCCGCCGAAGCGGCCGGCAGACTGCCGGTGGAGCTGATGGCGCAGATTGATGCATCGGTCAGCTAGCGCGGAGGCGCCGGCTCTTAACAGGAAGAGGTGAGTTGGACCCGCTGCGATCGCCGGCCACGCAGCGGCTCGAACGCCTGACCTTCGCCTTGCGAGAATGTAGTCACTAGTGACGTCAGCTTTGATGCCGAAGTCAAAGGGGGAAATGATGAAATACGACGTGGTTATCGTTGGCGGAGGCGCGGCCGGATCGGTCTTGGCTGGCCGATTAGCAGCCAGCGCACAGACTTCTGTGCTGCTGCTCGAAGCTGGGCCGGATTACCCTGATCCGGCCAGCATTCCAGACGAAATCAAGTTTGGTCATACACGCTTCGCCGAAGCCCAAGAGTCGCAACACAATTGGGCCTTGCGCGGCACTATTACAGAAGAGCAGGGCGAGATTCATGTCGCGCAAGGCAAGGTGATCGGAGGAGGTTCATCGATCAACGGTCAGGCTATGCAACGAGGGTTCCCGGAGGATTTCGACTCCTGGGCAGCGCTCGGCAATGACGAATGGTCATATGACAAAGTTCTCCCGTACTTCCGCAAGTCGGAGCGTGATCTCGACATTCAGGACAACTACTGTCACGGCGCGGAAGGACCGATGCCTGTCAGGCGTCGTCAGTCGGGGCCGCGGCCTGCCATCCAGCAGGCATTCCACGCCGCCTGCATGGAGGCGGGGTTTAGCGTGACCAACGATACCAATGGCCTGCACCCCGGCGGTCTTGGTGTACCTCCCTCGAATAACATAGGTGGCGTGCGAATGAGTACTGCCATGACGCACCTGGGTCCCGTGCGCGACCATCTCAACCTGACAGTGCGAGGCGGAGTATTCGTCCGGAAGATTGTCATCAGGAATGGGAGGGCCACCGGCGTGGTCGCCGACAGCGGTGGCAAGATGTTCCATATCGAGACGGACCGCGTGGTACTGAGCGCCGGTGCAATCAGATCTCCCCACTTGCTCATGCTCTCCGGCATTGGCCCCGAAGAACAACTGCGGCAATTTGGGATCCCAACGGTCGTTCATCTGCCTGGCGTTGGCCGAAACCTCTGGAACCACCTGAGTGCACAGGTAACCTTCAAAGTCAAAGACGGCGTGACACTTGCTGCACATACCGATGCAGTTCACTTCGCTTTGCACTACACGGCGCAAGGATCCAGCGCTATCAATGATATGTTGCTTAGGACCAGCCCCGTGGTCGACGAGCGGCAGGAACGTGTGCCGGGTGTGCGAACCAGGTATCTGAACGGCGACGCTCCTCCTGAGCAGGTTGCACGGATTTCCTGCACGCTCGGGCTGCCTGATGGTGCCGGATACGTCGAATTGGCCTCAGCCGATCCTGGCGTTCAGCCGTCCTTCAATTACTGTTACCTCCAGCATCCAAATGACATGCGGCGGGTTCGAGACGGTGTACGCCTGGCAACAGGACTGCTGGAATCGAAGGCGTATAACGGTATCGTCGACTACCGGATTCATCCCACAGATGAGATTCTAGCCAACGATGACGCCCTCGATCTCTGGATACGCAAGACCGTGGGGTCGGCCAGACACGTGTCTGGGACTTGCAAGATGGGGCCGGGATCCGATCCGATGGCGGTCGTAAGTCAATTTTGCAGAGTGAGGGGGATCGAAGCTTTGTGGATCGCTGATGCGTCGGTCATGCCGCGCATTCCCAGGTCGGGGGGGGCCCACGCAACGGTGATCATGATGGCGGAGCGTGTTGCCGACTGGATCGCGGCCTGATAGAGCGCCCAGGAACGCACGGATGCTTTGAAGTCAAGACCACGCTCCTGTGCCATACTCGGCTGATGTTCACGGAGCATCTGAAGAAGCCTATTCTGCTTGCGACGGGCGGCAATTGAAGGCCTGGCGCTAATCGAACAGATCGATCAACCGAAGTAGGAGGATGCCTTCCTCATGGATATCTCGGGCAAGACTGCCATTGTGACCGGTGCGGCTTCAGGCATCGGCCTTGGAATCGCAACTGCGCTCGCGGAAGCGGGCGCCAATGTCGTCATGGCCGACATTCAAAAGGAAGCGGTAGAGCAAGCGGCCCATAGCCTTTCCGGCACGAACAAACGCGTCATGCCGGTAAAGATCGACGTGACGCAAGAGCGATCGATTATCGATGCTCTTGCAGAGGCCGAACGGAATTTCGGCAAGCTCCACATCGCTTGCAACAACGCCGGTGTGCCAATGCACGGCACGCGGATGGTCGATGTGCCGGCCGACGACTGGGGATTTGTAATTGGCGTAAACATCTGGGGGATTATCCACGGCATCCGCCATTTCGTTCCCGCTATACTCAGGCATGGGGAAGAAGGGCATGTTGTCAACACTGCCTCTGTGGCCGGGTTCCAGAATCGTCGTAGCACCGACCAGGGGCCATATTCGATGAGCAAGTATGCCGCCGTCTCATTGTCCGAAGCCTTGGAGCACGAACTCGAAGGCACCAATGTCGGCGTCACGGTGCTCTGTCCGGGCCCGATCAACACAAACATCGCCCGTGGTGCCCGCAATCGACCGGACCATATGGGCGGGCCACAGGTCCGGGCAAATGATGAGGCGACGTTGGCCGAACGTCTCGTCACCACCGGGCTCGATCCGCAGAAGGTGGGCGAGCGCGTGGTCGATGCAATCCGCACGAAGACGTTCTATGCGTTCGTCAGCGCCGTCCCGGCCGACGTTATCAAGGCGCGCCACCGCCGCATTGAAGAAGCCATGAACAGCCCGTGGGTAACCCATTACTGAGACTGATATAGGCAATCGAAAGATGTGAGGAGGAAGCAGCCGTGAGGACGATTCAAGTCGGCGACGTCACCATAGACGCTGTTATCGAACGCGAAGGGCCATGGCGGCGGCCGCAGGACTTCTTTCCAGCCTACGATGAGGCGACCTTCAAGCGGCATCTGCAGGTGATGGAACCGGAAGTCTTCGATCCCGCCTCGGGTATGATGTTCATTACGTATCAGACCTTTGTCGTTCGGACACCGCATTACACCATCCTGATTGATACCTGCACGGGGGAAGACAAAGGGCATCCGCCGCCGTTTGATTTTCCCGGCAAGGAGCGCTGGCGGAACGAGCTGTTCGCTCTGGGCGTCCGCTACGACAAGATCGATTATGTCTTTTGCACGCATTTGCACATTGACCATACGGGCTGGAATACGACCTTGCGTGACGGGCGCTGGGTGCCGACCTTTCCGAATGCAAAGTACGTATTCCACAAGAGGGAGTACGCCGCTTGGGAAGCCGAGCACGCCCGAGGTGCCAACCCTCCGGGCACCGTTTTCCGCGACAACTGCCTGCCAATCGTGGAAGCCGGGCAGGCGCTGCTCGTCGATGACGGCTACACCTTGGATGACACCATCACGCTGACGCCGACGCCGGGCCACTCCCCCTGCCATTGCTGCGTCAATATCTTCTCGCGTGGTCAGCGAGCGGCGGTCACCGGAGACATGATGCACCACGCGATCCAGTGCAGGGAGCTTGACTGGTCTCCAGGAGTCGACTGGGATCCGAAGGAGGCGGCGGTGTCGCGACGGCGGTTCTTGTCGTCCGTTGCGGATACCGACACGCTGCTGTTGCCTATCCACTTCCCGGCACCGACAGTGGGCTTGGTGACGGCGGATGGCGATCGCTTTCACTATCGCTTCAAACGAGAGTAGCCGACCCGGTGCCGGGCTGCCGTGCTGAACCGAAAGGGCAGTGACTAGGTGTGTGTAAACTCCGGCTTTGCCGGCATCTACCAGAGGACCGTCATGAAGCGGAGGCGGTGCAGTGGCGCCACTGATCCGCCTTGACTGACCCTCGCCACGTACTTGGGGCGACGAGGGAACAGACCCGGACCTCGCGGAGCCAGCCGCCGTGCAGAGGGTGGTGAAGTTGGTTGCAAGACATGCGGCTACATCTGCGATAGTAGCTGGCATTCGCTGTTCTCCAGCGGCGGATATACATCGGCAGCCGGAATGCGCTTTATCGGCTTGTACAAGTCCCACTCGCTATGCGACTCCGAGGGTGACTTCACTTCGTATAGTATCAGGTCATTCATAAGCCGACCGCCCTTGCGCAATAATACGGGCTGCTTGGTGTAAAGGTCGTCGACAGGTATGGCTTTCATGCGCCGGACCACGGCTGTAGCCTCGTCGGTTCCGGCCATCTCGATTGCCTTCAGATAGTGCTGCACCACCGAATAGTTCGCTGCCTGCTCATGGTTCGGCATCGCCCCGGTGCGGTCGAAGAAGCGCTTGGCGAACGCGCGCGTATTTCATCGTAGTCCCAGTAGAAACTCGTGGTAAGGTATAAACCCTGCGCTGACGCAAGCCCCAAGGCCTTGACGTCATTGACGAAGAGCAGGAACGCGGCAAGCCGCTGGCCGCCTTTGGTGATGCCGAATTCTCCTGCCTGCTTGATGGTATTGACGGTCTCGGCAGCGACGTTGGCAAGGCCGATAACCTGAGCGTTGCTGGCTTGCGCGTTTACCAGAAAGGACGAGAAGTCGGTCGTGCCGAGTGGGTGCCTGATCGAACTCAGCACCTGGCCCCCTGCAGCTTTCACTACCTCGCTGGCCTGGACCTCCAACGTGCGCCCGAAGGCAAAGTCGGAGGTGATGAAGAACCAGTTCCTGCCGCCGGCTTCTACCACGGCGCGCGCGTTGCTGCGCGCAAGCGCGCGGCTGTCGTCCGCCCAGTGCACCGAGGTTGGCGAGCAAAGCTTGCCTGTGAAATCCGACACTGCTCCGCCCGAGATCAGGAACGCCTTGCTCATCTTGGTCGCGACTGCCTGCACGGCCATGGCTGCGGAGCTCACCGGCACCTCGACGATCGCATCCACCTCACCCTGCTCGTACCAGGAGCGTGCCAGGATAGAGGCGACATCCGGCTTATTTTGGTGGTCTCCGCCAATGATCTCGATGCGCGCACCACGCACGGTGCCGCCAAAGTCCTCGGCTGCCATCTGCGCGGCGACGAGTCCGCCCTTGCCGGTGACTTCAGAAAATGGTCCCGACATATCGTTCATCACGCCGATGCGAACGATCGAGTCCGAGACCTGTGCCCGACCCGCCACCGGTGTAGCGGCGAGGAGCGCCATCATTAGAAGATGGCCGAATCCGGTTCGAGGCAATGCTTATCCTCCCAAAGTTTGCTTCGCGTGGACCTGCCGTCTGTAGCGGTTCAGCGCACTGCCGTCCTGGCGACGACAAGGATGCACCGGACTACGAACGCCGAGGCGAGCCCGCAGACGTCTTGCCCAGTCGTTAGAAGCAATGGAAGTGCAAAGGTGGGTGAGAACATTTGGCACGAATAGGCGAAACAAGCTGAAGGCCAATACCAGGCAGCTTGGATGACGGAGAGTTTCGGCCACTTCCGAGAAGAAGCTGCGCGATGGCGCGCTCTGTGTCGCTGTGAGCGAGGGCGCATACGCTGACAGTAGAATTGTGCAGACAACAGTTGCCGCGGCGTTGGCCCACCAGAAGTTGCGCCAGCCGAGACTGGGCAATAAAGCGCTGTCGACAACATAAGCATAAATCCAGCGGGAATATACGCACTCCAGGCAGCCATGACACAATCCCGCCCTCCAATCTCGTCGGGGCGATTACCAAGAATTGGACGCGAGATGTTACCGTTTGATTTCAGGAACTGGGGGGTTGGCTTACAGTTGAAAACTGAGGGCACGCATCTCGCTGCAAAGCCGTTAACGCGATCTACGAACGACGCTCAACGAAGGAGGAAAATCATGCCTGAACGCTTTACCGATGCTTTGCGCGCTGCGAACGAGCCTGCATGGTCAAACGCTGTGGGGCACCGCTTCGTGAAGGAGCTGTGTGCGGGCACTGTGCCCGATGCGGTAATGGCTCGCTATCTGGTCCAGGACCACCGGTTTCTCGACAGTTTCCTGACACTGCTGGGCGCGGCTCTGGCCAGCGCCGACACATTCTCAGCCAAACTTAGCTTCGGGCAATTCATCGGCGGCGTATCGAGCGAGGAGAACACCTATTTCCTCCGCGCCTTCGGCGCTCTTGCCGTGACGGAGGACAGGCGGGCTGATGAACCCGACACTCTGTCGACCGCAGGCTTCAAGGCGCTGATGCAAGAGGCGGCGCAGACCCGCAACTATGCCGCCTGTGTTTCGGTGCTGGTCGTTACAGAATGGCTCTATCACGACTGGGCATCCCGAGCTCCGAGTCCGCGCCCAGCCAACTTCGGTTCGCAACCTATGTCGAGACACTGGCAACAGCGCTCGGACATGCCGACGGGGCGGCGCCATTTCGATCCTACTGCACTGGCTTATTGCTTCCTGGCCGGCGGAAGAGCGTCGAACCCATGGCCGCGCGCGTGGCGCCGGCACAGGTGCAGGCGAAGCACCAGTCGCTGCATCACCTGGTGGCCAAAGCTG
>JBKPSV010000019.1:0-15313 GCA_046735215.1 Pseudomonadota bacterium | reverse complement strand
AGGTAGTCGGTGATCTGGTTCGGCGCCAGCACGGTGCTGTTGAAGCCGATATACATGGCATCGATGGTCTGACCGATACGCACGGTCAGATTCGGTTGCTGGGTACCCGGCGGCAGCTGGCTCAGCACTGACGCGATCTTGGTATTGATCTCGGTCAGCGCCTTGTCCGCATCATAGTTGAGGCGAAGATAGACCGTGATGGTGCTGACGCCGGACGTGCTAGTCGACTGCATATAGTCGATACCATTGGCCTGCGCGATCGCATTCTCCAACGGTGTGGTGATGAACCCGGCGACCACATTGGGGTCGGCGCCATAATAGACCGTGTTGATAGTGACCACAGCATTCTGCGTCTGCGGATATTGCAATACCTGCAGGGTGCCGAGCGCGCGCAGACCCAGCACCAGGATAAGCAGGCTGACGACCGATGCCAGCACCGGACGACGGATGAAGATGTCGGTGAACTTCATGCTGCCACCACTTAGTGGTCGGTGGGTTCAGGCGCCGCATCGTCTGCGGGCTGAATGCTGTTGTTGATCGTGACCGGTGAACCGTTGTGCAGTTTCATCTGGCCGGCGGTGACGACGACATCGCCCTGCTTCACCCCAGTCAGTACGGCGACCTGGTCACCGCGCCTTGCTCCGGTGGTAACGAAGGTCTGCCGGACCGTCTTCTCCGCACCATTCTCCTGAACGATGAACACCGTG
Source organism: Pseudomonadota bacterium (assembly GCA_046735215.1). Taxonomy (GTDB): domain Bacteria; phylum Pseudomonadota; class Alphaproteobacteria; order Acetobacterales; family Acetobacteraceae; genus JAMXLO01. Next base: position 14,606 of record JBKPSV010000019.1, on the reverse strand, counting down.
CTGCCATAGGGGTTATAGGCGACCGCAGTCTGCGGCAGCGTGATATGGCGCTGCTGCTCACCGGCATCGATATCGATCGTGGCATACATGCCGGGCAACAGCCGGCGGTCGGGATTGCCCAGCGTGGCGCGCACCTGCACGTTGCGCGAGTTGGCGTCGACCTGCGGATTGATCGCAATGATCTTTCCCGCGAAGTTCTGCCCCGGATATGTATCGACCTTGATGGAGATCTGCTGGTCGATCTTGATCCGGTCCAGCGCCTGCTGCGGCAGGAAGAAATCGACATAGATCGGATCAAGCGCCTGCAACGTGACGACGGTGGTGCCTGCGTTCAGGAACTGCCCGACATCAACGGCGCGAATGCCCAGGTGACCGGTGAACGGCGCGCGCAGGATTTTCTTATCCACCATCGCCTTCTGCTGCTCGACCTGGGCGCGCGCGTTCTTCAGATTGAACGTGTCGGAATCGACCTGCTGCTGGCTTATCGCCTTCGCTTTCCACTGCTTCACGTCGCGGTCATAGGTCACCTGGGCGAGATCGGCGGTGGCCTGCAGTGCCTGTAGCTTCGCCACGTCGTCCTCCGAGCGCAGCCGCAGCAGCACTGTGCCCTCGGGAACATCGTCCCCGGAGTTGAAATGCAGTTCACCGACAATGCCGGAGACCTCCAGCGACAGATCGGCGCCGTTCACCGCACGCAGGCTGCCAACCGCCTCGAGCTGCGGTTGCCATTCCTGCATCCCGGCGGTCACGGTGGAAACGGTCTGTGGTGGATTGGCCATGGCGGCCAGGACCTGATGGATCATCCGGGCCTTGAAGTTCTGGAACGCGAAGAAGCCGCCCAGAACGACGCCCACCGCGACCAACATGATGACCATGCGCTTGATCATGTCCGTCTCCGTCAGGACTGCTTCGCGTTTGCGGCGACCTGCGGTGCGACATCGCTACGATGCCACCACCCGCCACCGAGTGCCTGGAACAGTGCCGCCGTATCGGCGTAGCGGTTTGCCTCGGCCTGCACGAGGTTGATGCGCGCCTGCTGCCATGTGCGCTGCGCGTTCAGCAGAGTAAGATAATCGATGGCACCAAGCTGATACTGCCGTCGCGCCAGATCAAGGCTTGCTGCCGCCGAACGCTCGGACGCCGCAGCGGCCACCATCGCATCGGCATCGGATTGCAGCGCACGCAGCGTGTCCGCAACATTCTGGCATGCCTTAATCACCGTGCTGCGGTACTGCGCGGCGGTCTGCTCGAAAGCAGCCACTGCCGCACGCTTGCGATGCAGTAAGGTGCCGGCATCAAACAGCGTCTGGGTGACGCCGCCTGCAATGCTCCATACGCCGGTACCGGGTGCGAACATGTTGGTAAAGTTGTTCGACGCCGTGCCAAGGCTGCCCGTTATGCTGAATTGCGGCAGCTGATTGGCCGTAGCGACACCGATTTGCGCCGATGCCGAATGCAGCTGCGCTTCGGCCGCGCGCACGTCCGGCCGCTGCTCCACCAGTTGCGACGGCAGGCTGACCGGCAGGTCCCTCGGCAGATGCATGCTGTCGAGCGCAAACGTCCCGGCGGCCTCATGCGAAGGAAGCTGGCCGACCAGCGCAGCGAGCTGGTTGCGGGTTTGCGCGAGTTGCTTCTGCAGCGGCGGCAGCGTGGCGCGGGTCTGCGCAAGCTGCGCGTCCTGGGTCAGCACGTCGGCCTGTGACGCGCCACCCAGATTGAACCGATCGCGCACCAACTTCAACGACTGCGCCTGGTCTCGGATGATGTCCTGCGTGGCGGCGATCTGGCCGCGCAGCGATGCCTCCTGCACCGCCGCGACCACGACATTGGAGGTCAGCGTGAGATAGGTCGCCTCGAGCTGGAAGCGCTGAAACTCCGCCTGCGCCTCGAGCGATTCGATCTGCCGCCGTGTTCCGCCCCACACGTCGATCGCGTAAGAGATGTTCAGCTGCGGCGTGACCAACCCGAACGTGGCGCTGGTGGTGGGATCACCGAAGGTGGCGCCCGAGAACCGTTGCTTCTGGGCTTGGAAGTTGAAGCTGGCCTGCGGGAACAGTGCGCCCTGCTCGGCGTAGACGTTCTCCTGCGCCTGCCGCAGCGCGGCCTGCGCGGCATCAAGATCGGGATTGGCCTTCAGCGCCTGCCCGATCAGCTGATTGAGCGGACGCGAGCGAAACAACGTCCACCAATCGCCGGGGATGTCGCGATCGGCCAGGAAATGCTGCGCATCGCCTCCGCGCATCCTTACCGACGCGGTCTGCGTGGCCAGCGGCTCGGGCGTATAGCCGGTATCGGTCGGTGCCGTCGGACGTTCAAAGTCTGGACCGACTGCACATCCGCCCAGCCCAAGCAGCAGCGCGAGTGCAGTTCGCTTCACTTCGGCCTCGTCCGGAAGATTGCCTGAACATGCTGGCGCACCACCGCCTGGGCTGAGTGGATGCGCTCTTCGCTGATGGTGTCCCAGTGGAGCACGCGCGACGTGCCCCAGCCACAGAAGATCTTGGCCTGGCCGATCAGTGTCATCGCGTGCAGCAGCACCTGCTCGTCGTCCGGCGTGCGACCGATCAATCGTCCGATGATCGCACAGCACGGCGAACAGACGTGACGGATCATATCGTCCTGCAGCGCATAGACCGCCGCATTCGGTTCCACCTCCATGCGCGCGAAGAACTTCTGCCGGCTCTCGCGATTGGGCACGCTGTCGTCGAGGATCAGCCCGACCATCACGCCGAGGATGTCGCTCAGCAGGTCGATGAGCCGTTGGCGAGGCAGGTGGTCATCGGCCAGTGCGCTATGCGTGCGCTCCAGCACGCTTGCGAACCCCGCCTGCATCTGTTCGCTTATCTGTTGAACCACGGCGCGATAAAGGCCTTCCTTGCTGCCGAAATAGTACTGAATGGCGGGCAAATTGACGCCGGCGCGCTCGGCCAAGGTGCGCGTGCTGGCGCCCTCAAAGCCGCTGGCGGCGAACAGCTCGAGTGCCGCCTCTAGGATCCGGCCGCGCGTTTCTTCGCCGCGTTGATGGGACCCCGGCCGGAACCGGCTAATGCTGACGGACATTCTGTCGCCCCAGGTTGCGGGGCGGCCTGCTATATCGTCCGACCGCCAAAGTCAATCGATCGATATACTATGCGATCCCAACTTCGATCACATCTCCGCGCCGGATCGCAGGGGCAGCAGAGTGCGATGGTTCAGCGGTAGTGTCGCGAAGGCTGGACCTTACCGCCAGCCACGGAGACACGCGGCGCCGCCGGTGACGTCTGTCCGCACTGGATCGCGCCGAGAAAACTGCGGTCGAGCGTTTGCGTCGGCTCGATCAGCCCGCCCCGCCGGACATTCTGTGCCTTCAACTTTTGGTAGACCGAAAGTACAGCATCGGCGTAGCGATAGCTCTCCTCGGGAAACACCGCACGATTAGGGCCGGCATTGTATGCCACAAGCACCATGTAAGGGTTGCCCGCAAAGCGTGGATCATTCGCGAGCACACGCAAGAACTGCATGCCACCTAAGATCGACTGATGCGGATCAAGAGGATTGGCCACATGCATCGCCGCACTGGTTTCCGGCATCAGCTGCATGAGACCTTGTGCACCCTTCGGCGACACGGCCCGCGGATCAAACCCGCTTTCGATCTGGGTAATCGCCTGGGCCAGATCGGGATCGATGCGCAGGCGTTTGCCCAACTTCTCGTAGACACCCTTGAGGCTGGCGTGCACAGCGACCGGATTGATTGGCCGCGATGTGCAGTCGCGGGCTTGTCCGAGAGCGACCACTGGCAATAACAAGAAAGCGAGCGTCATCCGTCCAATCATCGTTGCATTTGTTCGACGATTGTCGTCGCTGTCATTACCCCCGTTGGGCTACCCCTCGCAGTTGGTTGTATCAACTCTCTGTCTTACACTCACTGCTTGTCAGCGAAACGATACCGACGAGAGGAGCCGATGACTGCAAGGTTAGGTCTCGGACTTGTTCCTGGAGCAGGTTGGCGAGCTCGCGAGGTCCAGGATGTCGCACGGGCCGCAGAAGATGCAGGGTTCGACTCAGTATTTTGCACCGAGCTCAACAACGATGCGATTGCCACCGCGCAGTTGATGGGGGTTGCGACTCGGCGGATCAGAGTCGGAACCTGGGTCGCCCATACATTCCTGCGACTGCCCTATCTTTGTGCCAAGGCCGCTACTCTGGCCGGCGACGCGACCGATGGAAGAATGATTCTGGGTCTCGGCGTGAGTCATCAACCGGTGAACAAGGCGCTCGGTATCGAGATGGCTGATCCAAGCGGCCACCTGCGCAGCTATGCCACCGAGGTCATCGCGTGGCTGCGGGGCGACGGGCCCGCAACGCATCTTCCGCAGCAGCCCTCGCCTGTTCCGGTTCCTGTCTATCTGGCGGCGCTGACCTCGCAGAATGTCGAACTGGCGGGTGAGATCGCCGATGGAGTGATGCCTCTGTGGTGGTCGGTTGACAGAGTGGCGCGAAGCAAGCGGTGGATCGAGCGGGGTCGTGCCAGATCAGCCAAACGTGGCCCGTTCGAGATGGCGCTTGGCCTGCCGACCTATGTCGGCGATGACATCGACGCCTTGCAAACCGCCGCCCGGGACAACCTGGGGTTCTTCACCGGTCTGCCGTTCTTCCAGCGCTTGCTGCGGGCGAGTGGGTTTGCGGAAGAAGCTGATAAAGCCGAGCAAGGCGCTGGTGGCGAGGCACTGAGCGACCGCGTCCTTGACGCAATCTGCTTGCTCGGTCCGGTCGAACGGTGCCGCGAGCGCATTGCCGCGTATCGTGCAGCCGGCCTCGATCTGCCTATCCTCTGGCCGGCCCTTGGCGTCGAAAGTGCCCGCGAGGTCATCGCGGTTTTCTCGCGTTAGGTGGCATGGCAACCGCCGAAGGGATAACAGGCATCGGCATGGGAGCCGGCGCTGCCATGCCAGACTGTTCCGGACCGCAGGTCCCTGTAGCAATGGGAAGAATATGCCGCTCGAACTCTATATCGGCTTTGTCCTCGCCTCTTCCGTGCTCATCCTTATCCCCGGGCCGAACGTCTCACTGATTGTCGCCAACTCGATCGCCTACGGCACGCGCTATGGCCTGTTGACCGTTGCCGGGACCTCGTCTGCCATCGCGCTGCAGCTTGCGCTGACAGCGCTGGGACTGACCGCGACACTTGGTGTCCTCGCGGGTTGGTTCGAATGGATCCGCTGGATCGGTGTCGGCTACCTGCTGTATCTTGGCGTACGGCAATGGGCCGCGGCGCCGGTTGATCTCACTCGCATGAAACCGCAGCCGCGTTCAATCCGGGCGATCGCGTTGCGCGGTTTCGCGATCTCGTTCACCAATCCGAAGACGCTGCTGTTCTACGGCGCGTTCTTTCCGCAATTCTTGACCCTGAATGCGCCGATCGCGCTCCAGGTGGCACTGCTGTCACTGACCTTCTTTGGTATCGCCGCCGGGCTGGATTCTTGCTGGGCGCTGCTGGCAGGCCGCGTGCGCGGCTTCCTTGCGATGCGGGGCAGGCTGCGCAACCGCCTGTCCGGCGGATTCCTTATCGGCGCCGGGATCGGACTGGCGTTGGCACACCGCGAGTAGCGTCGGTTCGGCGCTCGACGAAGAGAGGCAGCGCTCTACGCCATGGACGACACGGCAGATACCGCCAACGTCATTATCCACCCGCCGATTGCATGGGCGCTTGCCATCATTGTTGGGCTTTCGCTCGACCGGCTCGTGCCGTTGCCATTCATGCCAGCGGCGCTGCCTGCCCACTGGATTGGCGCCGTGGTTTTCTTGCTCGCAATCGCGCTGGGCGTATCGGCCGTGGTAACGATGACCAGGGCTGGCTCTAATGTCCCCACCAACCGGCCGACCATAACCATCGTTGCCCACGGACCGTATCGCGTCACGCGAAATCCGATCTATCTCGGCATGTTCCTGGGGCAGATCGGCTTAGCCGTTGCGTTCAACAGCCTTTGGCTGGTTGTGACTCTGGTGCCCTTCGCGCTCGTGATCCGCTACGGCGTTGTAGCTCGCGAAGAAGCGTATCTCGCGCGCAAGTTCGGGGATGTCTATCATGACTATTGCTCACGCGTTCGGCGTTGGCTGTAGCGACGATCGAAGTGGCGATGGCGCGCTACTTCTCGCTGTCGGTCAGACCGGCGACGAACCAGCGCTGCATCACCACCACCACGACGATCGGCGGCAGCAAGGCGAGCACTGCCGTGGCCATCACCGAACTCCAGTCAGTCTGCGTCTCGACACCGATCATTTTCACGATGCCGATCACGATGGTGTCGAGCCCCGGATCAGTCGCGACCAGCAGCGGCCACAGATATTGGTTCCAGCCGTAAACGAACAGGATCACGAACAAAGCGGCGATGTTGGTGACCGAAACCGGTATCAGGATGTCGCGCAGAAAGCGCAGCGGTCCGGCGCCATCCATGCGGGCTGCCTCAACCAGTTCGTCGGGGATCGCCACAAACACCTGGCGAAACAGCAGGGTTGCGGTGGCCGATGCGATCAGCGGCACGGTCAGACCGGTGAAGCTGTTGATCAGAGCGAGGCGCGACATCACCGAGTAAGTCGGAATGATGCGCACCTCGACCGGCAACATCAACGTGATGAAGATCAACCAGAAAGCTGTGTGCCGGAACGGAAAACGGAAGAACACGACGGCATAGGCCGACAGGATCGAGATCACGATCTTGCCCAAAGCGATCGCCATCGCCATGCCGCCGGATACCAGCAGCATGTGCCAGACCGGCTCGGTGCCCATGCTCCCGTGCAGCAGGACGCGCGGATAGGCCGACAGATCGAGGCGAGGCAGCAGCGACAGTTCGCCCCTAGTGATCGCGCCGGAATCCTGTGTGGAACCGGCGAACACCAACCAGACCGGCAGCGCAAACAGCAGCACGCCGATGCCAAGTACGATATGCGCCAGCCAATCCGGTCGTCGCCGCGGAACGGTTTGCTCGATCGGCGCGCTGAGCATCGCCTGGCTCATGCGCTGGTGCGCCGGCCGATAAAGCGGAACTGGATGGCCGTCAGCGCGATCACGCCGGCCATCAGCACGACCGACTGCGCCGACGACGAACCAAGATCGAGGTTCACCACACCGTCGCGATACACCTTGATGACCAGTGTCTCGGTGTCCTTGCCCGGACCTCCATGCGTCAGCGCGTAAATCGTGCCGAACGTATCAAACGCCGCATAGACCAGGTTCACCACCAGCAGGAAGAACGTCGTCGGCGCCAGCAGCGGGAAGGAGATGGTGCGGAACCGGTGCCACCCCTTGGCTCCATCCATCCGTGCCGCTTCGACCACGGCGCGTGGGATCGATTGCAGACCCGCGAGAAAGAAGATGAAGTTGTAGCTCACCTGCTTCCAGGCACTTGCCACAATGACCATCAGCAGCGCCTGGCCGCCGTTGATCGCGTAGTCCCAGGCAATGCCGTGTGAATTCAGCCAGCGGCCGAGCAGCCCGACCTGCGGGTTGAGCATGAACAGCCACAGTACGGCAGAGACCGCGGGCGCCACGGCGTAGGGCCAGATCAACAGCGTGCGGTAGATCGTCCGTCCGGCGATGTGATGGTCAGCGAACGCGGCGAGCAGCAATGCGACGCCCATCGACAGCAGGCTGACGGCCGCGCAGAAGACCACTGTGCGAATGATCGCACCGACGTACAGCGGATCGGCGAACAGCGCAGAAAAGTTCTCCAGTCCGACGAAGGTGGAGCCAAGACCGAATGGGTCTTCTCTGATCAGGCTGGACCAGATCGCCTCACCGGCGGGCCAGAGAAAGAAGAAGCCGGTCAGCAGCAACTGCGGCAGCACCAACAATAACGGCAGCAGCCACCCCTCAAAGACGGTGTGGCGCTCCATAAGATGCGGCTACGTCTTTGCCGACTTCTCGAAGTCGCGCAGCACCTTGTTGCCACGGCTCGCGGCGTTGTCCATCGCCTGCTGCGCGGTCTGGCTGCCCTGAAAGGCCTTCTCCATTTCCTCGTAGATGATGTTGCGGATCTCTGCGAGCCGACCCAGCCGCAAGCCGCGCGAGTTGTTGGTCACCGTGCCGCGCGCCAGTTGCCTCACCGGCAGATCGGCACCTGGGTTCTTGTCGTAGAAACCCTGCTGCCGCGACAGCTCGAATCCGCTTAGAGTCACCGGCACATAGCCGGTGTGCTGATGCCAGTAAGCATCATTGTCCGGTCTGCCGATGAACTGCAGGAAGGTGGCAACCGCCTTGTATTCCTCCGCTGTCCTGGTTGGCGCCGTCATCGTCCACAGGCTGGCGCCGCCGATGATGGAATTGAGCGGCGATTTGATGATTTCCGGATCGTACGGCAGGAACGCCTCGCCCCAGTCGAACTTGGCGCTCTTCACCATGTCGCCGCGCATGCCGGACGAGTTAAAATGGATGCCGGCCTTGCCGGAGACCAGCAGCTGATCCGGCTGGTTGTCGCGACCGGCGTATTTGAACGTGCCGTCCTTCGCCATGTCGAGCAGCCGCTGCATGTGCTTGACATGTGCGCGGCTGTTGATCTCCAGCTGCGCGTCCAGCCCATCGAACCCGTCTGACTTGTTGGCGAACGGAACGTCGTGCAGCGCACTGTATTGTTCAAGCTGAATCCAACTCAGCCACGAACTGGTCACCGGTATCTCGGCCGCGTCCTTCGCCTTGATCGTCTCCGCTGCCGTCACCACTTCGGGCCAGGTCGCGGGCGGTTTGTCAGGATCGAGCCCCGCCTTGCGAAACGCATCCTTGCTGTACCACATGACCGCGGTCGATGAGTTGAACGGCATCGACGCCATTCGTCCGTCCGGCAGGCTGTAATAGCCACGCACTGCCGGGATGTAGGCCTGGGGGTCGATGCCGACGCCGGTCTCCTTGATCAGCTCCCACACCTGCTTGGTCGCCTTGCCCGCGGCCAGCATGGAACCGGTGCCGACCTCGAAGATCTGCGCGAGGTGCGGCGCCTGACCGGCGCGGAATGCGGCGATCGTCGCGGTCAGCACATCGCTGTAGCCGCCCTTGTAGAAAGCCTGCGCCTCGATCGCGTTCTGGCTCTGATTGAACGCGTCAACCTGGTGGTTCACCTGCTCGCCCAGTGCCGCGGTCATTGCGTGCCACCAGACGATCTTCGTCTTCTCTGCGGTACGCCCTACAGACGATGACGCGGCCAGTGCCGCTGCACCGGCCAGCAATCTACGACGTCTCATGCAACTTCCTCACGCCCCTGCCGTCGTCATCCCGCGCCATTGTCATCCCCGCGCATGCGGGGATCCAGTCTATCGACGGCATCTCATGCTGCGACCGGATTCCCGCTCGCGCGGGGATGACGAAGCATCAGACGTGACGCTGGTCAATGGCCTTGCGGCTAAAAGCTCAACGGCTCCTGGATCACCGGTGTCCAGCGCCCATCCTTCACCACTGACAGAAATGATTGATTGGACGCATGGTGATTGGTGGCGCTCAGCGATAGCGGCGGACCGCCAAAAATATCGCGCCAGTCCTGCATGCTCTCCATCGCGGCGATGAAACTGTCTGCCGTCAGATCGCGGCCCGCCTTCTGGAGCGCCGCCATAGTAAAGTTTGCGGCGACATACCCGGCTTCGCCGAGATAGTTGGGGTCGATGCCGAAGGTTTGCTTGAACTTGGTCGCGAACGCGTGGACTTCGGGGCGAGGATCGTCCGGATAGCGATAAGGCGCCGGCGACATCGAAAAGAATCCTTCCGCGGGACCACCGGGTGCCTCAGCGACAGCGGTCGAATAGGTGGCGAAATTGCCCATGAAGATCGGATTCCAGCCGATCTTGTGCGCCGTCTGCAGAATTATCACCGTATCCTTCACGATGCTGCCGAGTACGATCAGGTCGCAGTTGGCGTCGCGCAGCTTGGCGATCGCGCCGTTGAAATCGGTGTCGGTGGGCTTGTGACCGGTGGTGCCTCCGAGCTTCAGCCCCATCGCCTCGACCTGCGCCCGGGCGCCCGCCAGCACGTCGCGGCCGTAGTCGGTGTCCTGATACATCACTCCGACCACCTTCACGCTCTTGCTGGTGGCGAAGTGCTTCACTCCCGCGCGCATCTGGTCGTAATACGAAGCGAACTGGCCGAACTTATACTTGTTGAACGGTTCGTACATCGAGCGCGCGCAGGTCGTCGGGAAAACGTTTGGCACGCCCTTCTCTATCATCGACGGCATCACTGCGTCGTTCATAGGCGTACCACCGTTGCCGACCGCAAGGAAGATATTGTCACGGTTCAGCAGCTTGTTCATCGCCTGCACCGCTTTCGGGACGGTGTACTCGTTGTCCTCGACGATGAAGCGGATCTTCCGACCGTGCACCCCGCCCTTGGCATTGGCTTCGTCGAAGGCTAGCCGCATGCCATTGGCATTGTTGACACCCTGGACCGCGGTAACCCCGGACAGATCGGCCATGCTGCCGATGATGATTTCGTTGTCGCTGACGCCACGCGTCGCCGCACGCGCGATGGCTGGTGCGAACAAAGTGCTTGTGGCCGCCACCAGCGTCTGGCGTCGCGTAAGTCCTGGCATTGTCGTACGTTCCTCCCTGTCGTGGTTCGGATTATCCGTCGTTCAGCAGTGACCTTCGGCTGGCAAGAAACTCCTCCACCGCCGAGGCGAGCCGATCGCATTCGGCATCGCCGATCGGCAGGCAGAGGGTGAACATGCCGCGCCGCGCCAGCCAGATCCCTTGCGCCAGCATGTCGAAAAAGAACAGCTCTTTCAGCTTCTGATCGCCCTTCGCCGCATCCGCCGGCGACGCCACTTGCTCGCGCGTGAAATGCACCGAGAACATCGAACCGATGCCCGTAAACTGCATCGGTGCGTTCTGCGCCCGACAGAGCGCATTCAGCCGCTCACGCAGAGCATCGCCGCGCGCGTTCAGGGCGCGCGCGGCATCGGGCGTATAGACTTCAGTCAATCCGGTCAGGCCGGCCGACATGGTCAGCACGTTGTTGTTGAACGTGCCGGCATGCGGCAGCGCATCAGGCCGGCGCGGATCGAACAGGTCCATGATGTCGGCGCGCCCGCCGAACGCGCCGAACGACATGCCCCCGCCGATATATTTGCCGAACGTGGTCAGGTCGGGCTTGATGCCGCGTACCTGCTGCAACCCGCCCGGCGCCAGCCGCGAGGTCATCACCTCATCCAGGATCAGCAGCGCACCCACCTTCGTCGTCTGCTCCCGCAGCATGGTCAGGAACTCGGGTGCGGCCGCGATGCAGCCGCCGCCGCCCATCATCGGTTCCAGAATGATCAGCGCAAGGTCCGCCGCGTGCTGCTCGATCAGCGCGCGCGTAGCCGCCATGTCATTATAGGGCGCCAGCACATACTCGAACGGGGCGTTGATCGGCGAGCCGCCCCCGGCGAAGCCGAACACCGCACCGTGGTAACCGCCGTTGAACACCATCACCTTCGACCGCTTGGTGAAGATGCGCCCGACCGAGATGGCCAGCAGATTCGCCTCGGTGCCGGAATTGGTGAAGCGAATACGCTCCAGCCCGAACCGATCGCAGACAGCGCGGGCAAACCTCGCCTCGGTCAGATTGGTGCCGCCGAAGTTGATGCCGGCGTCAAGTGCGCGATCCACCGCGGCACGGATCTTGGGGTGCGAGTGGCCATAGATGCCAGCGGTGTATTCGCCGAGAAAGTCAATGTACTCGGCGCCGTCCAGGTCCCACAGCCGACAGCCCTCGCCGCGCGCGATGCCGAGCGGAAATGGCGCATAGTGCAGCACTGTGCGCGTGTTGCCTCCCGGCATGACCGCCGTCGCCTCAACGAAGCGGGCAAGGCTCTGCGGGTTGCGCTTGACATATGCTTCCTTCGCCTCAGCCAGGGCCGTGTCGATATCCGCGTTGCGCAATTCCGTTTCGCTCATCATGTGCCTCCGCTGCGTCGCCACAGTCTGCCCGTCCATCCGGTCGTTCGGCAACCGGCTGCATTGCAGGGCTCTGCCACGCGTTCTACATGCGACACTGGACCCTTATCGGGAAAGGCAGGCGCATGGACCTTAAGGAATATATCCGGGGCATTCCGGATTTCCCGAAGCCCGGCATCCTGTTCTATGACATCTCGACGCTGTTGCGGGATGCGGATGGTTGGCAGGTGGCAATGGGACGCATGGCAAAGGCGGTGCGTGCCTATCAACCCGACCTGCTTGCCGGTATCGAGAGCCGCGGCTTTTTGATTGCCGCGCCGCTGGCGCTGAAACTTGGCTGCGGCTTCATCATGCTGCGCAAGCGTGGCAAGCTGCCCGGCGAAACGGTCGGCCTGAACTACGCGCTTGAATACGGCGTGGACCGGATCGAGGTGCAGGCAGATGCGGTCCAGCGCGGCCAGCGCGTCGTGGTGGTCGATGACCTGTTGGCCACCGGCGGAACCATGGCGGCCGGCATCAATCTGCTGCGTGAATTGGGCGCCATTGTGCCAGCCGCTGCGGCACTGATCGAGCTGACGTTCCTGAACGGGCGTGGCCGCCTCGACATCCCTTGCGAGGCGCTCGTTTCGTACGACGCCTAGCGCGCAGTGACCGCAGGCGGAATCGCCGGAGGTCTGAATCACGCGATGAAACAATAACCGGAGAGAGATCGGCGCGCCCTTGGCTCTGGGCACCGCTGCCGGCACAGGCTTTGCGCCTGGACGAGTTCGGGTTAGGAAGGTCGCATGGTTGGGACGCCGGCATGACCGACCTGCCGCCGAGTCGGCGCCGATTGCTGACCTGGGCGACAACCCTGCCTCTTGCGATGCAGGCGGGGCCGCTATTTGCTGCGCCCGCGCCGACCGCCGTCGCGCCATTTGCCGAACCCCCTAAGCTGCTGGTCGCCGGCCCGTCCGACGGGACGTTGAATCGCTGGGCAGATGCGCTACTGCCGGCGCTTGAGCAGTCATTGCCGCCTGACACGTCCATCCGCCGGGTCGAGGTCGGTAGTGCCGACGGTGTAACCGGCGCCAATCAGTTCGAGGTGCGCAGCGTACCCGATGGCCAGACCGTTCTGCTGGCGCCGGGACAGGCTGCGCTCGCCTGGATGGTCGGCGATCCCCGCGCGAAATTTGACGTAGCACACTGGGTGCCCGTGCTCGCGGGGACCGGTGTCGGCCTTGTCGCCGGTCGGTCCAGCGTGTTCGCCGCGGACCCCCGCGCCCGCGTTGTCACCACCAGCCCGGCCGGTTCCGATCTCGCCATGCTGCTCGGCCTCTACTTGCTGGGCGTGCGCATGGAAGTGGCATTCGGTCCGCCCGAACCCGACGCGCCCGAACGGGCCTTCCTGCAGGGCGCCGCCGACGTGGTGCTGCTGCACGGGCAGCGCGTTCCCGAACGGTTCGCCGCCTTGCAGGCTGCGGGCGCGCAACCGCTGTTCACCCTCGGCACAGTGGACAATTCCGGGCACCTGATACGCGACGCGACCTACCCGCAGCTGCCGCATTTTTCCGAACTCTATGCGACCCGGACCGGTGTGCCGCCAGGCGGACCGCTCTATGACGCGTGGTGCGCCACTGCCGCAGCAACGCAACTGGTGTTCGGCATGGTCCTGCCGCAATTGACGCCGGCCGCGATGGTGTCGCTCTGGCGGCGGGCCGGCAGCGATGCCGTCGCGTCACTCGGCGTGCAGACGGTCGCTGCCTCGGCAAACGTCCGTCCCTTGGCAGGTCCGATTGCCACCACCAACACCGCGGCAACTGCCGCGAGTTCGGCCGCGATCCAGGAATTGCGTGGCTGGCTCTCCGGCCGGCTCAACTGGCACCCGGCCTGACGGCGCAGGAGGTCCACCATGAAGCTCTGGTATCAGAGCATGTCCCGCCAGGCGGAGTGGGGCGGTTATCCGCGCGTGCTGCGCGGCATCCTCGACAGAGTGCGCGATGCGGAGACCGAAATCCATGTCGCCGGCATCACCGAGATCGGCGGCGTCGGCGATCAGTTCCGCTACCTCGAATACCTGGAGACCGGCGAGGTCCTGAAGAACGTGCATCGCGCGGTGCGCGAGGGTTTCGACGCGTTCCTGATCGGCAACATCGCCGATCCCGGCCTGCAGGAGGCGCGCGAGATCGCCGACATCCCGGTGCTGGGCCTGTGCGAGTCAGCGCTGCATGTTGCCTGCATGATGGGCACCAGCTTCTCGCTGGTGACGATCAACGAGAAGTTCACGCCACGCATCGTGGAGAGCCTGCGCGAGCGGATGGCCGCGGTGAACCGCATGCAGGTGGACCGCCTGACCGACCTGGGCGCCGGTTTCGAGCCAGGTCCGGCGCGCGACGCGATCCTCGCGCAGTTCGAACGCGCGGCGCAGGCCAATGCAGAGGCGGGCGCCGAGGTCGTGATTGCCGCGGGTGGCGTGGTGATGGCGCTGCTGGCGCACGCCGATATCCACGAAGCCGGCGGAATGCCGATCCTGAACGGCATCACCAACCTGGTGAAGCTGGGTGAGATGGCGGTGAAGACCAACCGGCTGATTGGCGGTCGCTTCACCTCCAAGCGCTGCAGCTACGCGCCGCCACCACCCGGGCAGATCGCCGAGTTCCGCAAGCACTACGGTGCCGACATCTACCCGACAATAAAGGAAGCATGAGGCTCCGGTGACACGCGAACTCGTC
>JBKPSV010000018.1:0-25529 GCA_046735215.1 Pseudomonadota bacterium | reverse complement strand
TATGCCGAAACACTATCTGGTTTGTACTCTGCCTTGTCTCGGCCATTTCGACACATCGTACTACTGTGCAGTTTTGAGCGACCAGCTGTCGCAGTACAAGCCAATTCCTCGGCCCAATTTTGCGCCGGAAAGTAGCTAGACGGCCTGCTCCGGCCTGGCCGAAGGCTCCTGGGCGCCCTCCAGACCCCAGGCCTCGACCAGGCGGGCCCGTTCCGCCTCAAGCCGCGCTTTCTGGGCAATGCTCAATGCCTCGAGCACTGCGCGTGCAGCGAACGGCATCAACTCGGCCAGCAGCCAGCCCGCAGCCGCTGCGCTCCAGGCGGTTCCGATGACGTCGAGATTGCCGAGGAGGCTCGTCGCCGTGGTCAATGTGTGTCCGGATGTCCAGAGCGTCCGTAGCGGCCCGACCGATGCAGCCATGCCGAACAAGGCGATGCTGCGTGCCTTTGGTCGGCCAGGCTCCTGATCCAACACGATGGCAATAAGCACCGGGGCCAGCAGGACCCCAAGCAGAAGTGCGGTGGGCGTTGCCAGCGTGACCAACGCGCCGCACAGCAGTCCCTGCAGCCAGGTCAGCGAGCGTTGTCGCTGCTGCGGTTGCGATTTGGTCTTGGCCATGGTCGCCTCAGCCGAGTGCCGCAATCGCCAAGGCGACGGCAAGCGCTGCGAGGCCAAGACCGGCGGCGATCTCCTGCCCCAACCTGGTAGCAGTTGCGGTCCTGCTCCCGGCGCCCCCGCTGATTTGCGCCAGTTCTGCGTCTAGGCCAGCCAGCGCCGCAACTGCTGCCTGTGCTTCTCGCGCGTCGGCGTTGCGAGCGCCCGGATCGTCAAGCATATGAAGCATTGGAGCCAGATGACCGGCAGCTGCAAGCGGCTGAAGCCGCTGCTCGATCTCTGAACGCCGCTCTCGATTTCGCCACGTCGTCACTACCGGCCTCGCTCTCGCCGCCAGCCAGGCGGTCAGAGCTGGAAGCGGTTGCGGATGCAGCCGCGACTGCAGTTGCGCGAGTGCCCGGATCTGGGCCAGGCACGCCGCGCTGCCGCCGATCTCGGTCAGCAGTTCGTGGTCCATGCGACGCTCGAGGCGAGCAGCGATGAATGCGGCAACGTGCGCGTCGATGGGATCGGTCTGTTGGCGTTCAGCGTGTCCAGCCACCTCCTCAAGAGCAGGCAGCAGATCAGCCAGGCGGGCGACCCAATGCCCCACCAGCAACGGGCTCTTGCAAGGCATCAGCGGATTGAGCAGGTAGGCTAGGCGCGGCAGGCCACCACCGCCATGCACGCCACGCTGCTGCAACCAGCTGTGGTGTCGCCGCGCCTCTGCCCGCTGCAACACGACGTCGGATCGGTCGGCACGCAGACTGGCCCAGCTCGCGGCCTCCTCACGAACAATGACTTCCTCCAATCGTATAAGTACGTCGGGCGCGCCGACCTGCGCGACGGCGAGGGCTGGCCCGATGCCGTCCGGCCAGAAGGCGATCCCGCGCCAGCAGAGCGGTGCCAACGGATCGATCATCGCCACGGCACACATCAGCAGTTCTGCATCGTTGCTGGGTGCCGCATCATCGGCCCGATGGCGCGCCAACTCCTCGACCCGGGTGGCCACCTGGGCATCGCCCAGGCTCCGACGGAGCCACTGCTCGACCAACCCGCTGCGCACCGCCTGCGCGCCCTCGTCCGGTTCGCTGGCGAGCGCCAGAGCCAGGGACCGTGTATTCCAGACTTCCCTTCCCCCCAGCGTCATGGACCGTTGCGCCCGGCGTGGTGGCCTCGCTGCCACCCGGCGACCACGGGCGCTGGCCGGGTCCAGGAGCAGCCCTGGGGGCGGTCGGTGTTCTGGGTCTTCCGCCACCATTCCGCGCGCCAGGTCGCCGATCACCGGCGGTATGCGTTGGTCACCCGCCAAGGCCGCGTAGGTCCCCATCTCCAATTTGCGGCGAATGATGGCCGCATCGTCATGCTGCTCTAGCGGCGAACGGCCCAACGCGAGGCACAGCAGCAGCACACCCAGCGCATAAACGTCGTCAGCGATCATTCCTTCCCCGCGACCAGCGGGCAGGCACATTGCGGAGTAAGGAGGTTCGAACAATGCGGGTTGCGCCATCGCGGGCGGAGTGGTCCATGCGGTGCCCAAGACAACCGGTTGGCCCGGTGCGCTCTGGAAGACGTTGTCGAGGCGGATCCCACGATGGGTGATTCCGCGCGTCGCAAGTGCCTCGAGCACCCGCGCAGCCGGACGCAGCACGTAAGCCAGCAATTCTCCCTCGGGCCACGGGCGTCCGCGTGCCTG
The DNA here is from genome assembly GCA_046735215.1 of Pseudomonadota bacterium. Taxonomy (GTDB): domain Bacteria; phylum Pseudomonadota; class Alphaproteobacteria; order Acetobacterales; family Acetobacteraceae; genus JAMXLO01. Next base: position 23,239 of record JBKPSV010000018.1, on the reverse strand, counting down.
CACGCTGGGCCCCGGCGGCGCGAGGCAGATTGCGAAGCAGGCCTCGCGCACCTGGCCATATGCAACCGGCGTCAGCAGCCCCTCGATGGGCGCCGCCAGCGCCTGGAATGCACGCGGGCGGGGCGGCAAGTTGCGGTCCAGCTGGATAGCCATCAGGTCGGTGCGCCCGCCGAGGCGATCAGTGACTCCAAACGTCGCCAGCCCAGCCACCGGGAGGAGCTTGCGGCTAGTCTCGACCTCGTATTGGTCGGCAATCAGGGTCCCAGCAGGACTGGCCATCGCACGACCAATCCTTGGCAAGAAAGGTTGACGATCGGTGATCGCGCACAGCTATCCCTCGAACGGGTCGCGCATCAGAATCGTATCGTCGCGTTCCGGACTGGTAGAAAGCAGCGTGACCGGGGCTTCAACCAGCTCCTCGATCCGCCGCACGTACTTGACGGCCTGGGCCGGCAACTGTGCCCAGGAACGCGCCCCCCGAGTCGAGCCGGTCCATCCCTCGACCACCTCATACTCCGGTTCGGCCGCAGCCTGTGCACCGGGTGCCGCCGGAAGGTATCGGTAATGCCCCCCTCTGATACGATAACCCGTACAGATCCTGAGTTCCGGCAATCCATCGAGGACATCCAGCTTGGTAAGCGCCAGCCCATTGATGCCGCCAACCTTGACCGCCTGGCGCACCAGCGCGGCGTCGAACCAGCCGCACCGACGGCGGCGGCCAGTGACGGTGCCAAACTCGTTGCCGCGATCGCCCAATAACTGTCCGGTGGCATCAGGCAATTCGGTGGGAAACGGTCCCGCCCCTACGCGCGTGCTGTACGCCTTGGCGATCCCCAGCACGAACCCAACGGCGGCGGGGCCGATGCCGGCGCCGGCCGCAGCCGTCGCCGCCACGGTATTACTTGAAGTAACGAAGGGATAGGTGCCGTGATCGACATCCAGCATCACCGCCTGCGCGCCTTCAAACAGGATGCGCCGCCCGGCGCGGCGCGCTTCGTCCAAACGTTCCCAAACCGGCTCGGCGAATGGCAGGATCTGCGGCGCCAGCCTGGCCAGAAGGGCCAGCACTTCTTCCTTAGCGAATGTTGCGGCCCCAAGCCCTTGCAGCAATGTGTTATGATGTAGCAGCAGCTCGTCCAGCTTGTCGGCCAGCGTCTGCAGCTCCGCCAGATCGGCCACCCGGATGGCGCGCCGCGCTGCCTTGTCCTCATACGCCGGGCCAATGCCGCGCCCGGTGGTGCCTATTCGGCGCTCGCCGCGTGCCGCCTCGCGCGCGCGGTCGAGCGCTGGGTGCATCGGCAATATCAACGTGGCGTTCTCAGCGACCCGCAGGGATGCCGGGGTCACGTCGATCCCCTGCCCCCTTACCCGCTCGATTTCTGACAGCAAGGCCTCGGGATCGACGACCACGCCATTGCCGATAATGCCGATTTTGCCCCGCACCAGACCCGACGGCAGCAGCGACAGCTTGTAGGTCTCATTGCTCACCACAAGCGTGTGCCCGGCGTTGTGGCCACCCTGAAACCGCACCACGATGTCGGCACGACTCGCCAGCCAGTCAACGACCTTGCCTTTGCCCTCATCACCCCATTGGGCACCGATCACCGCAACATTCGCCATGCGTCACGCTCCAGAACTTATTGGTACGGCAGTGCCGTTGCGGAGGATGTGCGAGCACTCTAGCCGTCGCGCCTCGCCGACCGGATCGCGTTCCGGGCCGAGCCCCGCGATCGTGGCATAGCCCAGGCGCCGCATACGTGCCGCGTCGTCCTGGTCCACGCCCAGCGGCACATAGAGCCGCTGGCGGGGCGCGCGCGGCGGAACCGCGCGCAACACTGCGTCGGGGAACAACGTCAGCCCGGTCGCCGGCTCTGCCTCCCCACCCACGTACCGTCCGCCCCGGCCCAGTTCCTCATGACGACCCGGGGCGTAAATCGTCACCGAGACGCCGGTCTCATAGCGGAAGCCGCGGAATTCCACTGGATCGATCGTAAGCCGAAGGGTGGGCGCTCTCGCCCGGACGGCGGCAACCGCTGCGGCGAGCCGATCTGCCAGTTCGCGACCCGCCGGTGGCAGCGGCGCCGCCGCCAACGCCTGCAACGCTCGGTCTGCGGGCCCGGCCGCCGTGAGCAGTTCAGTCAGGGTCGGCGCCAGCCTGCCGGCACGGCGCTGCACCGACGCGGCATCCTTGCGATCCAGCGCTCGCGCCAGCGCCACTCGCTCCTGGCCTGCCAGTCCGGCATCGTCCAGCAGCATCGGCACCAGAGTCGGCAGAGTGAGATCGAAGCTGGTTCGCGTCAGTCCGACGGCGGCCAGCGCCTCTGCGCCGACCAGCACGATCTCGGCGTCCGCGGCTGGATTGTCGCAGCCGATCAGCTCGATGCCCGCCTGGGCGACCTGACGGTCGGGCGCGAGTTGGCTGCCGCGCACACGCAGGCACTGCCCGGCATACGACAGCCGCAACGGTCGCGGCGCATGGACCAGCCGAGTGGTGGCAATGCGCGCGACCTGCGGTGTTGTGTCGGCGCGGAGCCCCATCATGCGCTGGCTTTCGGGGTCCATCAGCCGGAAGGTCTGCTCGGCCACCGCCGCACCGGAACCGGCAAGCAGGCTGTCCTCGAACTCCAGCAGCGGTGGCTTCACCCGCTGGTAGCCATGCGCCGCGAATACTTCCATCAGTGCCTCGACCGAGGCAGCTTCCGTCTCCGCCTCAGGCGGCAGCAGATCGCGCAGGCCTGCGGGCAGAAGCGCGGGATGGTTGGGCACGTCATCGCTCATGTGGGCTTCCAGCTATCAGCTATCGTGGCGCTGCGGAACAGACCTTTACGCTTGGTTATGTCCGCAGCGGCACAATCCGTCACGGCATGCTGTTCAACTCGCCAGCATTCGTCCTCGGCTTCCTGCCCATCGCTCTGCTCGGGTTCTTCATAGCGGGCCGGGTCGGCGGAACCGTCTGGGGCCTGCGATGGCTGGTTCTCGCCGGCCTGGTTTTCTACAGCTGGTCCGATCCGATACTCGTCCTGCTGCTCGCAGGGTCCATTGTCGCCAACCATCTGGTGGCTGAGCAGATTGCGCGACACTCCTCCCGCTTGTGGCTGATCGGTGGCGTCACCGCGAACCTCGCACTGCTGGCATGGTTCAAATACGCCAATTTCTTCGTCCATGACGTGCTGCGGCTGCATGCCGTCGATTTCGACATCGTCCTGCCACTGGCCATCAGCTTCTTCACCTTTCAGCAGATCAGCTATCTCGTCGAGACCAGTCGGGGTGACAGCGTGCGCCCAGGTCTCCTGCCATACGCCGGCTTCGTTGCTTTCTTCCCGTATCTGATTGCGGGCCCCATCGTTCGGCAACGGGAGGTCGTACCGCAACTGCTCGCGCCCGATCTTGCAGTACCACGGACCGAACACATTGCGGACGGCATGACCATCTTTCTCCTCGGCATGGCCAAGAAGGTGGTGCTGGCCGATACGTTCGCTCACTACGCCGATATCGGCTTCGCTGCCGCCGACCATGGCACAGCGCTGACATTCGTCGAGGCGTGGTACGCGGCGGCCGCATACGCGCTGCAAATCTATTTCGACTTCTCCGGCTACTCCGACATGGCGATCGGATTGGCACGCATGCTGAACGTGCGCCTGCCGCTCAACTTCGCATCGCCTTACAAGGCGACGACCATCGCCGATTTCTGGCACCGCTGGCACATCACGCTCAGCCGGTTCCTGCGTGACCACGTCTACATTCCCCTCGGGGGAAATCGACGGGGGGCGCCGCGTCGCAGTGCAAACCTTATGATGACGATGCTGCTTGGCGGGTTGTGGCATGGAGCGGCATGGAATTTCGTGCTGTGGGGTGGCCTGCACGGGCTGTTCCTGTTGATGCATCGGATGTATCCCTGGCGCCTCCCGGTATTCGCTGGCCGCACGCTCACCCTGCTTGCCGTGCTGGTCGCTTGGGTGCCGTTCCGAGCTGCGGGCATCGACGCAACACTTGCCATGTTTCGCGGCATGGCAGGGCTGAACGGCATCGCGCTGCCGCAGATGATCGTGCACGCATTTCCGCCTTTGGCCATCATCGCGACCGCGGTGCCGGCACTCCCCTCGCTAGGCGATGGACGCACGCTCAGCTTCCCCGAGGTGACTGCCTGTTTGGCGCTCGGCTGGATAATAGTCCTTGCCTTGCCCTCGGTACACGAGTTGTCGCAACGGACGCGCGGCTGGGCACTTACTGCAGGTTTCGGCTTCACGGTACAGGCGCTGTTCTTTGCTCCGAACGCCACGCCCTTTCTCTACTTCCAGTTCTGATGGCTAGATCTCACGTCAGCGCAAGCCAAGCGAAGCAGCGGTCATCGAGATGGCTTCTCGGCGGCTGCCTCGCCTCACTCCTCCTCTATGCTCTCGCTTTCGGATTGCTGTTCGACCGCCCACTCGCGTTCGGCTTTCTCCGCGCGCAGATCGACGCGAAGCTGGAGCACGCGGCCACAATCAAGGAGCCGAAGCTGGTGATCCTTGCCGGCTCCAATGGGCCCTACTCGCACCGTTGCGAGATCATCGAACCACTGATCCACATGCCCTGCCTCAATGGCGGCGTTGCGGGGGGTATAGGCCTCGACTACCTGTTTGCGCGCTGGCAACCGCAGCTGGGTCGCGGTGACCTGGTCTATATGCCGATGGAGGAAGCGCAGTATGTGCGCACACGGGCCGCCACCGATGTAGGGCCCGACGCAGCGATCATGTTCCGCCACGATTGGCGCACTCTGGCTGCCTTGTCCCCTGACCGATGGCTCGCTGGGTTGTTCGCATTCGATCTGCGATTCGCGCTTATGGCACCGATCGAAGCCGCATTGCTGGTGGCTCACTTCCATGACCCCCGTCCTGACGTCACCGGCACGATGAACGCCTGGGGGGATCATGTCGGTCATACCGCGGAACTCGCACTGCCCAACCAGGCTGCGGTGGCCGCGCTCCCTCGCGGTCATGCACTGGCCGAACATGTCACGACTGGCTATGGCACCTCCCTTATTGTCTCGTTCATTCACTGGGCCAACGCACATGGTGTACGCGTCATCGGCGGGCTGCCCACTGAATTTGCCGACCACCCGATGCCGGTGGCAACTCAGGAAGCGATCCAGTCAGTGTATCGCGCCAACGGCGCCAGCTTCATTGTCTTGCCGAACTTCAGCCGATATCCGCGCTCGGCTTTTTTCGATAGCGGCGAGCACCTGAACGAGACGTGGCAGGCCGTGCATTCGAGGCTGCTCGCCGAGCAGCTCCGATGGCATCGCGCGCCCATCGCAGCAGCTCATCCTGACGATCCAACAAATCGTCCGGCACCACGTAATATGCCGTAAGACTGACCTCCTGTTCACCACGCATGTAGCTGAACGGCCGGCTGCCAGCGCGCTCAAATCGCGAACGTGTGGCACTGTCCACGCGCAGATACATCGTGTCACGCACCAGGAGCCCAAACATCGCGCCGCCATAGAACAGCCCAACGCCACTGAACATCCGCCGCGGTAATGGATCCAGCGGATGCAGCAGATCCAAAATGAGATCCTGATATCCCTGACTGACAGCCATTGCTCAGAACGCCAGCGAAGTCGCCTGCACCACCAACGGCAAGGTGCGCACCATCGCCAGGACGTCTTCCGGCACCTTCTCATCCACTGACACGAGGCAGATCGCGTCGCCGCCCTGGCTGGCGCGCCCCAGATGGAACGTCGCGATGTTGATCCCGGCACCGGCCAAGGTCGCACCGAAGCGACCGATGAATCCTGGCTTGTCCTGGTTGGTCACATACAGCATGTGCGGGGCGAAATCGGCTTCGACTTTGATGCCCTTGATTTCAACAATGCGCGGACGCGAGCCGGCAAACAGCGTACCTGCAACCGAACGCGCCAGCCGATCGGTTTCGACCGTGACCCGCACCAGCGTCTGGTATTCGCTATCTCGGTCGTGCACGGTCTCCGCCACTTCGATGCCGTGCTCACGCGCGGCGACCGGCGCGTTGACCATGTTGATGCCGACCATCACCGGCGTCATCAGCCCAGCCAGAACCGCGGCGGTCAGCGGGCGGGCGTTCAACGCCGCCGCGTGGCCCTCGTATTCGACCAGCACCCGCCGCATAACGCCTTCGCGCGCCTGGGTGAGCTGGCCTGCGAAGGCACCCAGGAGCCGGCACAACTCCATATACGGCTTCAGCCGCGGTGCATCCTCGGCCGAGACTGACGGCATGTTTATCGCGTTCGCCACAGCCCCGGTCAGCAGGAAATCGCTCATCTGTTCGGCGACCTGCAGTGCGACGTTCTCCTGGGCTTCCGCCGTCGCCGCGCCGACATGCGGCGTGCAAACCACGTTTTCAAGTTCGAACAGCGGTGATTGCGTCGCTGGCTCAGTCTCGAACACATCAAGCGCTGCGCCGGCCACATGGCCGGATCTGATCGCTTCGGCCAGAGCCAATTCGTCCAGCAGCCCGCCGCGCGCGCAGTTGATGATACGGACCCCAGGCTTCGTCTTCGCGAGTGCCTCGCGCGACAGCAAATTGCGCGTCGCATCGATCAGCGGGGTGTGCAAGGTGATCAGATCGGCACGAGCCAACACGTCATCGAGTTCTGCTTTCTCGACTCCAAGCTCCAGCGCACGCTTTTCGCTCAGGAACGGATCATAGGCGAGCACGCGCATCTTAAGGCCGATGGCGCGGTCAGCAACGATCGAGCCGATGTTGCCGCAACCGATCAGGCCGAGCGTTTTGCCGCTCAGCTCTGCGCCCATGAACCGGTTCTTTTCCCACTTCCCTGCCTTGGTGGAGGCGGAAGCTTCCGGAATCTGCCGGGCCAGTGCGAACATCATCGCGATGGCATGCTCGGCTGTGGTGATGGCATTGCCGTGTGGCGTGTTCATGACCACGATCCCGCGCGCGGTTGCCGAGCGCACGTCCACATTGTCAACGCCAATGCCTGCACGGCCGACGACCTTGAGACTGGTCGCCGCATCCAACAGTTCGCGCGTCACCTTGGTCGCCGAGCGAACCGCCAGCCCGTCATAGGGCGCAATGATGCCGCGCAGCTCAGGCGGCGACAGACCAGGCTTGAGGTCCACCTCAAGGCCCCGACGTCGGAAGATGTCGACCGCCGCTGGCGATAGTTTGTCGCTGATCAGGACTCTCGGCATGCGAACTCTCGCTGTGAAAACAACCTAGGATTTCCCCCCTCCCCTTGCGGGAGGGGTTAGGGGGAGGGGGTCTCCTTGCGAACCTCCGCGTGCGCCCACTCCAACCAAGGCAGCAAGGCCTCGATGTCGGCGGTCTCTACGGTTGCGCCGCCCCAGACGCGCAACCCTGGCGGCGCGTCGCGATACGCACCGATATCGAAGGCCAGGCCTTCCTTCTCCAGCAGTGCCGCTATCGGCTTCGCCAGTTCGGGCGCCGTCAACTTCAGACAGATCGACGTGCACGACCGCGTCGCCGGATCCTCGGCAAGGAAGTCAATCCAATCCTGATGGACCACCCAACGAGCGATGGCCGCCAGGTTTGCCTCTGAACGGTCAATCAGCCCGTCCAGGCCGCCAACCGACTCGGCCCAGCGCAGTCCATCCAGGGCGTCCTCGACACACAGCATCGACGGTGTGTTGATCGTCTCACTTTTGAAAATCCCCTCGATCAACTTACCGCCCGAGGTCAACCGAAAGATCTTGGGTAAAGGCCACGCCGGTCTATATGACAGCAGCCGTTCAACCGCCCGCGGCGACAATGCCAGCATGCCATGCGCCGCTTCGCCCCCCAGAACTTTCTGCCAGGACCATGTGACGACATCGAGCCGGTCCCATGCCAGCCGCATCGCGAACACAGCCGAGGTGGCGTCACAGATGGTCAAGCCCTGTCGGTCGCGCGCGATCCAGTCGCCATTTGGAACGCGCACGCCCGATGTCGTGCCGTTCCAAGGAAACACCACATCGCGACTGAAATCGACCGCGGCGAGATCAGGCAGCCGACCATACGGGGCGGCGAGCACGCGCGCATCGGCTAGGCGCAGCTGCTTGGCCACGTCGGTTGCCCATCCTTCGCCGAAGCTCTCGAAGGCCAGAACGTCGACACCTCGTGCACCCAACAGCGACCACAGCGCCATCTCGACCGCGCCGGTATCCGAGGCAGCCACGATGCCCAGCCGCCAGTCCGCTGGCATGCCGAGAATCGAACGGGAGCGCTCGATTACTTCGGCCAGCCGCGCCTTCGATGCGCTGGCCCGATGGCTGCGTCCCAGTATGGCACCAGACAGGGCGTCCAGCGTGAAGCCGGGACGCTTGGCACAGGGACCAGAGGAGAAGTTGGCGTTGCCCGGACGCACATCCGGCCGCGGCGTGATCGCCATGCAGAACTCTCCCTTTCAGAAGAGAAGCGCCCCGGTGGGGGGGCGTGACCCGGGCGGGGTATAACGAGATTATTGACGACTCGTCAATAATTGTGGGGCTAGTTGGAGAGGTTGATTGACTTCAAGATTCTTGAGCGCCGATGAAGTCGACGACTTGTTGAAGCGTCGCCTGGGACGCGTTTACGCGCGTCAGCGGCTTGGCATCGAAAAGGACCATGAAGCACAGAAGTTCGGCCAGGGGCTGACTTTCTTCCACTTCGAGAACCTGGCCATCTCTAACGCCATCATCGACTCGATCCTGCGCGCCTCAGGCACGTATTGGCGCGGCCGCGCCAACGCGATGCGCGTCAGGCTTCGCACCAACGACGTGTATTCGCTTCGGCTGCCTGCTGGCTTCGACGGGTTCACCATTCTGCATATCACCGATCTGCACGCCGACATGAGCAGTGCAGCGGTTAGGGAAACCACACGCCTGGTCAGCTCTCTGAGTTATGACCTATGCGTGCTCACCGGCGATTATCGCGGACGAACCTACGGCCCTTATCACGCATCGCTGCAGAACATGCTGCCGCTGTGTCAGAGCCTCAAAGGTGAGATTTACGGTGTCCTGGGTAATCACGACACGATTCGGATGGTTCCTGATCTCGAGCGCATGGGCGTTCGCATGCTGCTGAACGAGCATGTCATGTTCGAGCGAAACGGGACTGCTATCTTTATGGCCGGCATCGACGATGCCCACTTCTATCGTATGGACAACATCGAGAAGGCTGCCGCGGAGATCCCGCAGGATGCGTTCTCAGTTCTCCTCTCGCACACGCCGGAAACCTATAAGCATGCCTCACATGCCGGGTTCGATCTGTTGCTGGCGGGGCATACGCATGGTGGCCAGATCTGCCTGCCGGGCGGCATTCCGATCTTTCTCTCATCCGCGATGCCGCGCCGCATGGGCAAGGGAGCATGGAGATACAACGGAATGGCTGGATACACCTCGGTCGGCGCTGGATCCTGCGGCGTTCCAGTCCGCTTCAACTGCCCCCCCGAAGTGACGCTGCATCGATTGCACCGAAGTGAACAGCGACCGGAAGTAATTACTCACGAAGCCGTCGCAGAAACCTCTCAGGATCATTCAGGAACCCACGCGTCACGCGCACGTGCTCCAGTTCGTTCCATTCTGCCACGCGCAAGCGGCCATCTTCAGCTAGCAAAATGCTGGAGTGCGGCATCGCCATCAGGATCGGTGAGTGTGTTGCAATGATGAACTGGCAACCCTGTCTTACCCGATCCATGAGCATCCCGATCAGCGCCAGCACCCGGGTGGGCGACAATGGGGTCTCCGGTTCGTCCAGCAGGTAAAGCCCGTTCGGCACCAGGCGCGTCTGCAACAGTGCAAGAAACGTCTCGCCATGCGAGCGCGCATCAGGATTGTCGCCGTAGCGACCAACCAGCGCCAAGCGCTGGGAACGCGCCATCGCGGTGGCGCGAATGCGGCCTGGACCTTCGGGAAGCTTTGCCAGGTCATGTTCGATCTCGACCAGGTCTGCCATCTCCGATGCCAGCCTGCCGGTGTAGCCAAACACATCCTCGGCGCGCAGAAACATCCTTGTGCGGGCGTGGCGACGGCGGACGAATACGAAGCCGGCTGCGAAGTCGCGTGCGGACTGCAGAGTGGGGTCACGCTTCAGGTCGTGCCCGCCGGAGGCCACCGCATTCATCCCGACTGCGATGCCTTCCAACAGCGTCGACTTCCCGCACCCATTCTCGCCTGCCAGAAAAGTGATCGGCGCGGTGAATGGCAGAGTGCCCAGATCGCGCACCAGTGGCAGCGTCCACGGGAACTTATCCCGCTCGCCTGATGCCTCAGTTCGGGGACGGATCGCTGAGAGGAAACGCACGGCTTGACGACCATCGCATGATCGAGCCCTAGCCAGCGAGCCTCGAGCGGGTCAACGATACGAATCGTCATTGGCGTAGCGATGATCGGCGTGCGATGACGCTGCCATGGACGAGGTCCGCCCGCCCCAGCCGGAGCCGTCAGTCACTTCGGCGGAAGCCGCCGCGGAACTCATCGCTGTGATTGTCGCCGTCACGGACGGCGAGCCGCGGGTATTGACGATTGACGCCGGGCAGGCACTTCCGTCGGGACCCTTCGAACTCAGCCACCGTTCATTGCAGTCGGGGACGCGGTCCTGGGTTGAGCAGCAGACGCACCACCCGCTGGGTTACGTCGAACAGCTGTACACGTTCGCGGATCGGGATCGGACGCGAACCGGTCAGCGCGTCGTGTCCATCAGCTATCTCGGGCTTACGCGGGAGGCGCGGGCCTCGGCCGAGCGAGGTGTGAGCTGGCAGAGCTGGTATCGCTATTTCCCGTGGGAGGATCACCGGGCCGGAACGCTGGCATCCGAGGAGCAGGCCGCCGCTCGGCTGCGCGGTTGGGCAGAGGCCTCTGCGGAGGCGACGACCAGGCGGGAACGACAGCATCGCATCCGCATCACTTTCGGCCATGACGGCCACGCCTGGAACGAGGAGCTGATCCTGCAGCGTTACGAGCTGTTGTGGGAGGCAGGTCTGGTCCGCGAGGCGCCGCAAGCGAGCGAACCAATCGATGGCGTCCCCATGACGCATGACCATCGGCGCATTCTGGCGACGGGCATCGCCCGCCTGCGCGCCAAGATCAAGTACCGTCCTGTCGTATTCGAATTGATGCCACCACACTTCACTCTGCTCCAGCTCCAGCGTGCAGTGGAGGCGCTGGCGGGCCGGCGTCTGCACAAGCAGAACTTCCGCCGGCTGATCGAACAGCAGGACCTGGTGGAGGAGACCGGAGATGTGGCCACCGAGACCGGCGGACGCCCGGCGAAGCTGTTCCGCTTCCGCCGCGACGTGCTCGCTGAGCGCGCGGTGGCCGGCAGCAAGCTGCCGTTGGCGCGCTAATTCCCGGCGTCGCCTTTCGGCATAGGATGTGTCGAGGCGACTGCGTGCGTTATCCGCGAAAGCGGGATCCACCACTGCAAAGCGCTGCCCGGTGGGCTGGATCCCGGCTTGCGCGGGGATGACCAGCACGGCCGCGCAACCAAAGAGGTGATAGACGCGGCGGATGGTCCGTGTTCCAACTAGGAGCATGCGCCATATCCTGTTGCTTGCTGCGCTCCTGTGCAGCACCCCTGCCTTGGCCCAACGGGGTGCAACTAATTCCACTGTGGGCGCCGCCAGTACCCCGACCGTGATCACAAACCGCGTCGGCACGACCGACTGGCGTTGGATGACGTCCGGCATACGCGCTGGCGAGGCGCTCTGGCGCAACTTTTGGCGAGGGGAACATGCCGGCAGGACCCAGCGCCTCCCGATTGGCCGAGACGGGCGCGGCAACGCATTCCGAGGCCACCAGCTAGTCCGCGAGGTGCGTGGCGGAACCCCCGATATCCTGACTGGCACCAGTCAGCGCGTTGATATTCTCACCGGGCGTCCAATCGACTGACCGTCAGCTCCTGCCAAACCGCCACGGATCGGCCGGGTTGCGCGCTGGCGGCACATGCAACAGCCGCCGCGTTGCTACCGCCGCGGCCACTGCGGCCACCAACGCCGCAGCCAGCCATTTAGTGGCCGGATCATACCAGTCCGTCCGCACCAGTAGCAGGAACACGATCGACACTGCCACCAGCATGCCCCCTACGCGCAACCCACGCCGGATCCCTAGGACCGACAGCGCCAGGAACACCGCATAGAGCGCAATGGCGGCGGCTCGCATCACCTCGAAGGCGCGCCACATCAGCGTGGTCAGCAGGTTGTCGATGAGGTGCGCCAGGCTGCGAACGAATGCCTCGCACTCGGCGAGAAAGTTCTGTGGCCCGATGGCGTATACCGCGGCCATCAGCACCACACCGCCGATCCAGACCAGCCCAATGACCTTGCGATCCAAGTGCGGCCTCAGAACCGTTCCACCCAGGGACGCAGTTCGACCTCCCAGGTCCACGCGCTCCGCGGTTGCTGTACCACGTGCCAGTAGGTGGCGGCGATTGCGTCCGGATCCAGCATGCTGTCCGGCTGGTCCGCTGCCTCCGCCCGGCCCGGGTTGCGGATCCCGCCATCGATGACGAAGTGCGCGACGTGGATGCCCTGCGGCGCCAGTTCACGCGCCATGCTTTGGGCAAGGCCACGCAGCGCAAACTTGCCCATCGCGAACGAGGACGAGTTCGGGTAGCCCTTCACGCTGGCGGAGGCACCGGTGAACAGGATCGCGCCTGCACCCCGCGGCAGCATGTGCCGTGCCGCCTGCTGGCCGACCAGGAACCCGGCATAGCCGCTCACCGCGATTGCGCGCGCCACAGCCGCAGGGTCGAGTTCGACCACCGGTCCGCGGGCGCGGGCACTCGCGTTATAGACCACCACGTCCGGCACGCCCTGGGTTGCGATCACCGCATCGAACAGTCCGCCGACCTCCTCAGGCTCGGCTGCCTCGCAGGCAAACGTGGTGGCCGCCGTCTCGTGCGCCAGCGAGGCCAGCCGGTCTGGATTGCGCGACGCCAGCGCCACCTGCAGCCCATTGCGCGCGAACAACCGCGCCAGCGAGGCGCTCAGGCCGCTGCCAACACCGACGATCAGGGCCGATTTCAGTTCCATTGCACGCCTCCGCTCTGTGTCCCGTTTGATCCTGCTTGCTATCATCGCCGGAAATCGCGGCGACGAAACCCTCGCTGCGCAATGGAGGTACGTCATGCTGGGACTTATGCAACAGCAACCGCTCCTGATCTCGACGCTGCTCAAACACGCCGCACGGCATCATGGCGGAGCCGGGGTGATTTCAGCGACGGAAACTGGCGCCGTCCATCACACCACATGGGCAGAGACCGAGCGCCGCGCCCGCCAGCTCGCGCGTGCGCTGCAGGCACTTGGTGTCCGCGAGTCGGATCGCGTTGGCACGCTGGCCTGGAACGACTACCGCCATCTCGAAGTATACTATGCCGCATCCGGCATGCAGGCGATCTGCCACACCATCAACCCGCGCCTCTCGCCGGACGATATCGCCTACATCATCAATCATGCCGGCGACAGCGTGCTGTTCATCGATCCTGGGTTCGCCACACTGATAGGCGGAATGACCCACAAAATTGCGGATCACGTCCGTGCCGTGGTGATCATGACCGATCCGGCCCGAATGCCGGCGGTCGATCTGCCGCCTGGCATGCGCCTACTCTGTTACGACCAGTTGATGGCGGCGGCAGACGACGACTATGCCTGGCCCAGCTTCGACGAAAACACTGCGAGCGCGCTCTGTTATACGTCTGGCACCACCGGGCGGCCGAAGGGAGTGCTCTATAGTCACCGCTCAACGGTGATTCACGCCTACGCCATCGCCCTACCCGACGTGCTGGACCTGCGCGCCACCAGTCGGGTTCTGCCTGTTGTGCCGATGTTTCACGTCAATGCCTGGGGCATCCCCTACGCGACTGCACTCACCGGGTCCGCGCTTGTCCTGCCAGGCCGTCATCTCGATGGCGCCAGTCTCGCCCGCCTGCTCAACCAGGAAAGGGTGACCATGACCTGTGGCGTTCCCACAGTCTGGCTAGGGCTGCTGCAACACCTGCGATCGAGTGGCGAAAAACTCGCGACGGTGCGGCGCATCATGACCGGAGGTTCCGCGGCGCCTCCACTGCTGATCGAAGCGTTCCGTGATGAATTCGGCGTCGCTGTCGAGCATGGCTGGGGCATGACCGAACTCAGCCCGGTCGGCACCTACAACGCCGCGAAGCCGCCGCAGGTGACCCTGACCGGCGAGGCGGCGGTGCGTCACATGTTGAAGCAGGGCCGTGTGTTGCCGGGGCTCGACATGAAGATCGTCGACGGGGACGGCCACGAATTGCCCTGGGACGGCAAGCAGTTCGGCGACCTGCTCGTTCGCGGACCATGGGTGTGCAGCAGCTACTTCGGTGAATCCGAGAACGCGTGCGATGCGGACGGCTGGTTCGCCACCGGCGATGTCGCGACCATCGATCCCGATGGCTACATGGAGATCACCGACCGTTCCAAAGATGTGATCAAGTCGGGCGGCGAGTGGATCAGTTCGATCACGCTGGAGAACATCGCGGTGTCCCATCCCGACGTCGCGGAAGCGGCCGTGATTGCGGCCCGGCATCCGAAGTGGGACGAGAGGCCGCTGCTGCTCGTGGTACCGCGGCCGGGTCACACGATCGATCCGCAGTCGCTACTCGACGTCTACCGCCGCCAAGTCGCGAAGTGGTGGCTCCCGGATGCGGTGCTTGTCGTCGATCAGTTGCCACACACGGCCACGGGAAAGTTGCTGAAGACTGCATTGCGCGACCGCTATCGCAACTACTACCAGGCCACAGCGACGAAGGACGAGTGAGCCCAGCGTCAGTTCGGAGGACAGATCGTGAGCGCTACAACCAACGGTAGCAGCGAACACAAAATCTTGCTGCGACCGCGAAGGTTGCGCCGGATGACGGTCCGCCATAGGTTCGTCATGAGCGGCGGCGCCCCTGGCAGTCGCTGGATCACGGGGCAACAACCTCCTCGGCAACAGGAACACGCACATGAGCGGTTCGGCGAAGCGGTCCATCACGGTAACAATGGATGGCTCCAACAAGTCAGCCAATTTACCGCTGTTCGAGGCAACGATCGGACCGCCGGTGGCAGACATCCGCAAGCTGTACGGCGACCTTGGGATCTTCACCTTTGATCCCGGCTACGGAGCGACTGCGTCCTGCGAGAGCAAGATCACCTACATAGACGGCGATGAAGGTGTCCTGCTGTATCGCGGCTATCCCATCGAGCAGCTCGCCGAAAAGTCCAACTTCCTTGAGATCTGTTATCTGCTGCTAAACGGTGACCTGCCGAACGCGAAGGAGCGCGAGGATTTCGAACTAGGCGTCATGCGGCATACCATGCTGCACGAGCAGATCCGCCAATTCTACACTGGCTTCCGTCGCGACGCGCATCCGATGGCTGTGATGTGCGGCGTGGTCGGCGCGCTTTCGGCTTTCTACCACGACAGCCTGGATATCCATGACCCCGAAAGCCGGCGGATCAGTGCTTTCCGGCTCATTGCCAAGGTGCCGACCATCGCTGCCTGGGCCTATAAATACTCCATCGGTCAGCCGTTCATGTATCCGCGCAACGACCTGACCTACGCCGAGAACTTCCTTCACATGTTCCACGCCGTTCCGTCGGAGCAGTACAAGGTCAACCCGGTGCTGTCGCGCGCCATGGATCTGATCATGATCCTGCACGCGGACCATGAGCAGAATGCTTCCACCAGCACTGTACGTCTCGCGGGTTCGACCGGCGCCAATCCGTTCGCCTGCATCGCGGCGGGTATCGCCAGTCTGTGGGGTCCGGCCCATGGCGGGGCCAATGAGGCGGTGCTGAAGATGCTGACCCATATCGGTCACGTGAAGAACATCCCCGCCTTCCTTGAAGAGGTGAAGGACCGCAACAATCACGAGATGCTCTGGGGCTTCGGCCACCGGGTCTACAAGAATTACGACCCGCGTGCGCGCATTATCCAGAAGGCCTGCCACGACGTGCTGAACGAGCTCGGGTTCAAGGGCGATCCGTTGCTCGATCTGGCGATGGAACTCGAGAAGATCGCACTGAACGACCGCTATTTCATTGACCGCAAGCTTTATCCGAACGTCGATTTCTATTCCGGCATCATCCTGAAGGCGATGGGTTTTCCGACCAGCATGTTTACCGCCCTGTTCGCGGTGTCGCGCACAGTGGGCTGGGTGAGCCAGTGGCAGGAGATGATGGAAGATCCGCAGCAGCGCATCGGACGGCCTAGGCAAATCTACACGGGAGCGCCTCTCCGGGATTATGTTCCAATGGGCCGCCGCAATTAATCCTTAATTTCACTGTATGAAATAACGCCGCATAGGCGCCTGTGGATGAATGTTGTCCACAGGCTGTTGATAAACCACCTGAGCGATCAGAGTTAACTAACCGAAATCAATCGATTTATCGGGCACGCAGCACCGAGGGTTTGTGCTGCTTTCATGGTTCTCCGGACCAATCTTAACCATTTATATCAAGACGTGGCCCGAAGATGCTGCGGTATCCAGTTGATCTACATCCTAAGGTTGTATAATGAACTGTCTATAAAACTACTAGGGGCAGTTCAATGCGATCGTCTTACAATTTAGATCGATTGGTCAGGGAACGCCTGAAGGAGTGGCCGCAACGGCCACCAGGAGTCACGAGGGCGCCCCTCGGTCGGGATGCCTGGCTGCGTGGGCGCCCAGGGCATGAATTTCACACCCATCCATTTCTTAAACTTCCCGGAAGTACCCGATATCGCACCCTGCCTGATGGTCTATGGTTCAACTTCGGTGGCACTCCCGAGGACCCTTATGTGGATATCTTCGCGATAGAGGCCTGCGCCAGCTTTCAGAACCTGCTGGACAAACGCTCCCGTTTCGCCCCCAGCACCCACTCTCTACTGGCGGTTTGCCCGATTGCCTGGTTGCTGTCGCCTGTGGCGAAGGACGATCCGACGCCGCGGTGGAAGGTAACCGGTCTGATCCGCAGCGAGCCGACCAACGACTTAATCCTCCCCGTACGCGACATGCATGTGCTCTATGGTCTGAAGCGCGAGCACTACGCCGAGTTTGCGCGCCACCAGTTACCGCACGCGCACGAGTTCTTCGCTCCAATGGACGCGTTGACTGCGACCGATGGAGCCAAGAATCCGGAGCTTCAGACGCTGCTGGCCCGCGCGTCCGCGACTGCCAATTTTATGTCGGTTCCAGCTTCGCCAACGCACATCGAGCAAGATCGGGTCGATCGGTAATTAGCCCGTCGACGCCCCAAGAGATCATCCGGTGGATGTCCTGCGGTCGATTAACCGTCCATGGCACCACCTTGAGGCCCAGGGCGTGCGCCTGCGCCAACCCGTCCTCGGTGAGGTCGCGATAATCTGGCCCCCAAACCGGACCGCCCTCCGCCGCAACGGCCCGCGGCACAGATCCGCCGAAGTCCGAGGGGTCCGGACCATCCCACCAAGTTCGGGCAGCCATCAGCGTGGCAGCACTGGTTAGCCAGGCCACCCGAACATCAGGCCGCGTCCGCCGGAGATGACGCGGTCCCCGCCAGTCGAATGACTGAACAATGATCCGGCCCACGGCGCTGCAGGTCTCTGCCACGTCAATCACTGCCTTCGCCATCTCGGCACTGCCAATTGTCAGATCGGCATGCAGCGGAAACGACTTGAGTTCGATGGTGAAGGACACAAGCGGGTCGATCGCGAGCACCTCGGCGAGCCGAGGAATGCCGGCGCCGTCGTGCGGCACTTGCTCTGGATACTCGGCTGCGTAGGCGCTGCCAGGTCGTATCCTTCCCACATCATAGGCACTCAACTCGGCCGCCCGGAGCGATCGAATCGGCGGCGTAGAACCCGACAGGAAGGCCCCGCTTCGGTCGCGGGTGATGTCCGGATTGAGCCGAGGATCATGCGTTACAACGACGATGTCATCTGCGGTAACGCCCACGTCGAGTTCCAGCGCATCCACGCCGATCTGAAGTGCGCCGGCGAAACCAACCATGGTATTCTCAGGATAAAGGCCACGGGCCCCGCGGTGGCCGTGCAGTTCGATTTTGTGCCTCATCGGCATCGGGTAGGTTCCGGCGTATAGCCGCGTCAAGACACTGTCTGCGCGCAGCGTCCGCTGGCGCCGCGACTGGTTTCCTGCAATTATAACTGTGTGCTTGGCGATGATCACATACTCGGTGTGCTCGGCGGCATGGGCCCCCTGGCGAGCGCCCAGTTCATGCTGCGTCTCACCCTGCTGACGCCGGCCACGCGCGATCAGGACCACATCCCGACGATCTTGTGGTCCGACCCGCGTGTACCGGATCGGACGATCGGCCGGCTCGGCGATGGCGTCGACCCGCTGCCCTGGCTCCTGCGCGGAATCGAGGGGCTTAGGCGCGCCGGCTGCAGCGCGATCGCTGTTCCGTGCAACACGGCGCACGGTTGGTACGATCAGATGCAGGACGTGACGCAGATGCCGATCCTACACATCGTCGATGCCGCCGCCGTCGAACTTCGTCGCGCGGGCATCGCGAGCGGCACAATCGGCGTCATGGGGACGCAGGCGACGTTGGCGATGCGGCTCTATCAGGACCGGCTCGGCGCCCAGGGCTGGGACTGCATCATCCCCAACCAACCCGAGATGGACGATTTGGTCAGCCCCGCGATCGCCCTGGTAAAAGCGAACCGACTCGCCGATGCCTATCCGCCGCTGTTAGAGGCTGTGCGCAACCTCGTGCGGCGTGGCGCAGGGTCTGTCGTGTTGGGTTGCACGGAAATTCCACTGGGCATTCAGGCGGGCCCCTCTCTTGAGGTGCCCATGATCGACACAATCGATGCCCTCGCACGCGCGGCAATCGCCTGGGCGGGTATGTCGCCGTCAGGTAGTTGAACGCTCGAACCGAGCCCGGTCCGCCGGCAGCAGCCGGACGGTAACGCGGACCGCCGCATCACCATCGTGCCGATCCACCACCTCGCCATGCTGATACAACCAGGCCAGCCGCGCCCCATCTTCCGAGGCGATCTGGTAATCGGCGATCTCCATGCCTGCGGCGATGCGCTCATCGATTGCCGTCTTCAGCCCCGGCAGGCCCTCCCCGGTCACAGCCGAAACGGCGACCGCCCTGCTCCGGTCGGGCACCGCAGCGACACCACCCAACAGGTCCGCCTTGTTCAGCACCTCGATGGTTCGCGACGGCCATTCCGAATCCAGAGCACCGTCGGCCACCATGTCCTCCAGCACCGCCACTACATCGGCCCGCTGCGCAGCACTGTCAGGATGCGCCACGTCGCGCACATGCAGGATCACGTCGGCCTCGGCCACTTCTTCAAGGGTGGCACGGAACGCCGCCACCAGTTCGTGCGGCAGTTCGCTGATGAACCCGACCGTGTCCGACAGGATGGCGCGTCGGCCGGAAGGCAGACGAACGCCGCGCATCGTCGGATCGAGTGTCGCGAAGAGCTGGTCCCGCGCCACCACCTCGGCGCCGGTGAGGGCATTGAACAGCGTTGATTTCCCGGCGTTCGTGTAACCGACCAGCGCAACGACCGGGAACGGAACCCGACGCCGCGCGAAACGGTGCAGGCCGCGCGTGCGCCGGACCTGCCCAAGGTCCTTCTTCAGCCGCACGATGCGCTCGCCGATCAGCCGACGGTCGGCTTCGATCTGCGTCTCGCCGGGGCCGCCCAGAAACCCGAAGCCACCGCGCTGGCGCTCCAAGTGGGTCCAGGACCGCACCAGTCGTGAACGCTGGTAGTCCAAGTGCGCGAGTTCGACCTGCAGCGCGCCCTCCCGGGTCGCCGCACGCTCGCCGAAAATGTCCAGGATCAGCCCGGTGCGATCGATGACCTTGCAGTTCCACGCACGTTCGAGGTTGCGCTGCTGCACCGGCGACAGTGCGCCGTCCACAACCGCGACCGTAACCCCCTGCTGCCGGATCACTTGACCCTGCGCCGCTACCTGACCTTCACCCAGCAAGGTCGACGGCCGTACCACACGCAACGGCAGGACCGCCGTATGGACCACTACAAGCCCGATCGATGAGGTCAGCCCGACCGCTTCGGCCAGCCTGTGCTCGGCCGATCGAAGTCCGTCCGATGCCCGCTCGGAGCGGCTCCAGGGGAGGATCACCGCTGCCCGCACCGGGGCAGCGCCGTTCAGTCGAGGCGTCCCGCTCGCGCCGTCAGTCGCCTGCGGCAGGTGTCATCTCCCGTGCCGGCGCGACAGCACCTTCCGCCTTCGATGCATCGAACAGCTGGATGGGTGCACCCGGCATCACTGTGCTGATGGCGTGCTTATACACCAGCTGCGTATGACCGTCCCGACGGAGCAGGACAGAAAAGTTGTCGAACCAGGTAATTATGCCCTGGAGCTTAACCCCGTTCACCAGGAACACCGTTACCGGAGTCTTGTTCTTTCGCACATGGTTCAGGAATACGTCCTGAACGTTCTGCGCCTTCTCGTTGGCCACGATGGCTGTCCTTTTCGTTGTCGACTGTTGTTCTTGTTCGGCGGCCGGGCGTGGTACGGCCAAACCCTTCGTCTTCTCTCTCAGATGGTCATCCGCCTCAGCCCAACACGCGCAGGCATGCGGCCAGGTCGAGTGCGGAGGGGAAATGGATATCAGGACGCGCCCGGTCAATGCCACCGTCATGCGAGGCGTCCCCCACCAATACAGCCGTGACCCCGGCAGCCCGCGCGGTGTCCATATCGAGCGCCGTGTCGCCCAGATACCAGACCGAGCGGTCCGCAGCGTGGCCGAGACGGTCGAGCGCCAGCACGATGGGCGCCGGATCAGGCTTATCGGCCGCCGCGTCGCCCGCGCCCACCACTGCGCCGAAGTGCCGGCTCCATCCCAGGTGCTGGACTTCGGCGCGCAGAAAATCGCCGTTCTTGTTGGAGACCACACCCTGCGGCCATGCCTCGCCGGCCACCAGCGCCTCGGCCGCGCCGGGCATCGGCGCGACGTGCTGGAGGTGGCGGGCGCGCAGTTCTGCAAGGAAGATGTCGCGGGCCTGCTCCCAGTCGGCACCGAACAGCACCGGGAAGCTCTCGCGGAACGAGAGGCGGACACGCGCCCGGGCGTCCGCGACGGTCCAGAGCGGCAGGTCGAAGCGGGTGAACATGGCGTTCAGCGCTGCGGTGATGCCGGCCCAGCCGTCCACCAGCGTGTTGTCCCAATCGTAGAGGAGGGTCGTGGGGCGCATATATCAGGAGTTAGCGGGAGGCTCCCACGGATACACCGGGATCACCAGGCCCAAACGCCGATCGTCAGCAATGCCGCGCAAGTCGTGCGGCGAAGCGAGCTCCGGCGTGTGCAGGATCACTCCATTTTCGACGGGCGCGTCAAGTGTCGTCTCGAATACCAGTTCGCCTCGCGCAGACCGGGTAGGCGTGAGCACCTGACCGCCGATTTCGACCGTGCAGCCCTCGGCGAATCCCGGCGTGATCTCATTGACAAACGGTACACTGATTCGCAGCCGGAGCCGGCGCGCCTGGGGCAGCACGTCGTGCCAGGCGATTCGACTGCTGCGTGTCCAGCGGAAGCTGACATCGCCGCCCCGTTCCAACGCATGCCAGACGTCGACCTGCTGCGCGCGTTGGGGTGCAGAAGACGACGCATCCCGCGGCGCATCCAGACGCAGCCAGGCATAGGGCGAGCCTATTGCTGCTAGAATTCCGAGCGAGATCTCGGTTGGATCTTGCCCGCCGAAACCATGCATCCAATCGCCTCGGTGCAAAACCAGGCCGCAGTTGCTGGCCAGGCGCGACAGCGCATCGGCGGTGAAGATTGAGGCGTGTCCATTGCGTGGCCCGATATACCACCACGCGCCGCGGATGACCTCGATGTTACCCGGCTGCAGCGGCTGGGAGAACACGATGCAGCCGCCGGGAGCGAGGAACGAGGCCATATCCTTCAGGCAAGTGGGGGGCGACACCGTGTGCTCGATTACCTCGAAGCAGGTGATCAGGGGGAATTTGCTATCAGGCCGCGCCGGGCTGGAGAACGGGTCATAATTGGTAACGTTGCCAAAACCGTGTTCGGCCATCCGTGCGGCGAAGGCGCCGGAGCCAGATCCGTAGTCCAGAATGTCTATGCCGCGCCAGGAACCCAGCCGCTCCGCCAGCATTATTGCGATGTTGCCGGGACGGATGTCGGCATATTCCGAGTCGATCCGCGGGTAGTCGGCGTTGTAGACATAGGCGGAGAATTCCCCGGGGGACCAATCGTCAAAAAAATCAGTGAAGATGAAGCCACAATCGTGACAGCGACGGTAATCGACTTGGATGCCGGCGAAGCCGAAGGCGAAGGGATTGCTGGGGGAGCAGTATTTGTAGAAGTCGAGGCTGTCGAACGGTGCTGCGAAGCCGCCACAGAGCTTGCAGGCGTGCGCTTGGCGCAGCACTGTTCGGTCGCTGAGCCCGAGAGTGCGGGTGATCATGTCGAGGTATGGGCGGGAGGGGGGCATGTGATGACTGGTCCGCTCTCTTTACCTAGTGCCGCAATCGATATGCACGCGGAGGCCAGTCAGCGCAATAAATTGGATCGCGGCCCGGCGAGATGTGGCAACATCTGACAGAGGCATGTGCATAGCAGGGAGTACCTTGTGACCCCGACACTCGCCGATCGTCTGGCGTCCGTGCCAAGGCTCGATCGAGCCAACGCGCGCGCAGCCGCGCTTCCCTGCAAAATCTGCCGACACCCTGCGCTCTTCTTCGACGTCGTCGACTTCAACAAGTGCGCCGGCTTCTACCCGTTCGGGCCAGCCGGCATTCCTGTGCACTATCATCGATGCGACGAGTGTGGGTTCTTGTTCACCACGTTCTTTGATGATTGGTCGGAGGCGGAGTTCCGTCGGTTCATCTACAACGCCGACTATCCTCTGGTGGATCCCGAGTATGAGGGGATCCGGCCCATCAAGGTCGCCGAGCATCTGGCGCGATACATGGTTGGGATGGAGAATGCGCGCATTCTTGATTACGGTGCAGGGAGCGGTCAGTTCGCACGACGACTGAATGAGTTAGGGTTCCGCCACGTTGAGAGCTATGATCTCTTGTCAATGCCGCGTCGGCCGACAGGTCGATTTGATATTATCACTTGCACCGAGGTGATTGAACACGCCCCCTGGCCCTTGAATGTGTTGCAAGGGATGCGGTCCCTGCTGAGCGATGACGGCTGCGTCATCCTTGGCGAGACGCTGCAGCCGCCTGATATTGTCCTGTTGCGTGGCAATTGGTGGCCCCGCGCAACGGTCATGTGAGCACATTTGCGGACAGGACGTTTGCAGCGTTGGCTGAGCGTCTCGATATGGTATTTCACCGCGGCTCC
>JBKPSV010000017.1:0-3282 GCA_046735215.1 Pseudomonadota bacterium | reverse complement strand
ACCCTCAGCGCAGCCGCACGAACGTTGCAAGAAGCAAATGCGGCCGTCCATCAGGTACAGACCGACGCGTCTACTGCGCTGCACGATCTGGACTTGCTGCTGATCGACGGGCGCCAGCAGCTTGCGAGCCGCGGCGGGGAGCTAGGCCGAACTCTCATTACCATCAACCACGCTGCAGGTCAGGCGGAAACTCTGCTCAGTTCGCTGAATGGCTTGGCTGAGCCGCGCTCGGCATTTCGTGGCAACCTTGAGGCGAGTGTCCGCGATTTGGCGGCCACCGCCAGCGCCCTCCGCGGCTTTGCGCAATCTGTTGAGCGGAACCCGAATGCTCTCCTGATGGGCAGAGCAAGCCGCTGATGGCAAACGCCTGCGGCTTTTCGTCATGGAGGCAGGATGTCCGAGCCGCACTATCGGCAACCGTCTGTGGTCTGATTCTCTTGATGACTGCTTGCGCTACGTCCGGACCACCTCCCGTGCAGTATGTGCTTGGCACCGATCAAGCACCGCCAAGCGCAGTCAATCCTGTTAGGGGGCGCCAGGTTGTGGAGGTCAGGCCGGTGCGACTTCCGGAGTATCTGGACACAAGGGACCTGCTCGTGCGCAAGGGGAATCAGCTTGTCCCAAGCGTGACAGGCCAGTGGGCGGAACGACTGTCGGTGGGCATGACCCGCGCCCTGGCCGTTGCGCTCGGCCCCAAGTTGCCCAACGCGGCCTTGTTCACCACTGAACCAGTCCAGCGCCCAGCACGCCAACTCCTGGTGGACGTGACATCCTTCGAGGCGAGAGCGGATCACGAAGTCATTCTAACGGCTCGCTGGACGTTCACCGATGGTGCGGGCCGCAACGCGCTCCTCTCGCAGGATACTGTCTTGGTGGAACCCACTGGAAGCACAGGCGATGAGGCCGTGGTGAATGCAATGAATAGGGTCATCGAGGCTCTCGCTAGCCAGATTGCGGCCAGCATCAAGCGTGGTGTGCCGATGGCATGGTCTGGTCAAATGTCGCGTAGGAAGTGCACCCCAGAATTAGCAGTTGACATTGCCGGCGCGGCCTTCCCGGATCGCTGGGTACACTCTGGCAGGTCCTCGGCAGCATGTTTAACGCTGTAGCCAGGAGCGACCTGGCTCATCTGGTTATCAGTGTGTGATAGAACGGGGTGACACGGGAACAGAATACTCGGCCCGTCGCGAGTCCCTCCTCAGCAGGTAATCATTGGCTTGCGCGGACACTGTGGTGATCGACCCGTAACGTACCTCGGCCGTCCGGGGCGATGTGCGGCAATCGTGCGAGATGCAGCGTGATAAGAATCTTCGTCTATTGACCTGGATCAACGCGATGGTGCGTCCGGCGCGCTAACGACGTGCAGACGGGAAGGAAAATGTCATGACACAGACATCAGAGGACCTGTCCGTCGCGAAGCTCTTCGCGGAGCGCGAGGAACGGCGCCGTCGTGATCGAGAAGTGGCCGAGCGGTTCCAGCATCGCAAGGAAGAGGAGCTCGCCGCGCACCGGCAACGTCTAGAGAACGTCCATCTGGCGGAAGAGATGATCCCGGCCCAGCTGGAGCGCCTCAAGCGTGCTTTTGAGCGCGGCGAGAGCGAATTGATGGTGGCATCGTTCCCGTGCGACTTCTGCAGTGATGGTGGCCGCGCAGTGTTCACTGCGGGGGAGCCGCCAATCAACAAGCCGATAAAGAATGCAGACGCTAGTGTCACCGATGAGCCAGAATGGCTGCTGACCATGCCAGCCGGGATTCACAGAGCCTACGAGTACTGGAAGCAGCACCTCAAGCCAGGTGGCTTTGGTTTCGCGGCTCGCGTTATCAGTTATCCCGGCGGCAAGCCGGGTGATATCGGCATATTCATCACGTGGCCGAAGAGCCCTGCCGAAGCGTAGGCCTTAGAAGTGAACGCCTATGTAGCAGAACTTCAGGACCGGCTCGCGGGCCAACCAACAGCAGTTGTACCGAGCTCAGGTCGAAGTTTTCCCTTGGGTGCCGCCGTTCTTCCTGACGGCATCAACTTCAGCGTGTTTTCGCGGCATGCGAGGCGAGTGGAACTCCTGCTGTTCGATGATGTCGAGGAACCAGGCCCCACTCGCACGATTGAACTCGAGGCACGCGAGCATCGCACTTATCACTATTGGCACGGTTTCGTTCCTGGAATTCGTGCCGACCAACTCTACGGCTATCGCGTTACTGGGCCTTTCGCACCCGAGCACGGGCTCCGCTTCGATCCGAGTAAGGTCTTGCTCGACCCATACGGGCGCGCTGTGGCCGTCCCTATTGGATATTCTCGTAAGTCCGCAAGCCAATACGGAGCGGACGATGCGATTGCGATGAAGAGCGTAGTGGTTGACCCCAGCGGGTACGACTGGGAGGGAGATCTTCCATTGCGCCGGCCCATCGCGAGCACGGTCATCTACGAGATGCATGTCGCGGGTTTCACGAGGCATCCGAGTTCCAAAGTCCCACCGGAGCTGCGCGGGACCTATGCCGGGATGATCGAAAAGATTCCCTATCTCCAGGACCTCGGGATCGCGGCTGTGGAGCTGCTGCCCATATTCCAGTTCGATCGTCAGGCCTGCCCAGCGGGTCTGGCCAATTACTGGGGATATTCGCCAGTATCGTTCTTCGCGCCGCATACCGGCTACAGTTCACGTAAGGATCCGCTCGGGACGATCAACGAATTTCGTGATCTCGTGAAGGCGCTGCACCGCGCAGGCATCGAGGTAATCCTGGACGTCGTTTACAATCACACCGCCGAAGGAGATGCGGGAGGGCCTACTCTCTGCTTCCGCGGCCTTGCGAACGACGTGTACTACATCCTCGGCAAAGAGCGCGCGCAATACGCCGATTACAGCGGCACTAGCAACACGCTGAACGCCAACAACGCGATCGTCCGCCGCCTTATTCTCGACAGCCTTCGGTACTGGGTCACCGAAATGCATGTCGACGGCTTCCGTTTTGACCTCGCCTCCATTCTCGACCGAGACGAAACGGGCCGCCCTCTCGAACCCCCCCCGGTGCTCTGGGACATCCAGACAGATCCGGCGCTCGCAGGCACCAAATTGATTGCGGAAGCATGGGATGCGGCCGGCCTCTATCAGGTGGGAAGCTTCATTGGTGACACCTGGAGGGAATGGAACGGCCGATTCCGTGACGATGTGCGCCGGTTCGTGAAGGGGGACACAAAAACCGTGCGGCTCTTTGCTCAGCGCCTGCTCGGTAGTCCGGACATCTACGGTCATCTGGAACGTGAGCCTGGGCAAAGCATCAACTTC
>JBKPSV010000016.1:0-4102 GCA_046735215.1 Pseudomonadota bacterium | reverse complement strand
GTCGAGAAAGCGTGCAAGGTTGTCGACGAACAGCCGCGCCACCGCCTTGTCGCGCTCAGGATGGCCGCCGCCGATATGCGGCAGCACCACGATGCCGGAGGTGGTCCAGAACGGATGCTCGACCGGCAGCGGCTCCTGGCGGAACACATCCAGGATCGCACCAGCGATGCGCTTCGCTGTCACCGCCGCGATCAGATCATCGTCCTTGATCAGGTGACCACGACCGAAGTTCAGCAGCCACGCGTTCGGCTTCATCCGTGCAAGCCGCCGCGCGTTCATGAAATTTTCGGTTTCCGCCGTCGCCGGCAACAGCAGCAGCACGAAGTCTGCCTGCCCCAGCACCTCGTCCGTGCGCTCCGGTGGCAGCACCTGGTCAACTTCAGCCAGTGTCTCAACGCGACGCTTGGTGCCGATGACGCGCATGCCGATCGCCTTGGCGATACCCGCCACCTGCTGCCCGATTGCACCGAGGCCAAGTATGCCCAGCGTCTGGCCGGCGAGCGGTGTCGCAACGCGGCGCACCCACTTGCTCGACTTCTGGTCTTCGACGATCGCCGCATAGGGTTTGGTCAGGTAGAACAGCGCCCCGAGAATGTTCTCCGCCATAGACTCACGATGTGTGCCGCGCGCGGACGTCAAAGTCAGTGCCGGTGGCAGGTCCGGCAGCGCCAGCCAAGTTTCGACGCCCGCGGTCAGTGCCTGCGCCCACCGCAGCTTCGGCATCTGCGGCAGCAGGCCGGCCGGTGCACCCCACGCCAACATCGCCTCGGTCTCGGCGCGCTGTGCCTGGTTCGGCGTCTCCTTGCGCGCCAGCGCCTCTACCTTCACGCGGCTGCTAAGATCAGCCGTCGCGATCGCGTCGAGATACGCGGTGGGCGTATCGGTCCACAGTAGAACACGCGTGCTCATCAGAATAGCAACCCCTTCTTCAGCATGCCGTGGATGCCCTTTTCCCCATTGACCGTCTGCGTGACATGAAAGTCCACCGCAAGCGAGCAGAACTGGTAGGCCTGTTCGCGCGATAGGTTGCTGCGCGAGCAGATGAAAGAGATCATCTCGCGCAGCGCCTGCTTCATCGCCTGGTCGAGATCCTCGTTGAGCCCCATGCTGATAAAGTGGGTCGGCGTCTCGGCCTTCGGCATCCGGAGTAACGGACGCGATGGGCCGCCCCCCTTATGCAGGGTGAAGGTGAAGGTCCCGGTGAGGCACATCTCCAGCGCGGTAACGCAGACCTCGCCATCGCCCTGCAGGCCGTGCCCATCGCCCACCGAGAAATTGGCCCCTGGCACCCATACCGGTAGATACAGCGTGGAACCTGCCACCAGCTCCTTGTTGTCCATATTGCCGCCGTGGATGCGCGGCTCCTTTGAAGCGATGGTGCCGAATGCCGGTGGTGGCGCCACGCCCATCACGCCAAAGAACGGGGCCAGGGGTAGCTCCGTGCCCCATGGCAGCACGCACACCCGGCGCGCACGATCCACCGGAATGTGGCTCAGCACCGTCTCATGAAAATCCTCGGGCAGCGTGCCGGCGAGCGGGCGGATCATGTTATAGCCCCAGTCGGCGCCGGGCTCGATCGTCTCGACGCGGATCTCCAGCATGTCACCCGGCTCGGCGCCAGCGATGGCGATCGGGCCAGTGACGATATGCCCCGGACGCAACGCCGGGTTAGCAGCGCAGATCGCGCTGAGTTCCGGTGGAACTGCCAGGCCGGCGCTGGCCGGCGGCATCACCTCCTGCCGCCCGGAAACGCACTGCACCACAACCTTGTCGCCGGATTCAATCGTAAGCACCGGTGGAAAGCTCGCGTCGAACACGCCGATGCGAACGGTTTCCGGCGATGCGCGAAGACTGTGCTGGGCCATCGATTGCTCCTATTGGGCGGCGACCAGGGCCGAGCTTAGCGCGGGGCGCCGCGCGCGGAACGGGGTTGCCTTCTCGAATGCATCGGCGATGCGCAGCACGGTCGCTTCCTGGAACGGCTTGCCGACAAGCTGGATCGCCACAGGCAGGCCACCCTCGCCGAAACCGGAGCACACCGATATCGCCGGATAGCCGGCAACGTTGAACGGCATGGTGAAACTCGGTTTTTGTCCGATGTCCCACTCCGGCACTTCGTCGATCTTCGGTGCCTCGGTGGGTTGCGCCGCTGTCAGAACGACATCCAGGTTCGCCATCGCCGCCTGCAGCTCCGCGCGCAGCTCTCGCCGCCGCCGTACCGCCTGCACATAATCGACACCGGACACCATCGACCCCAGCAACAGACGCTGCTGCACACGCGCGGAGAAATCGCCGAGCCGCGTGCGCGCCCACTCCTCATAGGCGGCAGCGCGCTCGGTCAATGAGATCAGCGTGCCGCAGGCATGCCACTCCGCAAGCGGCGAAAGAGTCACTTCAGTGACCGCCGCGCCGAGGTCGCGTAAGCTGGCAATCGCTCCATCGATGCCGCGCTGTGTCCCGTCGCTCACCTTGTGGTCGACTTCGTGGAAGTGATGGATGACGCCGATGCGCATTCCTTTGATGCCGGCGCCAAGCTGCGCCGTATAGTTGGGAATTGGCCGCGATGCGCTGGCCGGGTCGCGCGGGTCGTGTCCCGCCAGCGCCTGCAGCATCAGCGCGCAGTCCTCCGCCGTCCACGCCATCGAGCCGATATGGTCCAACGTGAATGCCGCGGGCGCCACGCCGGCGCGGCTGACCAAGCCATAGGTCGGCTTGATGCCGGCAATGCCGCACAACGCGGCAGGACCGCGGATCGAGCCACCGGTGTCAGTGCCGATGCCGCCCAGGAACAGCCCCGCTGCCACCCCCGCACCCGTGCCGCTGCTGGAACCCGCGGTAAAATGCTCGGTGTTCCACGGATTGCGCGCCGGCGGCCATGGCAGGTCGAATGACGGTCCTCCGTCGGCGAACTCGTGCGTTGATGTCTTGCCCATCAGCACCGTGCCGGCCTGTGCCAACTTCACCGCGCAGGTCGCATCCGTATCGGGAACGTTGTCGCGCAGGATTTTCGAATGGCAGGTGGTCGTAATCCCTTTGGTATCGACGATGTCCTTCAATCCGATCGGAATGCCGCACAGCGGCCCAACCGACGTGCCCGCCATCACCGCCGCCTCTGCCGCGCGGGCGTCGGCAAGTGCACGCTCCTCGGTCCTCAGCACGAAGGCGTGCAGTTCGCGGTCCAGCTCTTTCACACGCGCCAGGCAGGCACGCGTCAGTTCCACCGGGGAAAGCTGCTTCGCCGCGATGAGTTTCGCCGCTTCGGCAATGGTGGGAATCTCGCTCATGCCTGATCCTCCTCGCCGAAGCCGTAGGTCAGCACCGGTTCCGCCATCCGTCCGCGCGGCTTGCGCACGCGTTCCGCCATGGCCGCGACATGCTCATACGCTGCCTTCAGACCGGCTCGCTGCTCTTCAGTGGCCGTAAGGCCGCCGCGCGCCAACAGGTAATCGAGTGTCGCATCGTCGATCTGTGGCATCGCTCCCCCCTCGCTTCCCAATGGTTCAGATAGGACAGCGGCAACAGTCCGGCACCGCTCGAAATCGAGCTGACGCGAGAATGCACCGGTTGTCGAGTAGTCCAAAGCAGGAGGACCGGAGCGCAGTCACTCCGCAGCCGCCAGCGCCGCCTGAGTTATCCGGACACATCGCGCCATTCGCCCAGCCGCCACGTAACGCGGCTCGGGCACGGCGGCGTGGCACTCCGACTGCACCAGCCCACACCGCGGCGCAAATGCGCACCCGGTCGGCAGCCGTCTCAAATCCGGCGGGCTTCCAGGGATCGCCTCGATATCCTGCTCGCGGCTCTGGCCGTGCACCGTCGAGGCCAGCAGGCCCTGTGTATATGGGTGAAGGGGCGCACGCAGCACATCCGTGACCGGACCCTCCTCGACGATGCGGCCCGCGTACATCACGGCAATCCGGTCAGCGATCTCGGCCGCCACACCAAGGTCGTGCGTGACGAAGATGGTGCCCATACCGAGTTCCCGCTGCAGGCGCCGCAGCAGGATCAGTACCTGGATCTGCACTGTCGCGTCCAGCGCCGTGGTCGGTTCATCCGCCAGCAGCAGGCGCGGTCCGCAGGACAGGGTCATCGCTATCATCGC
>JBKPSV010000015.1:0-14578 GCA_046735215.1 Pseudomonadota bacterium | reverse complement strand
GGAAATGCTAGCGCTGGGTTGGTTGCGCGACCAGACGCGTAAGCCACGCTTGCCCGGTGGTTCTGGATCGGGTCTGATCGATGGTGGGAATCGCAGGAAAGCGGGGATGCCAATGGCCGAAATCCGTACCGCGCATCTGATGACAATGACCCTCAGCGTTGCAGGCATGCAGGCGATCGGTGCAACACCCAGCGGTAATCGGCGCATAGGTCTGGTATCCGGTGGGACGTTCCAAGGAGAGCGGTTGCGCGGCACGGTACTGCCAGGCGGTGCCGACTGGATCATGGCGCGCGGCGACGGCTCCACCACGCTCGACGTGCGACTGGTGCTGGAAACCGACGACAAGGCGCTGATCGGCATGACCTATCGCGGGATGCGGCATGGCCCGACAGCAGTGATGGATCGGCTCAACCGCGGCGAGAATGTCGATCCGTCAGAATACTACTTTCGAACAGCGATCGCGTTTGAAACAGCCGCGCCGCGATACGATTGGCTGAACCGCATCATCGCTATCGGCACCGGCCGACGTCCGCCGGAAGGGCCGGTGTACGAGATCTTCGAGGTGCTCTGACCATGGCAACGATCGGCTTCATCGGTTTGGGCAACATGGGAGCCCCGATGGCCGCCAACCTTGTGAAGGCGGGGCATCGCGTACGTGGCTATGACGTGAACACCGCCGCCGTGCAGAAATTGGCGTCGGCCGGCGTGACGATGGCCGCCAGTGCGTCCGAGGCGGCGCGCGACGCGGACATTGTCATCACGATGCTTCCGGCCGGCGAACACGTGCGCGAGGTATGGCTGCATCAGGGCGGCTTGATCGAAGCGGTAAAG
Source organism: Pseudomonadota bacterium (assembly GCA_046735215.1). Lineage (GTDB taxonomy): Bacteria > Pseudomonadota > Alphaproteobacteria > Acetobacterales > Acetobacteraceae > JAMXLO01. Next base: position 13,747 of record JBKPSV010000015.1, on the reverse strand, counting down.
GGTGCCGCGCCACTGCTGATCGACTGCTCAACGATCGACGTGGAGAGCGCACGCATTGTCACTGATGCGGCGCACAAGGCGGGGCTTCAGATGCTGGATGCCCCCGTATCAGGCGGAGTGGGCGGCGCCGTTGCGGCAACGCTGACCTTCATGGTCGGCGGCAGTGACGCCGCATTCGCGCGCGGACTGTCCATACTGCAGGCGATGGGCAAGAACATCGTGCATGCCGGTGGGCCGGGTGCGGGACAGGCCGCCAAGATCTGCAACAACATGATGCTTGCCATCAACATGGCCGGCGTGTGCGAGGGCTTCTTGCTGGCACGGAAACTTGGATTGGATTGGGACCGGCTGTTCCAGATCGCATCGACGTCCTCCGGGCAGTCCTGGGCGCTGTCCAACTACTGTCCGGCGCCCGGCCCGGTGCCGGCCGCGCCCTCAAACCGCGATTATGCCGCGGGGTTCATGGCGGCGCTGATGCTGAAGGACGTGAAGCTGTCGCAGGCTGCCGCCGATGCGGTCGGATCGCCGACGCCGCTCGGTGCCCACGCCATGTCACTGTATCAGTCTGTGGTTGACGCCGGCGATGGCGCCAAAGACTTCTCGGTCGTGTTCCGCTGGCTGGAATCGCAGCCGCGGCAATAAAGGAGACATCGATGGGGGCTGCAGCGTTCAAACAGGCACGCGATTTCCTGTTCGAGCATCGTACCGACTACCGACGCGCGCATGCGGGGTTCCATTGGCCACAACTGGATAGCTTCAACTACGCGCTCGACTGGTTCGATGCCGAGTTGGCGCAGGGTGAGTGCGGGAAGCGTCCTGCACTCAAGATCGTTGGCGATGGAGCGGCAAGTGTCACGTTCCGCGAGCTCTCGGAAACCTCAAACCGCATCGCCAATGGCCTGCGCGCTCTCGGCGTAAAGCGCGGTGAGCGAATTCTGCTGATGCTCGGCAACGTCGTGCCGCTGTGGGAAATCATGCTTGCGGCAATGAAACTCGGCGCGGTGGTCATCCCGGCCAGCACGCTGCTGACACCGAATGACTTGAAGGATCGCTTCGAACGCGGCCGGGTTCGCCACCTGATCGCCAATGCGTCTGATGCGGCAAAGTTCGAGGGGCTCGATCCGACGGTGACGCGCATCGCGGTTGGAGATGCACCGGCAGGATGGCACAGCTACGCCGATCTGTTGCACGGTGATGTCCGGTTCGCCGCGGACGGCGTCACTCGGGCAACCGATCCGATGCTGCTGTATTTCACCTCGGGCACCACGTCTCGTCCGAAGCTCGTGGAGCACAGTCATCAAAGTTATCCGGTCGGCCATCTGATCACGATGTACTGGATCGGTCTGCAACCCGGCGATATGCACTTGAACATTTCGTCCCCCGGGTGGGCCAAGCACGCCTACAGCTGCGTATTCGCGCCATGGAACGCCGGATCGACCGTGTTCATCGCCAACCAGCCGCGATTCAATGCACGCGGCATGCTGGACGCTATTGCCGAGCACAAGGTCACGACGCTCTGTGCCCCACCCACCGTGTGGCGCATGTTCGTGCAAGAGGACCTGGCCCACTGGAAGACGTCGCTGCGCGAGGTCTGCTCGGCTGGCGAGCCATGCAATCCCGAAATCATCGACCATGTCCAGAAGGTCTGGAACCTGATCGTGCGCGAGGGCTACGGCCAGACCGAGACGACATTGCAGATCGGCTGCTTCCCCGGCGAGCGGGTCGAACCTGGGTCGATGGGCCAGGAGTCGCCTGGCTTCCGCATTCGTCTGCTGGACGCAGACGACAAGGATGTGGAGGAAGGCGAGGTCTGCATCGATCTCGATCCGCCGCCCGTCGGGCTGATGCGCGGTTACCAGAACGACGACGGATCCTTTGCTCCGCTGGGCGCGCACGCTTATCGCACCGGCGATATCGCCGCCCGCAGCACGGATGGGTACTACACCTACATCGGCCGCGCCGATGATGTGTTCAAAGCGTCGGACTACAGAATCAGCCCATTCGAACTGGAGAGCGCGCTGATCGAGCATCCCGCGGTTGCCGAGGCTGCCGTTGTGCCGGCTCCTGACGCAATCCGGATGGCAGTACCGAAGGCGTACATCACGCTGACCGCAGGCAGCACGCCGGATGCGGCAACGGCGTTGTCGATCTTCCAGCACCTCCGTGAAACCTTGGCGCCGTTCAAGCGCGTGCGGCGCCTCGAGTTCACCGATCTGCCTAAGACGATTTCCGGCAAAATCCGGCGAGTGGAACTGCGCCAGCAAGAGAGCGTCAGGGCAGGCGAGGGTGTGCGCGCTCCCGCCGAATTCCGCGAGGAAGATTTCGCGGAACTCAGCCGGCGCTGATCCCCACCTCTGGCTGCCGGTTGGGGTTAACGGCTGACACGGCAGGTCCGCCGCTGGCCGCGGCATCCCGTTTCAAGGGATTGTTAACACCTTCCATTCTACGCGTGTGTGCATGAATGCGTATCCGGAACGCCGGTTCCTTCGAGTGATTCAGCATTGGCTTGCGTTGCTTGGGCGACGCGCCTTCCTGCTGTTCTGGTGGACGATAACGCTGCAGCTCCCGCATCAGTATGCCTTGTGGCGTCGTGCCAGGCGTATCAGGCGCTCGGCGCCGATAACAGCCGAGCTGAGCCCGACACTGATCCACGACACGGACCCGCGCAGCATCACGTTGCCCCGCAGCCCGAATCCAACGGTGTCGGTGATCATTCCTTGCTTTGGCAAGCTGGAATACACCTTGCGCTGCCTGGCGGCGATCGCAGCCAACCCGCCCAAGGCGGAGATTGAAGTCATCGTGGTCGATGATGCCACCCCGGATAACTCCATGGCCTGTCTCGCCGACGTGCCCGGGATCCGGCTGATGATCAATCCGCGCAATCTCGGATACCTGCACTCCTGCAACGCCGCGGCACGTGTCGCCGAAGGCGACTATTTGATGCTGCTCAACAACGACACGCAGGTCATGCCAGGCTGGCTGGATACGCTGCTTGAACCGTTCAGAGGCCGCAGCGACGTCGGTGCCGTCGGATCGAAACTGTTGTATCCCGACGGACGTCTGCAGGAAGCAGGTTGTATTGTCTGGAACGACGGCTCCGGTTGGAATTTTGGCCGCTCCGACAGCCCGGATCGTCCGATGTACAATTACTTGCGCGAAGTGGACTATTGCTCTGCCGCATCGTTGCTGGTGCCCCGCACGTTGTTCAATGAACTGGGCGGCTTCGACGAATGTTATGCGCCGGCGTATTGCGAAGACAGTGATCTTGCCTTCCGGCTGCGGGAACGTGGCTACAAGGTGCTGTATCAGCCGCGTTCGCACGTGGTGCATTTCGAAGGTGTCACGCACGGCCGTTCGCTCAGCAATGGCATGAAGGCGTGGCAGGTGCGCAACCAGCAGAAGTTCCAGGCGCGCTGGCAGTCCGTCCTGTCGTCCCAGCATTTGCCAAATGGTGAACATGTGCTGCGCGCCAGAGATCGTGCGCATGGCCGCGAGGTCGTGCTGGTCGTCGACCACTATGTCCCGGAGCCTGATCGGGATGCAGGTTCCCGCACCGTCCTGTGCATCATCCGCGGCCTGCTGCAGCTGGGGATGGTGGTCAAATTCTGGCCGCACAATCTGTATTTCAACCCGGGCTATACCGAAGTGCTCCAGGACCTTGGGGTCGAGGTCGCATACGGCGCCGGGGTCAGCACTTTCGGGCGGTGGCTGTCCGACAATGCGGACGACGTGGACTGCGTGCTGATCTGCCGTCCGGAGGTCGCGGATGACGTCCTGCCTGATCTGAATCGCTATCCCCGGATCGCCCGGCTCTATTACGGGATGGATCTGCACTTCAGCCGAATGCGGCTACAGGCGAAGGAACAGAGCGATCTCGTCGTATTGCGGCAGGCGCAGCGCATGGAAGCGCTCGAACGCTCGGTATGGCGCGATGTGGATGTCGTGCTGTATCCATCGAGCCAGGAAAGCGAATACGTTGCCGCTGCCGAACCGGGGGTCGCGGCGCGCCCACTGTTGCCGTATAGTTTCGAGCAATTTGCAGCGCTGCGGGCGCCGCCTGCCGATCCCGTATTGCTCTTTGTCGGCAGCTTCGCCCATCAGCCGAACCGGCATGGCCTGATGTGGTTCCTCGATCAGGTGTTGCCGATCATCCGCATGCGGGCGCCAACAGTGCGGCTTGTCGTCGTTGGGTCGAACCCGCCCGCTGACGTCGAGGCGCTGTCAGATGCCTCGATCAGCGTCCGCTCGAACATCAGCGATCACGAACTGCGCGAGCTGTACCGCACCGCACGGGTGGCGATCGCGCCGCTGCGCTATGGCGCGGGCGTCAAGCTGAAGGTCGTGGAGGCAATGTGCGAGTGCTTGCCGCTGGTCACCACGTCGATCGGTGCACAGGGACTGCCTGGTCTTGAGCAGATCGTGTCGATCTGCGATCAGCCGCACCAATTCGCCGACGCCGTCTGCCGGCTTCTGACCAGCGCGGCGGCATGGACCGAGCGCGCCACCGCGCAGCTCGATTATGCCACATCACGCTACTCAGAGGCGGCGTTTCGCAACAGCCTGCACCAGGCACTGATCCAGTCCGCGCACCGCTGTGCTGCACGCATAGCCTCACATTCCGTCCGCGCCGCCGCAACCTGAGCACACGACGAGACTGCGACTACGCGTTATCGTTTCATCCCGCAGGGGAGAGGAGGACCGCGTGACGCTGAGCATCGCCGTAATCGGTGCAGGACGCATCGGTCGCATTCACGCCCACAACGTTGCTGCCCACCCTGCTGCGAGGCTGGCCGGTGTCGCCGATCTGGATACCGCGGCGGCCAAGGCATTGGCCGCCGCATGCGGCGCGCCGGCGATTGCCGTGGACGAGGCGTTCGCCGCGGACGCAGTGCTGATCGCCTCGCCGACCTCAACGCATGCCGACTACATCGAACGCGCAGCCGCCGCAGGACGCACGATCTTCTGCGAGAAGCCGATCGATCTTTCCGTGGACCGAGCGCGCGCGTGCCTTGAGGCGGTGCGTCATGCCGATGCACCGCTGATGATCGGCTTCAATCGTCGCTTCGATCAACATTTCGCCGCACTGAAGCGACGGATGGACGGCGGCGAGATCGGCGAGCTGGAGTTGCTCACCATCATCAGCCGTGATCCGGCACCCCCGCCGCCAGGGTATATCGCGACGTCTGGCGGGCTGTTCCGCGACATGATGATCCACGATCTGGACATGGCGCGCTTTATGCTGGGAGAGGAGCCGCTCACGGTACACGCTGCCGCGTCCTGCCTGGTCGATCCTTCGATTGCGGCGGCAGGTGACGTTGATACAGCTGTGGTGACGCTGCGCACGGCCAGCGGCAAGCTGTGTCAGATCTCCAATTCCCGCCGCGCCACCTATGGCTATGATCAGCGGATCGAGGCGCACGGCGCGAAGGGGCTGCTGCGGGCGGGCAACGTCACAGCGACCACGGTGGAGGTGGCGACCGATGCGGGCTTCCTCAGCGAACCGGTACTCCCATTCTTCCTCGAACGCTACGCCGCCGCGTATCGCGCCGAGCTGGACGCATTCATCACCGCGGTCATCAGCGGAGAAGCGCCGCGGCCCGATGGCACGGATGGTCTTAAGGCGCTGCTGCTGGCCGATGCGGCGACCCGATCGGCGCAGGCCGGTCAGGCGTTGCAACTGCAGCTGGGAGAATAGCCAAGCGGGCGGCCTGTTCACGAACACTCTCCCGCATTTGGCTGGGCGAAGGCGCCGTATTACTGCAGCAGCGATTCGCGATGCGGCGCCGGTAGCGTCGCTGGCATTTCCTCTACCGTGACGTAGGCTTTGGCCCGAGTCACGGCAGCGCGCGGTCCTGTGCTTGGAGGGCAGACTTTATACTTGTCGGGTGTGCCGCAGTTGCCGGGCTGCCTGGGCCCGGGAACATAGTTGGCATATCGGCTCAGAGAGCCGTCGTCCGGTCCCATCATTTCGGCGCAGCCGGATAGGCAGAGGACGACAATCCAAGGGATCCCAAGGCGGCGCACAGCAACTCCGGCAAGACAGCGAGACCGCTACTCCGCGGTGCGGCCAAGGGCTACCATGAGCTCTGCCCACTCCCGTCGGTTCAGGCCGCTGCCCGACTGATCCACAGCCTCTCCGGCCAGCAACCGCCGCACCACGGTCAACATTTGTGCCGATAGCGTGACAGATCCCAGGCGGTAGTCAAGGAACGCCTTTTCGGCGATCGGCACCCATGCTGCCACCGTTCCAAGCATCGCCTCGGCATAGGCTCGGATTTCATATTGAGCGTGAGCGTCGGCCCGTAGCGAAAGAAAGTGAAACAGGTTGTAGAGATCGGTTTTCCAATACCATTGCGTATAGGTATTGAGCGTCAGGTTCATCCGCGCGAGTTCGCGTGCCAGACCCTGCCGTGATGGGTCATGCGCGGTGCTGTCCCCGGCCTCGTTCAGCATTTCGGCGTAGTGGTCGTAGCAGCGCGTGGCGTCCTCGCGCAGCAGGTCGAGCACGCGGGCGGCTTCCTCGCCGGCCAGCACGCTGCCCCGACCCTGCCGGTTGGCCACCGACTGCGCTGCCAGATGTTCCGGAGCCGGCAGGTAGAATTCGCGATCCAGGATGGAGTAACGGGCGGAATACTCGTTCACATTGGCGGTGCGGTGGCGGATCCATTGCCTGGCGACGAAGATCGGCAGCTTTACGTGGTACTTGATCTCGCACATCTCGAACGGCGTGGAATGGCGGTGCCGCATCAGGTAGCGGATCAGTCCGGCATCCTCCGAGACGCGCCTGGTACCGCGGCCGTAGGACACCCGCGCCGCCTGCACGATGGCGGCATCATCGCCCATGTAGTCGATGACCCGGACAAAGCCGTGGTCCAGCACCGGGATCGCCTGGAACAGCAGGTCCTCAAGGGCAGCCACGGTGGGCCGCGAGGTCGTCGCCCGCTGGGCGCGAGCGGCCTCGATCTCGGCTTGCTGTTGCTCGTTCAGGCGCATGGCGACTCCACTTTCACCGGGCGGGGTGAACGCCTATATTCCGACTGCCGGTCCGCCGGCTATGGCGATAAACGGTGCGTGGAATAAGCGTAGTGGACCCGGGGGCAGTGCCCGGCGCCTCCACCAACCCCAGCGGTGGGGAGTATGGGGGCGACACAGGCTCGACACGCGTGGTAAAGACGTGTCTTTCGCTCGGCATGGTTCCGCCGTTATCGGGCCATTCTACAAGTGCCAATGACAATGAGGCGCTCGCTGTCGCGGCATAAGCGATAAGCGCGGTTCGGGGGGCACCGGGCAACAGAAGCCCCCCACTTCCTTCCCGCCACACGCCGTCTGACAATACGATCAGGCCTCCAGGAGACCCGACATGCAGGACATCACCGCTATCAAGGATTATCACGCGCATGTTTATTACGATGCTTCCACGAAGGAGAAGGCGGCGCAGTTGCGGCGGTGGGTGGAGGAGCGCTTTGCCGGACAGATGCGAATGGGAAGCTGGCACGACGAGGAAGTCGGGCCGCACGTGCAGGCGATGTACCAGATCGCATTTTCGCCGGAGCTGTTCCCGACCCTGGTGCCGTTCATCATGTTGAACCGCATGGGGCTGACGGTACTGGTGCATCCGCAATCAGGCCGCCCGCGCGACGACCACACGTTGAATGCGATGTGGATGGGTGACGTGCTGCCAGTGAAAACCGAGGTGCTGCGCGAGGTCGGTTGAGGTTCAGCTGCTTGTGCACAATGATCACGTCGCGGACGGGAGTTGTGCAGCCTAAAAATTTTGGAGCGTCGCGATGAGCAAGAAGATCGATATCGCCAGCATCAAACCGGTCATCGGCACGCTTTATCCGCCACCCCTCGATGAACCATGCTTGTCCAGGGAGAGGACGAAACTCGGCGATGCTGCCGGCCTGACCCAATTCGGGGTGAACCTCCTGCGGCTTCCGCCTGGCGCCTGGTCCAGCCAGCGCCACTGGCAGACCGCTTCAGACGAATTCGTCTACGTCCTGAGCGGTGAAGTAACGCTTGTCACCGATACGGGGCCCGAGGTGTTGCGCGCCGGTGACGCTGCCGGCTTCAAGGCCGGCGATCCCGATGGTCATTGCCTGCAGAACCGATCGGATGACGACGCACTCGTTCTGGAGATCGGCACGCGTCTTCCTGAAGATGCGGCGCATTACTCGGATGTCGACATGTTCGCACCGCCGGGCGGTGAGCCTGCCGCGTATACACACCGCGACGGCACGCCGTATACCGATCTCAGGCGACGAGCGAAGCCTGTACCATTGTCCACTGCGAGGCAACGCGGGTAAGCGCGGCTCGATGCGACCCGACTGAGCCTACCCGTCGCAGCCATCTTACAGTCGTCGGTGGCGGCGCTCATTGCTGGCTGAAGCGGTGCCGATGGCCGCGTTGCCCTCGAGATAGACGGCGCGTTCACAAGTTGCGGCTGCAACCATGATGGCGCCGCCAATCCGGGGAACCGCAGATTTCCTCATCCGCATTTCCATTTGACGGGCGCGGCGACCGCGCCCTACTGTAATTTAATCTGCCGTTCCCTGTGCTGAGGGGCTTTGATTTCGCCTCTCTGCAGCTTTCGTTCGTACGTGCCGTGCCGCTCGTGTGACGACGTCTCAGGGAGGTTCAAGAAAATGTCTGCCAGTGTCAAAAGCAGCAAAGCTCTGCCGTGGTGGAAAGAACCCACCAAAGATCAGTGGTACGCATATATCGCAGCCTGGCTTGGCTGGACACTGGACGCCTTCGACTTCACCGTCTTCCTCGTTCTCATTGTGCCGATCGCCAAGAGCTTCGGCGAGCCCCTGACGTATGTCGCCCTTGTCGGTACTTTGACATTGTGGATGCGCCTGCTCGGCGCGGTCGCAGCGGGCTGGATGGCTGACAGGATGGGACGGCGTGCGCCGCTGATGATCTCGATCCTGTGGTATTCGATGTGCAACTTCATCGCCGGATTCTCCCCGACATTTATGTTCCTTCTGGTGTTCCGCACCTTGCTGGGCATCGGTATGGGCGCCGAGTGGCCGGCAGGTGCGGCGCTCGCGATGGAGACCTGGCCCACGCGGTCCCGTGGGTTGATGTCAGCGATCCTGCAGAATTCGTGGGCGCTGGGATACCTGATCTCGGCGCTGCTATACGCAACTGTCTTCGATTACATCGGTTGGCGTGGCATGTTGTGGCTCGGGGTGCTGCCCGCGCTCGCCGTTGTCTGGATCCGGTTCTACGTGAAAGAGCCGGAGGTGTGGGTCGAGAACCAGAAGCTGCAGGAGCGTCACTCCGCCCATATGAAGGCGCCACTGCTCGCGATCTTCCGGCGCAAGATCATCTGGAACACGATCACTGCGTGCATGTGGATGTCGAGCGGCTTCGTCACCTACTACGCAACCTTCGGCCTGTTCGCCACCTATCTGCAGAAGGATCTGGGGCTGTCCGCTGCGGCGGTCGGTTGGCCACTGGTGTTCACCAACATTGCAACCTTCGTCTCTGCCTTCTTCTGGGGCGCACTTGCTGACAAGATCGGCCGACGATGGGCGATGATCATACCTGCCGGGATCGGGCTGCTGATCACGCCGCTGTATCTGGCGACCGTCGACTACACCCTTATCGCTATCGCCTTCTCTATCCAGGGCGCTTTTGCCGGATCGATGTACAGCCAGATCCCGGCCTACATGACGGAGCGCTTCCCAACCGAGGTACGCGCCACCGCCTCGGCATTCTGCTACCATGTCGGAGCCATATTCGGTGGATTGGTGGCGCCGGTGCTGACCTGGTTCGCTGTCGACCAGCACCTGGGGTTCGCTGTGCCGATGATGGTCTGCGCATGTGTGGCTATCATCTGCTACATCGCATCGCTGTTGGCCTGGTCGGAAACCAAAGGTCAAGAGATGGTGCCGGATCTGGAGCTGCTGCCTGCCGGGCCCGGAGGTACTGCCTAGCAGGCTCCTGACATATCCCGCGCGGCTTGGCGGCCATCAGGACCTGAACGCGTCTTGGTCTTTATTCGATAACAGGAGGCTGCCATGGCCCGCGCGAGTTTTCCCGCAGAAGAGTGGATGGGGAAAGACATGCCGGCCTCGTTTGGCACACAGAATCGCCAGATAATTCCGCATGCCGCTTCGGCATCGCTTACCCGGCGATCGCTGTTCGCCTTGACCGCAGCCGGCATCGCCGCCAGCACGAGCGAGGCTGCGGCCGCCCCCGCAGGGCAACTGACCTACGGCGTGCACGTGTCGCTGGCCCCGAGTTGGTTCGACCCAGGCGAGGCCGCCGGGATCATCACGCCATATATGCTGCTCTACGGTCTGCACGACGCCTTGGTGAAGGCGATGCCCGACAACAAGGACGCGCCGAGCCTCGCGGAGTCCTACACCGTATCCGAGGACGGTCTCGTGCATGACTTCGTCCTGCGTCCGGCCCGCTTTCACAACGGCGACCCCGTTACCTCGGATGACGTCAAGTTCTCCTTCGAGCGCTACCGCGGTGCCAGTCAGAGCCTGCTGAAGCAGCGCGTCGCCGCCATCGACACGCCCGACCCGCAGCACATTCGATTCCGCCTGAAGGAGCCGTGGCCTGACTTTCTGACATTCTACACCGGCGTCAGCGGCGCCGCCTGGGTCGTTCCACGCAAATACATCAGCCAGGTCGGCGACGAGGGTTTCAAGAAGGCGCCGATCGGCGCTGGGCCTTATCGCTTCGTGTCATTCACCCCTGGTGTGGAACTGGTGCTGGAAGCGTTCGACGGCTACTGGCGTCAAACGCCGAAGGTGAAGCGGCTGGTTATGAAGGTGATCCCCGATGAGGCCACACGGTTGGCGGCATTGAAGCGGGGCGAGATCGACATCGCGTTCTCGATCCGGGGCGAACTGGCCGGCGAACTGGCGCAGACGGCGGGATTGACGCTGAAGCCCGTGATTCTCCAAGGTGTTTTCTGTGTGTATTTTGTCGATCAGTGGGATCCGAAGTCACCTTGGCACGATGTGCGGGTGCGGCGCGCCGCCAACCTGGCGATCGACTGCAAGACGATCAATGACGCCCTGACCCGAGGATATTCGCACGTCACGGGCAACCCCTTTGTGCCGGACATGTTCGAATTCTTCTGGCAGCCACCTGCGCCGGTTTATGATCCGGCCCAGGCGAAACAGTTGCTCGCCGCTGCCGGTTACGCGAACGGCTTCGACGCAGGCTTCTACAATTGCGATGCGTCTTACGCCAACATCGGCGAAGCAGTGGTGAATAATTGGGGTGAAGTCGGTATCCGCATCAAATTGCGGCCGATGGAACGTGCGGCCTACATCAAGTCGTTTGCCGAAAAGCAGTATAAGAATGTGATTCAGGCAGGCCCAGGCGCGTTCGGCAACGCCGCCACACGGCTGGAGTCGCACGCCGTCACCGGCGGCACGTTCACCTATGGCAGCTACTCCGACCTCGACGAACTCTTCCGCAAGCAGGCAGGCGAGCTCGACTACAAGCGTCGCGAGGCGCTCCTGCACGAAATGCAGAAGATTGTGCATGAACGTGCGATCTACGCGCCGATCTGGCAGCTGGCCTTCTTGAACGGCATCGGGCCGCGTGTCGCCGAATCGAGCTTGGGCCGCATTCCAGGCTTCCCTTACACCGCGCCATTCGATGAACTCGCGCTGAAATCGTCCTGATACGCGCGCGCCATAGTTATGGCCGCGGAGGCCGGCCATCCACGTCTTTCTTTCGCGGCGGGCGGCTCGCGCCGATCAGCCAGCAGCCTCGCACAACCCGGTCAGACGTAGGCTGAGTGCCCGGAGCTTTTGGCGTGCAACATCATCATAGGCCTGAGCATTGGCGCGCGCCTCATGCAATCCGCTGAAATAGCAACCGCTGCGGCCAGCAACCGCCGGCGACACAGCAAGCTGCAGAATCGCCTGCGCACCTTCCTCAGCTCTACTGATTGGTGTCACGCCAGCCCGGCGAGGCCTCCGGGCCGGGGTTGCAGGTGTGGCAACCAAAGCCTCTCAGCCCAGCCTCGGAGGGACAACCTCTGTAGCAATTACATCTAGTTGCCGTCTCCTGCCGGCGGCAGGCCCATATCCTGTGGCGATGGCGGCAGCGATCTCAGTTCAAGGCCCCTGAGAACGTTTTATCCATGGCCGGCCTGCAGAACTCGCCAATCCAACTTTGACCTGGATCAACCGCGCCCTTTCACGCCTGCGCAGTCCGCCAGAGGATTACTTCGCGGGAAGGTCCGGTTCACCTCGCTCGCCGTCCCCTTCTGTCCCTCAGGTGCAATCGGCTTCGTCGCGCCAACGCCATTCGTTTCGATAATATTTATCGTCTCGGGGCGCGTGCTTCGGGTCAGCACGCAAAAAAGCCGCTATCGCATCGGCCCGCTTCTGCGACACGGTGGCATCTTCGTCGGCAGACGAATGACCTGTAATTGCGCAGCCGCGCACCGCGGATCGAGAACTTGACCTGCTGGCTCATCAGGACGTGTTCCTGGAAGGGTTGACGATGTACTTGGCCATCCATGCGTCCTGTTCAGCTCTCGACCCGCTCATAGCATTCCCTTTCACCCGACAGATGCCATCTTGAAGTGGCAATAACGCCCATCGGCATGCCACATGCCACTACAGATTGTCCGTGACCCCGGTCACTGTCGGAGGGCTTCTCAGAATAGCGCTGGCCAAACCGGGCACTTCGCCAGCCATTAGATAGCGCACGCTCGCCTTTTCTGCCTGCGGACTTGTCGGCGAGGTCCCCGACTTTGGAGCCTGTATTACAAGACGATACGGCTGATGGTTGGGCTCACCCACCTGCAGCACTGCTCTGATCAATCGAATGGATGATGCCGAAGCTGACGTTCTGCCCAACGTGGATTTCCCGCGGGACCAATCCGCGCAGACTCACGGTGAGGCTGCGCCTGCTGCGGTAGTGAACCACCGAGCCCAGACAATTTCAGCGGCGATTCATGGGAACTCAGAAGTTCGCTGCATGATTGCGAAAGATGCGGCGAACTTCTGAGCAAAAGCTAGGCGACAGCCCGCGACAGCGCCGAGAGCGTTGTCGTCAAGGTCTTCTCGATCGAGAGCGATACGAACGGGTTATTGTCCAGCATCTCGATCAGCGGCTCTCTGGCGAGATAGTCCTGATAGCTCTGCATAATCCGCTTGGCCTCCTGGACCAGCTTCGCATGCTGCTCCGGATCGGTGTTCTTGGAGACCTCGTCCAGCTTGTCCGACAGGCTCTCATCCAAGGTCTCCAGCATAGGTTCGACCTTCTTGCGGAAGAACTTTTCGAGATCCCCCGAGACCCCATGATCCTTGTAGACTGACGACATCGCGCCGTAGAGCTTGTCGACCTCGCCTTCCACTCGCTGGCGGGTTGCCAGCCACGCTGCGCGGGCTTTTACGAACGCGGGGTTCGCCCCATTCTGTGCGGGCTGCTTCGCGCCACTGGTGCCATCTGCCCCATTTGCCGGCGGGCTAGAAGCTGGTGCGGCGGACGCACTGCTGGCCGTGTTGCCACCGAGTTGAATGGCCTGGCGCAGAATGTCGATGGATGCGGCGGCCTGGCGCAGATCGCCGCCCTTGAGATTGGCCTGGGCGTCAGTCGCCAGTTCGGTCAGCGCCGCCTTCTGCGATGGGTCCGCCGCGATGACCGTCAGCATCTGCTTGACCAGGCCCGTCAACTCTTTGGTCAGCGTCTGTGCGTCCGGTTGAGCGGCACCGTCCTGGCCGTCAGGCGGAATGTCGAGCCCGGTCGCATGCGT
>JBKPSV010000014.1:0-8759 GCA_046735215.1 Pseudomonadota bacterium | reverse complement strand
CGCCGGAGACGCGCGTGCGTGTGCGCAACGTGACGAACTCCTCTGCCGCCGTCGGATGAATGCCGATCGTGCGATCAAAGTCCGCCTTGGTTGCCCCCATGACGATCGCGATAGCCAGACCTTGCATGATCTCGGGCGCATCCTCGCCCAGCATATGTGCTCCGACGACCTTCTGGCTCACCTGATCGACCACCAGCTTCAACATGCTCTTCCGCGCCCGTCCTGAGAGTGTATGGCGCATCGGTGTGAACTTGGACACGTAGACATCGACCGGTCCGTGCGCCGCCGCCTGCTCCTCGGTTAGGCCGCAGGTCGCAATCGGTGGCGTGGAAAACACCGCCGTTGCCACGTTGCGGAGCGAGATGCCGCGCGGGTTCTTGCCGAACAGCGTGTCAGCCAGTGCGTGTCCTTCCGCGATGGCGACCGGCGTGAGATTGAGCCGGTCGGTGACGTCGCCCATCGCATAAATATGTGGCTGGCTCGTGCGCAGGTTGTGATCGACCACCACGGCGCCCTCATCATCGGTCGCCACGCCGATCTTCTCCAACCCCAATCCTTTGGTGGCCGGCGCACGACCCGTCGCAAAGAACACCAGGTCAGACCGCAGCACTGTTCCTTCGGCGAGCGTCAGGATGCGCTCATTACCGTCCGCCTCGAGCCTAGCGGGGTGGCTGTTCGGGTGTAGCGAAATGCCCTGCGTGCCGAGAGCCTCAACGAGGGACTCGCGCAGGTCCATATCGAACCCGCGCAATGGCAATGGCTGGCGATAGACCAGGTCTACGTGAGCGCCGAGACCGGCAAAGATGCCGGCGAACTCCACGGCAATGTATCCAGACCCCAGGATGGTTACGCGCTTCGGCATGCTCGGCAAATAGAATGCATCGTCCGAAATGATCCCAAGTTCTGCACCCGGTATCGGCAGACGTGACGGATGCCCTCCAGTCGCGATTACGATGTGCTCGGCGGTCACGCGCTTGCCGCCGACGTCGAGCGTATGCGGATCCACGAACGCGGCATGCGATTCAAAGATCGTCGCTCCGGCGTTGTCGAGCAGCCGCTTGTAGACACCGTTGAGCCGGCCGATCTCTTTGTCCTTCGCAGCGATCAGCTTGCGCCAGTCATGCGGTCCTTTCTTGATCTGCCAGCCGAAACCGGCTGCATCTTCGGCCCATGCACCGTATTCGCCGGCCTGCACCAGCAGCTTCTTCGGCACGCAGCCAACATTCACGCAGGTACCGCCCCAGAAGCGCTCTTCGGCGACGCCCACACGTGCACCATGACCGGCCGCGATCCGCGCGCAACGCACGCCGGCCGAACCGCCACCGATCACGAACAGATCGAAGTCCATCCTCCACATCCTCTACAGCGCCAATGCAATGTGGGGCAGGGAGGATACTTGGGCAACAGCACCTTCGTCAGGAGGACCGCTCAGGGGCTGGACGTGCTCCAGGTCTTGAAGTCTGCGTCCGATACGGTCGGCAGCTTCTTAAGGAAGGCGACGATCGACCAGATCTCCTGATCTGGAACACCCGTGGCGCCGAAACTCGGCATTCCCGTCATCCGAATGCCGTTCTTGATGACCCAGAACAACTGGGCCGGTTGCGCACCACCCACCACTTCCTTGAGATCGGGCGGAGCAGGATTGAGCCCCTCGGAAAACTTTGCCCAAGTGGCACCGGGGCCGCCATGACAGTTGACGCATCCGCGCTCAAGAAAAGCGTGCGCGCCAGAACGGATGGTAGCCGGGTCTTCGAGCGAGGCGGGCGGCGCCGCCTCGGCATGGCGCGAGATCGAAGCTTGGCGAACGTGCGCGAGTGCCGAAGCGACTACTGCGTTGTCCTGCTCGTTTGCCGCGACATTGTAGAAGCCGCCGAAAAAAAACACCGCGGCGCCGATCACTGCGATGATCGCGAGTGCGCCAATGACTGCCAGGAATCGCATCCCGGATCCTCCCTGGTGAATCGGATGTAGCAAAGGCGGGTGAGTCTGCTCACCCAATAGAGGCAGCCGATGAGTCTGTGCAACCGATCCACCGGGTCCCGCAGCACGAATGCATCGTCTATCTAATCAGAGCGATGCACAGGCGCGCGGGATGAAATCACACCTTCTCCGGTGCGCCTTGCTCAGCCGACCAACGAAAGTCCTGTTCCTCGCGGTCCTGCTCCAACCAGCCAAGGTCGCCTTGGGCGCACCGCTGCTTCGCTTGGTCGATTGCTGACTGCTGATCCAGTGCCTCGATCTCGGTCAATGACCGCTCGAACAAGACAACCCGGCGCCAGCCTTGGACTACGAACCTGGGCATCTTTCTCCTCCTTCGCGTTGCAGGAGAGTGAGGTGGCGGCCCCTCGACGCAGCAGGTTAGGTCCCGATCCCGCCGACGGCGAGGTACTTGATCTCGAGGTAATCCTCGATCCCGTACTTCGAACCTTCGCGCCCGAGACCGGATGCCTTCATCCCGCCGAATGGCGCCACCTCGGTCGAGATGATGCCCTCATTAATGCCGATGATGCCGTATTCCAGCGCTTCGGCCACACGGAAGATGCGGCCCACGTCGCGGGCATAGAAGTAGGACGCCAGACCGAACTCGGTGTCGTTCGCCAGCCTGATCGCTTCTTCCTCCGTCTTGAACCGGAACAACGGTGCCACCGGGCCGAACGTCTCTTCGCGGAAGATCACGGCATCCTTCGGCACATTCGCGAGCACCGTCGGCTGGAAGAAGTTGCCGCCCAATGTGTGCCGCTTGCCGCCGGTCACAACGGACGCGCCACGCTTCAGCGCATCCTCGATATGTTCCTCGACCTTCTTCACGGCATCCGCATTGATCAGTGGCCCTTGTGCCACGCCCGGTTCCATGCCGTTGCCGACCTTCATCGCCTCGACCGCCGCCTTCAGCTTCGCGGAGAACGCGTCGTAGACGCCCTCCTGCACCAGGATGCGGTTGGCGCAAACGCAGGTTTGGCCGGTGTTGCGATATTTGCTCGCCATAGCGCCTGTGACGGCCGCGTCCAGATCGGCGTCGTCGAATACGATGAACGGTGCATTGCCACCCAGTTCCATGCTGGTCTTCTTGATGGTCGGCGCGCACTGCGCCAGCAGCTTTGCACCAACCTCGGTGGATCCGGTAAAGGTCAGCTTGCGTACCAGCGGATTGGATGTGAGCTCGGCTCCCGTCTCGCCGGACGGGCCGGTGATGACATTGCACACGCCCGCCGGCATTCCGGCGCGTTCGCACAGCACGGCAAGCGCCAGCGCGGAGAACGGGGTTTGCGACGCGGGGCGGATCACCCCCGTGCAGCCTGCGGCCCAGCCGGGGCCCGCCTTGCGGGTGATCATCGCCGCAGGGAAATTCCAGGGCGTGATGGCGGCGAACACACCGATCGGCTCCTTCAGCACCAGGATGCGGCGGCCCTTGCCATTCTGCGGGATCGTATCGCCATAGATGCGCTTGCCTTCCTCGGCGAACCATTCGATGAAGCTCGCAGCGTAAGCGATCTCGCCCTTGCTCTCCGATAGCGGCTTGCCTTGCTCGGCGGTCATGATCACCGCGAGATCATCGGCATTCGCCAGCATCAGGTCATTGACTTTGCGCAGGATTGCGGCTCGATCCTTGGCCAGCATCGCACGCCAGGTGCTCTGCGCGCGGTTCGCCGCCTCGATGGCGCGCCGCGTCTCAGCGGCACCCAGCGCCGGAACCTCGCCGATCGCCTCGCCGGTCGCAGGGTTCTTCACCACGAGCGTTCGGCCGCTATCGGCCTGCACCCACTTGCCATCGATGTAGTTGGCCTGCCGGAACAGCGTGGGGTCCTTGAGCGGCAACGGAGAAGTTGGGTTCAGCATGGTGGGTTCCTCCTTGTCCCCAACATAGGGCGCCCGCCTTGCTGTGTCAGGGTCCGCGCTGATTCAACCGCGCTCTCCTGCCGCTACGGCCCTGCCTTCGATCAATCCCTCGATCTCCGGCTCGCCATAGCCCAACTCGCGCAATACCTCACGCGTGTGCTCACCCAGCAGTGGTGCCAGACGATGCACGCCGGCCGGGCTGGCGGAGAACCGTGTCGGTGGCCGTGCCTGGCGGATCGTCCCCTCGCTGGGATGGTCGAGTTCCTGAAACAATCCCACCGCCTTCAGGTGCGGCTGCTCGGTGACTTCGGACAGTTTGGCAAACGCCGTGTGAGGCACGTCGATCGACAGCAGCAGCGCCTCCCATTCGGCCGTGGTTTTCGTCGGTCCGATCTCGCGCATACGTTCGTAGATACGATCGATATTGCGAGCCCTGGCCACCGGATCGCGCACGGAAAATTCCTCGATACACTCGGGATGATCCACCGCCTCGAAGAAGGCGCACCAATTGGCGCCCGAATAGGGCAGCATGGTCATCCATCCGTCCTTTGTTCGCACGGGACGACGCGCCTTCATTCGCTTGTAGCCCGCGGGACCGGTCGGTGGCTCGAATGACATGCCGCCGAACATCTCGATGCTGTTGAATGCCGCCAGCGTCTCCAGCATTGGCACTTCCACCATCTGCCCTTCGCCCGTGCGCTCGCGGTGCAGCAGTGCGGCGGTGACGGCGGAGGTGAGTGCCATGCCGCAGATCTTGTCGCCGATCAGGCTGGGTACGAATGCCGGCTCGTCATCGGTGCCCATGGCCGAGGCGAAGCCGGATGCGGCCTGGATGATTTCGTCGAACGCCGGCCGCGCGCGCCATGGCCCATCCTGGCCAAAGCCGACGGCGCTCGCATACACGATGCGCGGATTGAGTTCGCGGCACGCCTCGTAGCTGAAGCCAAGCCGAGCCAGTCCTGCGGGGCGGATATTGCTGACCAGCGCATCCGCAGTCGGGATCAGGCGGCGCAGCACTTCCTTCCCCTCGGAATGCTTCAGGTCAACCGCGATGCTCCGCTTGTTGCGGTTCGCCGCCATGAACTGGCCGCTCATGCCGCGATTGCGGAACACGCCCGACGTTCGCCAGGTGTCCCCCGTCAGGCTTTCAACCTTGATGATTTCGGCACCCCAGTCGCCCAGCGTCTGGGTTCCGAACGGGCCGAACAACACGGTGGTCAGGTCTAGGATGCGCAGGCCCTTGAGCGGCCCTGTCGGTTCGCTCATGGCAGGCTAGTGCTTTCCTCCTAATCTGCCGGGCTCGTGCACGATCTGGTTCTCTCCGTATTCCGGCCGGTCGGCAACATCAGCGACCACACCCGCAGCGTATTGGTGACGGTGTGATCCGTCCAGCCAAGCGGGCGGTCGCTTGACTGGCGGGGGCCAAAGGGCAAGGAACATCTCCTGGGAAAGCTCAGGTTGCTCGCAGGGCTACTGGCCCTTTTTGCGGTGGCCCGCGGCTGTCAGACGTCCCGCCTGCGATTATGTCTGAGCTTCAACGTGGAGGAGTGACCCGATGCGGATGCACAAAACCGTGAACGACCTGAACGCCAATACGAAGCAGGCTGCCATTCAGCTGTTGAACGCAAGGGTGGCGGATGGCATCGATCTCGCCCTGCTGACGAAGCAGGCCCACTGGAACCTGAAAGGCCCGCAGTTCATTGCCGTGCACGAGATGCTGGATGGCTTCCGCACCCAGATCGATGGTCATGTCGACACCATGGCGGAACGCGTCGTGCAACTCGGGGGTACCGCTCTCGGCACTGCGCAGACGGTGGCTCAGTCCACAACGTTGCCGGCTTATCCCACCGATATATACGCCATCAAGGAACACCTTGCTGCATTGATCGATCGATATGGCAAAGTCGCCAATTCGCTGCGCCGCGCCATCGATGAAGCGGACGAAGCAGGCGACGCGGATACAGCCGACATCTTCACCGCGGCGTCGCGCGATCTCGACAAGGCATTGTGGTTCCTGGAAGCGCATGTTCAGGAACCTGGCTGACGTTCACGGCGCAAGTCCTGCAATTCGCTGGCATCGCCCGGCGCGCCCGGTGATCCTAGGCGGCGCAAGCGTGGCGCGGCGGAGGCATCTTGCTACGGTGGTGGGTAGCGGTTGCACTGTAGGCCTTATCCGGCGCATACGGGCCCGGTGATGGCATCCCGGATTGCAGCGCTTTGCTCTCTCAGGCCCGTCCGCCGCGCCACGGTTTGAGGCTCGTCCGGCGATGACTGCCGAACTCGGCCATTTCGCACTGATTCTGGCCCTGTGTGTTTCGCTGGTGCAGACGGTGGTGCCTCTGGTGGGGGCAGCGCGCCGCAACCTTGCCTGGATGGTGGTCGGTCGCAGTGCGGCGCTGGTGCAGCTCGCTTTGATCGCGCTGGCCATGGCGGGGCTGATGCACGCCTATGTCACCTCGGACTTCTCGGTGATCAACGTCGCCGAGAACAGCCATACCGACAAGCCGCTGCTTTATAAGATCTCTGGCGTGTGGGGAAACCATGAGGGCTCCATGTTGCTGTGGGTCTTCATGCTCGGCGTATGCAGCGGGGCGCTGGCGCTGTTCTCCGGCAACCTGCCGCCTGATCTGCGCGCCCGCGTCCTGTCGGTGCAGGGCATGATCGCCACCGGCTTCCTGCTGTTCATCCTACTGACCTCCAATCCCTTTCTGCGCACCTGGCCACCTTTGCCCAATGGGCGTGGGCTCAATCCGGTATTGCAGGATCCCGGGCTCGCGTTTCATCCGCCGTTTCTCTATCTCGGCTATGTCGGCTTCTCGGTCGGCTTCGCCTTCGCCGTTGCCGCGCTGATCGAGGGCAGGGTCGATGCCGCATGGGCACGCTGGGTCCGCCCGTGGACGCTGGCGTCCTGGTGCTTCCTGACCATCGGCATCGCAATGGGCAGCTGGTGGGCTTACTACACGCTGGGCTGGGGCGGCTGGTGGTTCTGGGACCCGGTTGAGAACGCCAGCTTCATGCCATGGCTGGTCGGCACCGCGCTGATCCACTCTTCGATCGTCGTGGAGAAGCGCGACACGATGAAGAGTTGGACCATCCTGCTGGCGATCATCACCTTTTCGCTGTCGCTGGTCGGGACCTTCCTTGTGCGCTCAGGCGTGCTGACCTCGGTGCACGCATTCGCGACCGATCCCTCGCGCGGAACCTTCATTCTGCTTCTGCTGCTGATCGCGATTGGCGGCTCGCTGACGCTGTACGCGGTGCGCGCGCCGGCGCTGAAGGGCGGCGGACTGTTCGCGCCAATCTCCCGCGAAGGCGCGCTGGTGCTGAACAATCTGATTCTGTCCTGCGGGTGCGCCACAGTATTGCTCGGCACTCTGTATCCTTTGTTCCTCGACGCTGTCGGTGGCCCAAAGCTGTCGGTCGGGTTCCCATTTTTCAATCGCACCTTTGTTCCTCTGATGGTGCCCATGATCCTCGCCGTCGGCATCGGGCCATTGCTGTCGTGGAAGCGTGGCGATTTGCTGGGTGCGCTGCAGCGGGTATGGGTTGCCTACATCGCTGCGGCGGTCGTCGTGCTGGTCGCGTTCTATGTCACGCAGGGTGGCCCCGTGCTGGCCGTACTTGGCTTCGGCCTCGCGGCCTGGACTGGAGCAGCGGTGCTCGTGGAGTGGGCCGACCGGATCCGCCTGTTCCGCCTGCCGCTCGCCGACAGCATGCGTCGT
The DNA here is from genome assembly GCA_046735215.1 of Pseudomonadota bacterium. Taxonomy (GTDB): domain Bacteria; phylum Pseudomonadota; class Alphaproteobacteria; order Acetobacterales; family Acetobacteraceae; genus JAMXLO01. The sequence goes on along the minus strand of JBKPSV010000014.1, from coordinate 1,200 downwards.
GCGATCCATCTGCCGCGCGCCGCCTATGGCATGACCTTCGCGCATTTCGGCCTGGCGGTGTCGATCGCCGGGTTCTCCGCCTCCGCCTTCGACATGGAGGCGATCGAGACCGTGCACGTCGGCGGCGACCTGCATGTTGGTGGCTACACGCTGCACCTCGCCGATGTGCGACGACTGCCGGGTCCGAATTACACGGCTGACGACGCCACGGTGGAAATCAAACGCAACGGCCAGACCATCGCCGTGGTGCATCCAGAGCGGCGGTTCTTCCTGTTGCAGCAACAGACCACCAGCAACACAGCGATTCTTACTAATCTGCTGTCCGACCTTTACATCGCGCTTGGCGAGGGCGATCAGTCCGGTAACTGGACCTTGCGCGCCTACTGGAAGCCCCTGGTGCCGTGGATCTGGATCGGTGCCGTGATCATGGCGTTCGGCGGCATCGTGTCGCTGAGCGATCGTCGCTGGCGTGTCGGCGCTGCGGTGCGTGCCCGCCATGCCCTGCCGGTGATGCAGCCCGCCGCCGAGTAGATGCGTCGCGCGCTCTTCATCCTGCCGTTGCTGCTGTTTCTGATGCTGGCAGGCTATTTCGCACTCGCGCTGCGTCCCGGTCGCAATCCGCAGGAGCTTCCTTCGGCGCTGATCGACAAGGAAGCGCCGGCGTTCCAGCTTCCGGGTCTGTACGGCGATGGCATCGCTCGCGATGCGCTCAAGGGCCAGCCAGTGCTGATCAATTTCTTCGCTTCGTGGTGCTTGCCCTGCCGCGAGGAGCATCCGCTGTTGATGCGCCTGGCCGAGCAGGAGCGCGTGCCGGTGTTCGGCATCGACTACAAAGACAAGCCGGAAGCAGCGCGAAGTCTGCTGCGCGAGTTCGGCAATCCTTATCGCGGCATCGGCGTGGATCGCGACGGCAGCGTGGGTCTGGACTTCGGCGTCTACGGTGTCCCGGAGACGTACGTCCTCGACAGCGGCGGTCATATCCGCAAGCGCTTCGTCGGTCCGCTGACGGCGGAGGAGGTGAACAAGGAGCTGCTGCCTCTGCTGAAGGCGCTGCAGCGCTCATGAGAGCAGTGGTACTGGGCATCCTGCTCGTGTTGGCATCACAAGCGGCGGCTGTGGAACCTGGCGAACGCCTGGCCAATCCGGCGCTTGAAGCACGGGCACGATCGATCAGCACCACGCTGCGCTGTCTGGTTTGCC
>JBKPSV010000013.1:0-3974 GCA_046735215.1 Pseudomonadota bacterium | reverse complement strand
GCGACCCGGCATGCTGGGCCTGCGTTGGTCGTTGACGCGGCCCGAGCAGGAGAACTGGCATCAGGACGGCACAATGGACTGGGTGTGGCCTGCAGCCGAACGCGCCGGCACGCCGATCGCCACGATGGCCTGGCGCTTCCTTCCGCTGTTCCGCCAAATCGCCGAGAAGCATCCGAACCTGAAGCTGATCATCGATCACCTGGGCCTGGTGCGGTCGGCGAAGGGCGCGGCGGCGTTTGCCGACTTGGACATGCTATGCTCGCTGGCGAAGTGCCCGAATGTCGCAATCAAGGCAACCGGTGCACCTGGTTATTCCGCCGAAGCATATCCGTTCCGCGATATTCACGACGGGCTGCATCGCATCTTCGATGCGTATGGGCCAAAGCGCTTTTTCTGGGGGACCGACATCACCCGGATGCCATGCAGCTACCGGCAGTGCGTGACGCTGTTCACCGAAGAATTGCCTTGGCTGAAAGGCAACGACCTGGAATTGGTGATGGCACAGGGGGTATGCGACTGGCTCGGCTGGCGGCGCAGGTCGACGTAGTCCACGTGGCGCTGCTAACTGACTTCACCAGCTATGCCGGTGCTCAGCGCGAGTTTGCATCTGCGCGGCTCTGGGACCTGTTCGATGGCAATCGCGAGCGACTGAACATCGCGCACGAATGCATCGACCGCCACGCCACCGATCCGCAGCGCGTCGCCATCCGCATCGCGCATGCGGATGGACGCGACGAACCCATCAGCTTCCGGAGCATTGCCGAGCAGTCAGCACGCTATGCGCATTGGCTGGGAGAGCAGGGTGTCGGGCGCCGCGACCGCGTGGCAATCATGCTGGAGCCTTCGCTGGCGTTTTACGCGGCGCTGTTCGGCACGATGAAACTTGGCGCTATAGCGGTACCTCTGTTTACGTTGTTTGGCCCCGAGGGCGTGCAGTCGCGCGTCGCAGACTGCACGCCGCGCTTATTGCTGACGACGACCGACAAAGCGCAGTCGCTTAGTGAACTGACCATACCCATTGTCGCCCAAGACGGGACATTCGCCGAGACAATCGCCCGCTACCCGACCCAGTTTGTGCCAAGGACGCGTGCCGACGACCTGGCGATCTTTCAGTACACCTCGGGCACGACGCGTGAGTTGCCGGAAGCCGTGCGTCATACGCATCGCGCGATCGTAGTAGTCATGATCGCGGCGCTCTACGGTACCGGCATTCGGCCCGGCGACCGTTTTTTCTGTCCCTCTTCGCCAGCGTGGGGGCACGGGCTATGGCACGGCACACTGGCGCCGTTGGCCCTTGGCGTCGAAACCGGCGTCTATGCCGGGCGGTTCGACCCTCATCAATTATTGCGGGCGCTGCAGGACTTCGGCACCACCAATCTCTCAGCCGCTGCGACGCACTACCGCATGATGCGGCAATGCGGTGCCGCGCCCCGCTATCACTTTGCCCTGCGCAAGCTGTCTTTCACCGGCGAGCCCATCGATGGCGACAGTCAGGCCTTCGCGGAACAGACCTTCGGCACACGACTCTGCAGTATGTATGGAACCACCGAGGTGGGTGTGATCCTCGCCAACTATCCGGGTGCGGCGGACTTTGCCGGCAAACCTGGCGCGCTCGGGACGCCGGTGCCCGGTGTGAAGGTCGCCGTACAGCGCCTGGACGGCAGCGACTGCGACCCCGGCGAAATCGGCGAGATCAAGGTGTGGCGGCATGGCACGTGGTTTCCGACCAAGGACCGCGGCTGGAGCGACGCCGACGGGTTTTATTTCCACGCCGGACGTGCTGACGACGTGATCATTTCCGCCGGCTGGACAATGAGTGCGACCGAGATCGAGGACGTTCTGCTGCGTCACCACGCGATACGAGAGGCAGCAGCGATCGGTGTGCCCGATGCAAAACGCGGTCAGGTGGTGAAGGCGTTCGTCGTCACTGACCTCTCGCACAGCGATGCACTGGTCGCCGACATCCAGGACTTCGTGCGCACACGCCTCAGCCAGCACGAGTACCCACGCATTGTAGCATTCGTGGCTGAGCTACCGAAGACCCCCGCGGGCAAGGTGAATCGCAAGGCACTGCGCGAACGCGAGCTGCAGGAGCAGGCATGACCGAACTGTTTCCGAAGATCACCGACGAAGCTCTGGATGCGCTGCGACGCCGGCTCAACGTGCGGATCGAGAACACGCTGGAGCCGTGGTGCCACGAGGCGACCCGCGACGCGATCCGCCATTACGCACATGGCATCGGCGATGACAATCCGCTGTGGTGCGATCCGGAGTACGCAGCGGCCACCCGCTGGGGTGGCATCGTCGCGCTGCCGAGTTTTCTGTTCGCGACCAGTCGGATCATATCCGGTTACGTCGGCGGGCTACCTGGCGTGCACGCGATGTGGGCGGGTGCCGACTGGACCTGGCACGCGCCTGTGCGCCGCAACGACACGATCAGCACCGAGGCCTGGCTGAAAGAGCTGATCGAGCATCAGACGCGATTTGCTGGGCGATCAATTCAGCAGGTCTATCACGTTGATTTCTTCAATCAGCGCGGTGACATGGTCGCTTCCGCGGATAGCTGGTGTTTCCGCACCGATCGCGATCAGGCGCGCGAACTGGGCCAGAAATACGCCGCGGTGAAGACGCGTCCGCCGCCGCATTATTCCGATGAAGAGCTCGCGCGCATCGGGCATCTTTACGCCGAAGAAGAGGTCCGCGGCGCAGCGCCACGCTACTGGGATGATATCGCCGAGGGCGATGAACTGCCGACCATGGTCAAGGGCCCAATGACGGTCACCGGCTTCATTGCTTATGCCCAGGGTTGGGGCGGACTTTACATCCGCGCGAACAAACTCGCATGGAAGCAGGTGCAGGCACATCGCGGTCTTGGCATTGCCAATCGCTTCGGCATTCCTGACTGCCCGGAACGCGTTCACTGGGAACCCGAATTCGCGCGCATGGTCGGCGTACCGGGCGCGTACGATTATGGACCGGAACGCTGCTCGTGGCTGACACACCACCTGACCAACTGGATGGGCGACGACGGCATGCTGCGCAGCGCGAACTGCAAGATCCGCCGCCACAATCCGGAAGGCGATACGCTGTTCATCAGCGGCAAGGTCACCCGACGCTTTGTCGAAGCCGGCCGACATCTGGTCGAGATCGCACAGGAAGCGCGCAACCAGGATGATGAACTGTCCGCGGTGGGTTCAGGGATCGTGGAGCTTCCCAAGCGCCAGGCCAGGCCGAGCTAACGGCTGCCTGCACTCTTCTCTATCTGCACAGTGGCCGTTTGACCCGCGACGAGGCGCAGACCATCCGGGACATGGTCAATCTGAATTCGCACCGGCATGCGCTGCGCGAGCCGCACCCAGGTGAAAATCGGATTGACTTCGGCCAAGCCCGACTGGCCTCGGTTTGCATTGGCCACCGTTATACCGCGGGCAATGCTGCCAACGTGACCCTTCAGCAGATCCGGATAGCCCATCAACTTTATGGTTGCCTGATCTCCGTCGCGGATCTCCTTAAGCGTCGTCTCCAGAAAGTAACCATCCACCCAATACGAGTCGGCGTCGACGAGGGAAATGATGCCCTGTCGAGCGGTCGCGTAGTCGCCCACCTGCACCCATAAATTGGTGACGTAGCCATTGACAGGGGACCTGATCGTCGCTCGCTGCAGGTTCACCCGCGCCTGCGCCAGATTGGCAACAGCCTGACGTGACGTCGCCGCAGCCGAGACCGCCGCGGTCTGATAGGTCTGCTTCTCCTCCTCCGAGGTCTCCAACAAATTCAGCTTGGCACGCCGTTCTGCCTCGCGCTGCGCATTCGTGGCGTTGGCACTCGCTTGATCGGCGGCCGCCTGCGCCAGGTCGACGGCTATCGCGTAATCAGTCGGATCGATGCCTATCAACAGGTCGCCCTTATGCACGAACTGATTGTCAGCGACCGGCAACTGCACCACTCGGCCAGAGACCTCTGGTGCAATGGTG
>JBKPSV010000012.1:0-18678 GCA_046735215.1 Pseudomonadota bacterium | reverse complement strand
GGATGGTTGCCGCGCGCACCACCCCCGCTGACCCAGATGTCCAAGGCGGTGTCCAGTCTTGATGCGGAGCTGCACATCAGCGTCCGACAGGCAGTGTATGCAGATGAGCCGATCGGCTCTGTGCTCGTGGATGCGGCGTTTGAGGCAGGAAACATCTGGCTGCGTCGGCTTGAGGGGACTGTCCGGGGCGCTCAACTGGTGATGTCCGCGACGCTGAATGACCGGGGCGAGATCAGCGAGGGCAAGCTTGCTGTCACGGCCCCCGACGCCACGCCCGTTTCCATGTTGCTGCCCGCTGCATGGCGGGCGACGCCGGCGCTTTGGCATGGCCCCGCCAAGTTGAGCGCACGATTCGCTGGACCGCAGGAAGCCCTAGCTGTCCAGACGCATGTGTCACTTGCGGATGCGCGGCTCGATACGGATTCCGTTTTTGATTTGCAGGCAGATGCCTGGAGGACGGCGGTTCGACTGCGGCACCCGGGTGCGCGCCGATTGATCGCCGCACTCGGACTTTCGGCGACGAGCGGGTTGCGTGGGCTTCCGACCTGGATCGACGATGGCTCACTGTCGCTGGTGGCTCGTATCGCCGGAGCCGGTGATCAGATCTCAGCCCAGGAATTCGACCTGACCGCCGCGAGGCTGCGCGTCCGCGGCAACCTGTTGTTTGATGTCAGCAACGCAGCGAGGAAAGTTTCCGGGCAGATCGATTCTGACGACCTCGTCTTGCCGCTGCCGAATTTGGCTTCGAATGTGCCGCTGCCTCTTGACTTTCTGCACGGCTGGGATGGCGATGTTCGTGTAGGGGTTGGCCGCCTGGCCCTGGGAGATGGACCTGTCCTGCAGGATATGAGCGCAGCGCTGTCACTGACACGCGACGTGCTGCGGGTGGATGGGATCACCGCCAGGTTCGGCGCAGGAGCGCTGTCAGGCGATTTGATCTGCAACGCAGCGAGCGACCCGCCAACTATATCGCTGCATGGCAACCTGGCCGACGTAAGCGCGACGGCGTTGCCCGATGTCGCACGGTACGGCCTGCTGTCCGGTCATGGTGATGCGAGTGTTACCTTGGCAGCGAGCGGGTTCAGCCCTTCAGCTCTGCTTGCCACGCTGCATGGCCGTCTCGATGTCATCCTGCACGACGGCTCGATCGCCGGCTTGGATTTGTTCCGATTGAAACAAGCGGTCCAGGACCGGGATTCGAGCACGGCGGGTGTTGCCGTAAGCGATACACTTATGCGCGGTTCAACTGGGTTTGATCGGTTGGAGGTCGTAGCCAGCATCAGCCAAGGCGCCCTCACACTTGATAGAGCAAGCTTGATCGGTCAAGCGGGTGCGGCGACCGCGACTGGCAGCATGACGCTGGCGGATGCGACCCTTGATGTCAGGCTTGCAGTACGACCTGACGTTCCACACGCGCCTGAACTCGGTGTTCGGCTAGCTGGACCGATCGAACGTCCAAGCCGCACACCCGAGCTCGCGGGTCTGGCGCGGTGGATGGCCGATCTGGCGCGTTGACGGCCGCCACTATGGACACCCGACGCATCGACGCGTAACGCTCGCAAGAAGGTGTGCAAGGGGACTGCCATGTTGTTCGAGTGCGACAAGACGACAAGCGAGAACATCTACAAGCTGCTGGTCTCCACGGTTGTGCCGCGCCCGATCGCGTGGGTGACCACGCAGGATGTCGATGGCACGGTGAATGCTGCACCATTCTCATTCTTCAACGCCGTCTCCGGAGACCCGCCGGTGGTTGTCTTCGGCATCGGTGGACGTGGACCTGGCGATATCAAGGATACCGGCGGCAATATCCGGCGCACCGGCCAGTTCGTAGTGAACCTCGTAAGCAACGCCCTCGCAGAGCAGATGAACATCACGGCGATCGACTTTCCGAAGGAGGTGAATGAATTGGCCGAAGCAGGTCTGTCCATTGCGTCATCCTCGAAGGTCAAGCCGCCGCGCATTGCCGAAAGCCCGGTCTCGTTTGAGTGCGAGCGGCTGGTGGTTGTGGAAGTTGGCATTGACCGTGCCGTGGTTCTGGGAAAGGTGGTCGCTATTCACATTGCTGACGAGTTCGTGCTGGATCCCGTCAGGTGCTACGTGGACACGCCAAACCTTGATCTGATTGGGCGCATGCATGGCAGAGGTTGGTATTCGCGCACAACGGATCGGTTCGAAATGCCCCGGATCGACGTGACGGACTGGCCGGTGCGCGCCCGGGCTGCCGAATAGCCAGGCCACCGCTTCGGCCACGATCTAATTGTCGTGAACTAGCGCACCGATCGGTCAGGTGCAGCGTTCTCATTGCACAGAGCTTTCGAAGTGGAGGGCCTTGCAGTGAAGATATTAGGCGTAATCGGCGTTTCAGCGCTGATGGCGACGGGGCTGTCGATGCCCTTGATGGCGCAGACACAGGGTGGCCAGAGCGTCGACAAACAGCAGGTGACGGGCGGCCAACTCGGGAGCCCGCAGACTGGGCATCCGGCGACGGGCAGCGCAACGACTGGAAGCGGGATGAGTGCCCAGTCCACCGGGCAATATCCCGGCGCGGTTGGACCAACCGGCTCAAAAGAGCCAGATGCGACAAACCCCATACGGTCCAATCCGAGTGGTGGAGGCGGGCAGGGCGGCGGCAGCGGCCGCTAGTTCGCGCGTTATTTGACTGAAGGAGGCGGGTCGCGCTGGGCGTGGCCCGCTAAACTTATGTGCTACGTGCCATCAGGTTGCAGGATGCCACCGCGCGGCGTGGCCGCATGTTCCTTCAGAACCGAATCGGAAGCTGGATCAACTTCCTTCAGCAACACATCATAGCCCCACAGATCGGCCAGGTGCTGCAAGACAAACCGGGCATCGCGCTCTTCCAGCAGTACGCGATTGAGCGCACGGTGATGTAGGATCAATCGCCGATCGCCGATCAAATTGACGTCCACGACCTGGATATCCGGAAGTGTCCAAGCGGTATCATACTGCTTGGCCAGTGCCCGTTGAATCTTACGATATCCACGTTCATCGTGAATCGCTTCGACCGTAAGGTTGGGCTCGTTAGAGTCGTCGAGGACGTGGAATAGGCTGAATTCACGGATCATCCGCGGGCTGAGGAATTGGAGCATGAAGCTCTCATCCCGATAGTTCGCCCAGACATCCCGCAGCACCGCCATCGGCTCGCCTGATCCCGCGATGTCCGGGAACCAATTCTGATCCTCCGCTGTGGGCTCGGTGCAGATCCGTTCGATGTCGCGCATCATGCCAAAGCCAAGCGCATAAGGATTGATCCCGGAGTAGCGGGGATCATCGAAATCCGGTTGGAACACCACGTTGGTATGTGAACGGAGGAACTCGACCATGTTGCCGTCGGTCAACAATCCCTTCTCGTGCAAGCGATTCATGATCCGATAGTGACAGTAGGTGGCGCACCCCTCGTTCATCACCTTGGTCTGCGATTGCGGATAGAAATATTGCGCAATGATGCGCACGATCCGTAGAATCTCACGCTGCCACGGTCGCAGACGCGGGGCGGTCTTTTCAAGGAAGAACAGGACATTTTCCTGCGGGAGTTGCAGCAATGCTCGCCGCCGCTCCTCGATCGATTTATCTTCCGTCTCCGCACCTTTGGTCGGCACCGTCCGCCAAAGGTCATTGAATACGCGTTCTTCGTGCAGCCGCCGCTCTTTCAAGCGCTGCTCTTCCGAACGCAGATCCGCCGAGCGTCGACGCGGATATCGATGTACGCCATGACTCATCAGCGCGTGGGCGGCATCCAGCAGCCGTTCGACGGCTGTCTCGCCATAGCGCTCTTCGCACTGAGCGATATAGCCCCGGGCAAACTCCAGGTAATCGAGAATGCCGTCCGCATCGGTCCATTGCTTGAAGACGTAGTTGTTCTTGAAGAAGTGGTTGTGGCCAAACGCAGCGTGCGCAATCACCAGCGTTTGCATCGTGGCCGTATTCTCTTCCATGATGTAGCTGATGCATGGATTGGAGTTGATCACGATCTCATAGGCGAGCCCCTGCATGCCCGCCCGATACATCGCCTCGTTTCGCGCAAAATGTTTGCCGAATGACCAGTGCTTGTAGAACAGCGGCATACCGATGGACGAATAGGCGTCCAGCATCTGCTCGGTACCAATGATCTCGATCTGGTTTGGATATACGTCGAGGCCCAACTCGCCAACCGCGATTTCCTCGATCGCGTCGTGTACCCGTTGAATGGTGCCGAATTCCCAGTCGGCGCCTTCAAACAGAGGGCGCCCGACCTTCATACCACCGCCGAAGTCATTCATGTTGTCTCGGCTCCCGTCGTCGCCGTCTTCTTGGCAAACAGTTCGCGGAACACCGGATAGATGTCACGTCGGTGTCCGACCTTCCGCATTGCCAATGGTGCGCCGCTCTTGCAGATCGCGCTGTAGGTTTGCCACAGATCCGAATCGCGTCGAATAAACCCAGGCGGGAAGTGCTCGGAATCGCGCCCGACCTCAAGATACGCGTAGTACTGGCACACAGGGAGGATAGTGTCAGTCAGGAGGGCTGCCGTCTTGTCGTTGTCAGACGCCGTATTGTCGCCGTCCGAGGCCTGGGCAGCGTATATATTCCAGGAGTCCGGACTATAACGCTCGCCGATGACGCGCTGCATTTCCTCGAGAGCAGTCGAAACCACTGTGCCGCCCGTCTCCGGCGAGTGGAAGAACGTGTCCTCGTCGACCTCCTGCGCCTGGTGCGTGTGTCGGATGAACACGACATCGACATGCTTGTAGCGGCGCTTCAGAAAAATGTACAGGAGCACATAAAACCGCTTGGCGAGATCCTTCATGTGTTCGGTCATGGACCCGGACACGTCCATCAGGCAGAACATTACGGCCTGCGCGACCGGCTTCGGCTGCGGCTCGAATTTGCGGTACCGGACGTCGAGCGGATCGATATAGGGAATCAACCCGGTCCGGCGCAGCTTCCGGGTAAGCTCCTCCTCAAGCTGCATGCGGCGATCGCCTTCCTCGCCGTCCCGGCTCAGCGCGGCGATCTCGTCACGAAGGGCTTGGAGGTCCGCCGGCTTGGGCCGCTTCAGCGCTATGCGGCGCGAGAGGCTGTTTCGCACCGTGCGAAGCAGCGCGAGATTGGCTGGTGAACCAGTCACCGAATAGCCTGCACGGTGCCAACTCACGCTTTCGCTATCGACGACCCGGCGTTTTGCTAGGTCGGGGAGCTCCAGATCTTCAAGGAATAGGTCGACAAATTCATCCCGCGATAAGGCGAAGCGGAAATCGTCCTGCCCCTCGCCATCTGGACTGCCTTCCGAGCCACCACCGCCAGCGCCGCCCTGCGGGCGCGGGATCGTGTCGCCCTCGATATACTGCTTGTTGCCGGGCAGCAGGTGATCGCGCAGCCCGCCATTGGAACTGCGGTGGAATGATGGCTCGTGGACGCCCTGAGCCGGCAACGCGACCTCGCCCGCCTGGTCGGCGTCCTTGATGCTGCGGCTGGCCGAGCTTTCGTGCACCGCCTTACGGATGAGCGACTTCGCGCGTCGCATGAACCTCTGCCGGTTGGCGAGGTTCTTGCCGCTGGGGTTCAGGCGCCGGTCAACGATGTGCATGAAACTGCCTTATCCGGACGGGGACCTTTATCACCCCGCCTGCTTGACCCGCATGTACCACTCTACCAGGCGGCGAACCTGCCGCTCGGTATAGTCACGCGCTGCCATGCGTTGCACAAACTCCGCGTGCTTCTTCTCGCTGTCGCTGTCCTTCTTGGACCCGAAGCTGATCACCGGTAGAAGCTCCTCGACCTGGCTGAACATGCGGCGTTCGATGACTTCGCGGATCTTCTCATAGCTGGTCCAGGACGGGTTCTTGCCGTTGTTGTTGGCGCGGGCCCGCAGGCTGAACTTTACCACCTCGTTCCGGAAATCCTTCGGGTTGGCGATGCCAGCCGGTTTCTCGACCTTGGTCAACTCCTGGTTCAGCAGTTCGCGGTTCATGAGCTGCCCAGTATCCGGATCTTTGAAGTCGATGTCCTCGATCCACGCGTCGGCATAGGCAACGTATCGATCGAACAGGTTCTGGCCATAGTCGTGGTATGACTCCAGATAGGCCTTCTGGATCTCATTGCCAATGAACTCAGCGTAACGTGGCGCCAGCTCACCCTTGATGAATTCGAGGTAGCGCTTCTCGGTCTCGGTCGGCAGCTGTTCGCGGCGGATCGACTGCTCCAGCACATACATCAGGTGGACCGGATCGGCAGCGACCTCTGTGGTGTCGTGATTGAACGTCGCCGCCAGCACTTTGAAGGCAAAGCGGGTTGACGCACCATCCATGCCTTCCTCGACCCCGGCCGAGTCCTTGTACTCCTGCAGTGAGCGCGCGCGCGGATCAGTCTCTTTCAAGCTCTCGCCGTCATAGACGCGCATCTTGGCAAACAGGGTCGAATTCTCATGGCGACGAAGCCGCGTCAGGACAGAGAAGCGGGCCAGCATCTCCAGCGTGGCGGGTGCGCAGGGCGCCGCCGCTAGCTCTGAGCCGCGCACCAGTTTGTCGTAGATCTTCTGTTCCTCGGTGACCCGCAGACAGTACGGGACCTTGATCACATATATCCGATCGATGAAGGCCTCGTTGTTGCGGTTGTTCTTAAAGGTCTGCCACTCCGCCTCGTTCGAGTGGGCCAGGATGATGCCACTGAAGGGGATTGCGCCGATGTTCTCGGTGCCGATGTAATTGCCTTCCTGCGTTGCCGTCAGCAACGGGTGCAGCATCTTGATCGGCGCCTTGAACATCTCGACGAACTCGAGCAGTCCCTGATTGGCGCGATTGAGACCGCCGGAATAGCTGTAGGCATCCGGGTCGTTCTGAGCATGCAGCTCCAGCTTGCGGATATCGACTTTGCCTACCAGGGACGAGATGTCCTGGTTGTTCTCGTCGCCCGGCTCGGTCTTTGCAACCGCGATCTGGCGGAGCCGCGAGGGCTGCAACTTGGCAACGCGGAAGCGCGAAATGTCGCCTTCGAACTCGTCGAGGCGCTTGATGCACCATGGGCTCATCAGGCCGGTCAATCGGCGCTGCGGAATGCCGTAGCGATCTTCGAGCAGCGCGCCCATGCGTTCGGGGTTGAACAGCCCGAGCGGGCTCTCGAATACAGGGCTGAGTTGGTCGCCGGCCTTCAGCACATAGATGGGATGTAATTCCATCAGCGCTTTCAGCCGCTCGGCAAGTGACGATTTGCCGCCGCCGACCGGGCCAAGCAGATACATAATCTGCTTGCGTTCCTCGAGTCCTTGCGCGGCGTGGCGAAGGAAGCCGACGATGCGCTCGATCGTCTCTTCCATGCCATAGAATTCCGAAAACGCCGGATAGACCCGGATCGTGCGGTTCATAAAAATGCGGCCGAGGCGGGCATCCTTCGACGTATCGACCATCTCGGGTTCGCCGATTGCGGCAAGCAGCCGCTCGGTCGCGGTCGAATACAGCATCGGGTCGTCACGACACGCTTCCAGGTATTCGGGAAGCGTCATCTCAGCTTCGCGGTTAGCCTCAAAGCTCCGCGCATAGGCTGAAAACAGATCATCGACCGGATACATCGGCCGCTCCGTGAAAAGTGGGAAACCGTCTCGCATCCATGCAAGATGGGTGCGAGCGTAGCGTATCGTGCAGGTGTCGCGTGAATGTTTTTTCGCTCGCGGTTGCAGTTTGCACCGCCCGTATGGTGGAATCTGGCTCAGCCATTTTGGCCTCCTGTCCGAGTCGCCTAGCCGCGATATGGACCAAGGGATGAAGCGTGGTGACAATGTGGCAGTTCACAACCACTTGGTAGTGACGCTGCCGCGGACGCGCTCCGGATGCTGTTCGAATCAGGCGTAATCAGCTGGCAGAGCAGCGATATCGCCCCCTCCACGCCAGCCCGGTTCTGGTCTTTTGGTCGTAATTTCAGATATTTATGTGACATTTCTGATACGATGGAGAAGGGCTGTGCGTTGCCGCGGTCGCATTCCTTCCGCCTCGCCGGGGAGTGCTCACAATCCGGGGTGATGTCGTGGGATATTCGCCCCATCGCCGCAACCTCCATACCCAGCGAGGCCCTGCAGGCAAGCTGCCCCGAGTGTCTCAAGCCTACAGGTGTACTTCTAACATGCCGTTAAGCGGACGGTCCTGACCGCAAGCACATCCCGGCGGCTGCTGCCCACCGCCCGCGCAGCGACTCGGGCGCGCGGATTCTAAGCGTCATGCCAAGCAGCGCAGCGTGATCTGCTCGTAGCATGTGCAATCTCAATCGTGACCGCGCTGCCGTCGCGCGGCAGCCACGACGCCATCCTCGGTGGTTGTGTCCGGCCGGGTAGGCGGGATCCGACGCAGCAACCCGATCGTCCGGCGCATTTGATCATAGTAGTGGCGGCACGCCTCGCATCGGGCCAGATGCCACCACATGTCCAGGCGTTTGCGAATCGATAACGCGCGCTCCAGGTAGTCCGTCACAAGTTCGCTCATGTCTCGGCAGGTCGGCACGCCTTTTGTCCCCTTGCCAACAGCCACAAAAGCTTGAGACTCGCCCCGCAGCATTGCGTTACTTAGAGCCGACGTGGTCTCGCGCAACATGAGCGGCGGTTCGGGATGACATCCGGTGCGTCAGTCTGAGTTGAGCCATCCGGAATTCCTCGGGCGCTTGCGGCGCGGCGATGACGCTGCCTACCGTACCCTGATCAGGCAGTTGCACGGCTCCCTTGTTGGGCTGGCCACGTCGATCATCGGCAGCCGCGCGCAAGCCGAGGAGGTGGTGCAGGATTCCTGGCTGGCCGTGTTCTCTGGCATTGGGTCATTCGAGGGCCGCTCGAGCCTGACCACCTGGGTCTTCAGCATTGTGCTGAACCGTGCCCGAACACGCGCCAGCCGCGAAGGCCGACTGGTGGGGCTGCCAGCGCTCATGGAGGGCACTATTCCCGGTGACCGGGCGGTGCACAACTCGGAGTTCAAGCCGGACGGACATTGGATAGAAGCCCCGCGGCTCTGGGATGAGATCAGTCCGGAGCGCATCGTCGGCGGCCAAGAGTTGCGCGACCACGTCATGGCCGCAATCGACCGCCTACCGGCGGGGCAGCGGGCGGTCATCATTCTGCGCGACCTGGAGGGCTGTGACGCCGATGAGGCATGCACCCTGCTCGGCGTCACCGCAGAAAACCAGCGCGTGCTTCTGCACCGGGCCCGCTCTCGCGTCCGACAGGCAATCGATGAAGTTGCTGGCTCAGTGCGTCCCGTCCGGGCGACCGCGTCTGGAACGCGCGGGCGCGGCGCAGCCGAAGCCACTGCGCTTGATCGGGTGGCGGAATTTGCCTGCGCCGCCGCCCTGCGGATCCATCGCGGATGCAGCAACTGGCCGAGGCGCGCAACGATGCTAACGTGGCGCGTCGTCATTCAGGGAAGGTGAAAAATGGCACTCCGCAAAACAACGAAGAACACCACAGCGGCACCCAAGGCGCCCGCTCCGGCGGCGTCAGAGCCGCGAGCGTCTCGGCGAGCCGCGACGACCAGTGGCGGCGATTCGAACCGATTGCTACGAGAAGCGGCGTGGAGCCGAATGTTCGGCCGGGTGGAATCGAAGAACCCGTTCACGCGCTAGAGATACCTGGCATGCCAGAGCCGGCTGATGTGCGCTCGGCAGAGCAGAGCGTGCCGATCGACTGGGATGCGATCGGCCGTCATCTTGCAGCGAACGGGCTGCGTCTTGACCGTGATCCGCCGCCGCGGCAGTTCGCCGGCGGCCTGGCCAATCTGAATTACCTGATCCACCTCGACGGCCGGCCGGCCGTGCTGCGCCGACCACCACTCGGCGAGTTGCCCGCCGGCGCATATGACATGGCTCGGGAGTTCCGCATTCTGAGCCGCCTGCCTGATGCGCTGCCTTTCGTTCCTCGTGGGCTGTTCCTGTGCACCGATCCCGGCGTGGCCGGGTCGCAGTTCCAGATCATCGAATATCGCACCGGGCTCGTGATTAGGGAACACATCCCACCGGAGCTGGCGGGGCGCCCGGAAGTCGGCGCGCGGCTTTCGCAGGTGCTGCTGGAGACGATGGCCGCGATCCATGCGGTGGACACAAAATCGGTCGGGCTGGACGATCTGGGTCGTCCGGCCGGTTTTCTGAGTCGTGCGGTGAGCGGCTGGCGAAAGCGCGGTGCGGCGGCGCTGGAGGCGGGGACCGAGCGACTGCACGCGGCATTGGGCGGCTGGCTGGAGGCCCACCAGGTGCCGGACGGTCCGCCTGCTCTGCTGCACAACGACTTCAAACTGAACAATGTCATCCTGAACCCGCGGGACCTAGCACCTGTCGCCGTGGTGGACTGGGATCAGGGCACACGAGGCGATCCGCTGTTCGATTTCGCCACTCTGCTGAGCTACTGGGTGCATGAGGACGATCCGCCGGCGCTGCACGACATGGAACAAATGCCAGCGGACGAAGGCGGCTTCTGCTCGCGTGAACAGGCGGTCGCAGGCTACGCCGCGCTGACCCGCCGGGACATGTCCGACTTCCTGTTTCATCGCGTACTGGCGATGTACAAGCTGGGGGTCATTTTTTTGCAGCTCGGCTACCGCTGGCGCAGCGGCGCCACGACCGAGGCACGATATGCTGGGCTTACGGCAATCGGCACCGGGATTGTGGAGTTCGCGCACGAGATCGCTCAGGGACGTGCATTCTGATGGATTTTTCGCTCTCGTCGGACCTGCAGGAACTGCAGCAGCGCACGCGTCGCTTCATTCGTGAGCGGATCATACCTCTGGAGAGTGACCCGCGTCAGACGACGCACGGGCCGACAGAGGATTTCCGTCGCGAGCTTGTGGCGCTGGGGCGCGAGGCTGGCCTGCTTGCCACGCACGCTTCGCCCGAATTCGGCGGCCTCGGGCTCAACAATGTGGGCAAGGCGGTGGTGTTCGAGGAGGCTGGCTATTCACTCCTCGGCCCGGTCGCGATGCATATTTTCGCGCCCGACGAGGGCAACATCCACCTGTTGGAGCAAGTGGCCACACCCGAGCAGAAACAGCGTTGGCTGCGTCCGCTGGCGAGCGGCACCATTCGCTCCTGCTTCTGCATGACCGAGCCACCGCCCGGCGCAGGATCCGATCCATCGGCGCTGAACACCTCAGCCGTACAGGACGGCAACCATTGGATCATCAACGGCACCAAGTGGTTCATTACCGGGGCCGATGGCGCCGGCTTTGCCATCGTCATGGCCAAGGGCGAGGACGGTGCGGCGACGATGTTCCTCGCCGATATGGATCAGCCCGGTATTGAGATCGTTCGCACCATGCATAGCATGGATCAGGCATTCTCCGGTGGCCATGCGGTTGTGCGGTTCAACGATCTTCGGGTGCCAGCGAGCGACATTCTCGGCGAGCCGGGCAAGGGTTTCCGCTACGCCCAGGTGCGGTTGGCACCGGCGCGGCTGACCCATTGCATGCGCTGGCTGGGGGCGGCGCGGCGTGCCCACGACATTGCCGCCGGCTACGCACAGCAGCGCGAAGTATTCGGCGCCAAGTTGGTGAACCATGAAGGCGTCGGCTTCATGCTGGCGGACAACGAGATCGACATCCGCATGAGCCGGCTGTCGATCTGGCACACTGCCTGGGTGCTCGATCAAGGAGCGCGCGGCACCACCGAGTCGTCGATGGCGAAGGTGTTCTGTTCCGAAGCGATCTGGCGCGTGGTTGATCGCTGCGTTCAGGTCCTGGGCGGGCAGGGTGTCACGGGCGAGACGCTGGTCGAACGCATCTTCCGCGAGGTGCGTGCGTTCCGTATTTATGACGGGCCATCCGAGGTGCATCGCTGGTCGCTGGCGCAGCGCATCGCGCGGCAGGGACCGAACTGGTGAGTGAGTTCGATCTGAGTGGCAAACTTGCCATCGTGACGGGTGGTGGCCGCGGCATCGGTCTCGCCATTGCCGAAGGTCTCGCGCGCCACGGCGCAACGCTGGTACTGGCTGGGCGCACGGAAGCGACGCTCGTCACGGCAGCCGCTTCGATCGGTGCGGCCGCAAGCGTTCAGGTGGCGGATGTCTCACGCGAACCGGAGGTCCTGGCCCTGCGCGACGCGGTCCTTGGTCGGCATGGCAAGATCGATGTGCTGGTCAACAACGCCGGCATCAATCCGATCTTTCGTGGCATCGACAGGACCACTCTGGAGGACTGGCAGAGCATTATAGACATCAACCTCACCGGCACCTTCCTCTGCTGCAAGCATATCGGTGGCGCCATGGTCGAGGAGGGCCGAGGTTCGATCATCAACATCAGTTCCGTAGCGGGCCACGTAGGGCTACTGCGTTCGGTACCGTATTGTGCATCAAAGGGTGGCGTAGAGATGCTGACGCGTGCGCTGGCGCTCGATTGGGCCAAACGTGGCGTGCGCGTGAATACGCTGGCGCCCGGTTGGGTCGACACGGACCTGACCCATGGCCTGCTGGAGCATGACGTGCATGGGAAGCGGTTGCTGGATCACACGCCAATGGGCCGCTTCGCGACGGCCGGTGATATGGTGGGTGCCGCAGTGTTCCTGGCATCCGACGCATCAGCCTACATGACCGGCCAGAGTCTGTTGATCGACGGCGGCTGGACGGCGGACTGAGATCACAGCAGTCCAGCGGCCAGATTGACCGTCAGCGCCACGATGATGGCGTTGTAGAGGAACCCAAGCAGCCCGTGCGCCGCCGCAAGGCGGCGGAACTTTCGTGCTGTGATCTGCACGTCAGATACCTGGAATGTCATCCCGAGTACCAGCGCGAAATACATAAAGTCCAGGTAGTCGGGTCGCTTTTCGCCGGGAAATTCAAGGCCACCGCTAATGCCGGAGCCGCCGGGATCGATTTGATAGAATTCGTGGGCGTAGCGGAACGCGAATGTCGTGTGGGTCATCAGCCAGGATACGAACAAGGTAATTGCGACCAGCAGCAGATGCAGGTTCCGCGGTCCTGACGGCATATCCTTCGCTATCCCGGCAAACTCGCCAATGATGGCGACGAAGCTGAAGGTAATGGCAGCGAGGGTCAGCCAGAAAATGGTCCATTCGCCCTCTTGCTGCGCAGCCGCGTCCGCCGCCATTCGGTCGAGATGTTCAGAGGCGAACAGATGAGCGGCCAGGCTAAGGTAGACAATGACGGCGAGATCCCATGCCATGATCGAGCGCGTGGTGTTGTCGATGCTCGACGGCAGCAGCAGATAGGCGGCCACGCCGCCGAGCAGGCCGATGGATAGGAACCGTCGGGCGGCAATGACGCGCCATATCCGACGCATGTGTTCAGGCCAATGTGGCGAGGAGGCCGGCCATGAGTTTGCCGCGATAGGCAAGGCTCTCCACGACGATGTGTTCATCGAGTGTGTGTGCGCCCGCGCCCTGCACGCCGAGACCGTCGAGTGTGGCGATGCCCATTGCGCCGGTGAAGTTCCCATCGGAGCCGCCGCCGGAACTTTGTGAGCTGATGTCGTAGCCTAGCTCTCGGGCAATGCCGCGGGCTGTCTCATAGAGTGCCATCACCTTGCCGTCGGGTTCCCAAACCGGCCTGGTCGCGCCGCGCGTCACCTTGAACTGCACGTCGTTCGACGATGCCGAGAGTGCCAGCATCCGGGCGACGCCACGATCGAGGTCCCCCTGCCGCTTGGCCATCGACAGTGCCTCGCCGGTGCAGGCGGTGGATACGCAGTTCACCCACTGCCCGCCATGGATCACCCCAACTGAAAAGGTGCAGTCGTCGGTGGTCATGTCTTCGATTTCGATCAGCTTGCGCGCCATTTCACGGATCGCCGATCGGCCATCCGCGAGCCGCGAGCCGGCGTGGCTGGGACGGCCGGTAGCTTCGAGATTGAACCGAGCGATCGCATAGCGGCCGGTCACGACGCCACCATCCGCACGCGCAGGCTCCGGCACCAGGACGTAGCGGTGGCGCGCAGCCTCCGCTTCGATCAGGTCGCGTGTTGACGGGCTGCCGACTTCCTCATCGCTGGTCAACAGCATGGTGATCGGCAACTTGGTGGCGATCCTGGCGCGTGCGAGCTGGCGGATCGCTTCCAGGGCGAGGTAGTTGCCGCCCTTCATATCCAGAATGCCGGGTCCCCAGGCCCGGCTGCCGTCACGGCGGAACGGTAGCTTCTCCGACGTGTCGATCGGATGCACGGTGTCCAGATGCCCCATGACCAGGACGCCGGGCGTATGGGGCGTAGGGTGCGGAAAGGTCGCACGCACGCAGTCGCCGAAGCCCATGCGTCCGGCAACGCGCTCGACGCGCGCTCCGGCGATCACCAGATCGCGCGAGGCGATATCCATCATCCGGTTGACCGAAGCTGCGTCATAGGTCGGGCTTTCGCATTCCACCCAGACACGCAGTCCGTCCAGCATCGCCTCGGCATCGAAAGGCAGATCGGCAGGATTCACGGAACAACCTCCAATCGAAGTGCAGTCCTACGGCAATCTTGTCAGCCGCTCGCCGAGAAACACGAAGAAATCGTCAGCCTGCAGCGTCTGCAGCACGGTCGCGTTATGCGGTCGACCCGAGCGGTTCCAGCGATCGATCACGGTGCGTCCGCGGCAAGGCCCTGGCCCGAGATCGACAGAGACGGCGCAATCGCGCGCCGTGAACAGGTCGGGCCGAATCAGCCACGCGATCGCACAGGGATCATGCAGCGCCGCACCTGTCCCGCCAAAGCGCGGACCGAGCGGCACGGTCGCCTGGATATCGCACAGTCTGGCGATGCACTGACCGATACCGGCCTTCTTTAGCGCGGCCAGCCGTGCCGGCGTACACAGCGCCTGCTCGGTCAGGTCGAGCGTCACCAGTAACCCAGGTCTGCCGCAGGCCAACAACACGGCAAGTGCCTCGGGATCGTTGAGGGCGTTGAACTCGGCGGCTGAGGTCGCATTGCCTTCGCCCCACGCGCCGGTCATCAGCACGATCTGTTCGACGCGGTCCGCCAGTGACGGTTCGGTCATCAGTGCGAGCGCAAGATTGGTAACCGGCGCAATACCGACCAGCGTCACACGCTGTTGCGCGCTGCGCAGCATCTCGCGAATGGCATCGGAGGCGATGCCCGGTGCCGCGGTGCCTCCCGCAGGAAGTGCGATGCCACCAAGTCCGTCGACGCCGTGCACACGCGTCTCATTGACGAAAGCGCCGAGCAACGGCCGATCTGCACCAGCGTATACAGGCACGTTCGCTCCGGCCAGCGCGACTAGTGCCAGCGCGTTGGGCAGCGTGCACTCCAGTCCGACATTCCCGCCGGCCACCGTCACCGCCAGAACCTCAAGCTCGGGCGATGCCAGAGCCAGCAGCAGGGCAAAGGCGTCGTCAGTACCCGGATCGCAGTCGAGAATGATCGGAGTTGGCACTGTGGTGTTCCCGTTTCCGCTGCGGCAGGATGCCACCCCACGGCACCGAGCGGAACACACGCATGGTCACGCAGCAATGTGCGATCGCTACCGAGACGGATGCGAGGGGCAACCCGGCCGTGATGGTGCCGCTCAACCGGCGTGCCTTGGTGTCAACGGAACGCGAGCGCGTCAGGCGCTTGCGCAAACATCTGGTCCAGTCGCTGCGTGCGTTGCGAACCATGAAACGTCCGGTCGAGTCGGCTTCGCCACTGCGGCCTGAGCCGGAGGGATTCATCGGCACGCTGGCGCGAGCCGCGTGCACGCTGTGCAAAGGCTGGTGCTGCAAGGGAGGCGGCGAACACGGCTATATGGACGAACGCGTAATGTCTCGGGTGCGGCAGGCGCGGCCGGACCTTGATGCGCGCGCGGTCATCAGACTTTATACCGACCTTGTGCCGACCAGCGGGTATGCTGGTTCGTGCATCTTTCACGCCGAAACCGGCTGCACATTGGATCGCTCGCTGCGCTCCGACGTCTGCAACAGCTATTTCTGCACCGGTCTCGGCAATCTGGTGAAAACACAAGAAGCCCCGCCGGCTGCGATCATCATTGCGAACCATGACGGCGAAACGCGTATGTCGCCAGTCATCACACCATAGGAACCGTTGTTATGGCGCCGCGTGTCGATACCGTCACGTCCAGCACTGATCTGCCCGCGCGTACCTCGGTCGTCGTGGTCGGCGGCGGCATCATTGGCACCTGCACAGCGTTCTTCCTGGCGCGCAAAGGCGTGCCGGTGGTGTTGTGCGAGAAGGGCCACATTGCCGGCGAGCAGTCGAGCCGCAACTGGGGCTGGTGCCGCAAGATGGGACGCGACCCGCGCGAGATCCCGCTTGCCATCGAGGCTCTGCGGCTATGGCCAGAGATGAACGCGCTCACTGAAGCTGAAACCGGTTTTCGTCGCTGCGGCATCGTCTATCTGTGCAAGACGCCGGATGAGATGGCGAAGCGCGAGGCGTGGCTGAAGGAGGCGCAACCGTATCAGCTCGACACGCGCATGCTGTCGCACGACGAAGCGAGAGGCGTGCTGCCCGGACTGACCGGTGAGTGGCAGGGTGCGTTGCATACGCCAAGTGACGGCCGTGCCGAACCGCAGAAAGCGGCACCGGCGATTGCCGCGGCGGCGCAGCGAAGCGGCGCAGTCGTCGTGCAGCAATGCGCCGTGCGCGGAATCGAAACCAAGGCCGGCCGTGTCGCCGGCGTGGTGACGGAAAGGGGACGCATCGATTGCGACAGCGTCGTGCTCGCGGGCGGCGTCTGGTCCCGGTTGTTCTGCGGCAATCTCGACCTGCGCCTGCCGCAGCTCAAGGTGATGTCTTCGGTGATGCGCACCACACCGATGGAGGCGGGGGTCGAGACATCGTGCAGCGGCTTCGGCTTCGGTCTGCGCAAGCGGCTCGATGGCGGCTACACCGTCGCCAGCTGGAGCGGCAACGTGGTCGATATCGTACCGGACTCGTTTCGCTTCTTCGCCGACTATCTGCCGTCGCTGCGATTGCAATGGCGGAATTTGCGGTTGCGCGTAGGCGGAAAGTTCTTGGAGGAATGGCGCATCCCACGGCGTTGGACGCTCGATGGAGCTTCGCCGTTCGAGCGCGTTCGTACGTTGGATCCCGAGCCGTATCAGCCGATCCTGGAACAGGCTCGAAGCAGTGTCACTGCAGCATTCCCCGCCTTTCGCGACATGCAGGTGGCGGAGAGCTGGGGTGGCGTCATAGACGTCACACCGGACGGTGTGCCGGTGATCTCCCCGGTGGACACGCTTCCTGGTTTCTTCATCGCGACCGGGTTCACCGGTCATGGCTTTGGCATAGGCCCGGGCGCGGGCCGCCTGATGGCGGATATTGTCGCGGGCGATCCGACGGTGGTTGATCCGACACCGTTCCGCCACAGCCGCTTCACCGATGGGTCGCGACCACGACCATCGCCGCTGGCGTAGAGTTGAGGGTTGGCGCGCCTGGCACGTCGTGGCACGTTGCGCCTCCTCAATCCGGACAACTGGAGGAACCTATGGCTCTGCGCAAGTTCATCATCGAACGCGACATTCCCGGCGCGGGATCGCTTGAGCGCGAACAGCTTCGTGGTGCAGCCGCCAAATCCAACGCGGTGCTGAACCAGCTGGGCCCGGATATCCAGTGGGTGGAAAGCTATGTCGCCGCCGACAAGACATTCTGCGTCTATCTTGCCAAGGATGAAGACATCATTCGCAAGCACGCCGAGATCAGTGGCTTTCCGGCGACCAAGGTCACCGAGGTGCGGAAGATGATCGACCCGACCACCGAGCATCCAGGGTCGTAATGCGGATTGCGCTAATCCATGCGCTGAATCACTCCATCGCGCCCATCGAAGCATCGTTCGCAAGACTCTGGCCTGAGGCGCAGCTCGCCAACCTGCTGGACGACACGCTGTCGTCCGATCTCGCCAGGCAGGCGAGCTGACGCCCGCGATGACGACACGCTTCCTGGACTTGGCGCGATATGCGCGATCCTGCGGCGCAGACGGCATCCTGTTCACATGCTCGGCGTTCGGTCCGTGCATCGAGGCGTGCGCTCGCGAGCTGGCGCCCGTGCCGGTGCTCAAACCGAACGAAGCCATGATCGAGGAGGCAGTCTCGCTGGTGGGGACAGGGGGCCGCATCGGCTTGCTGGCAACCTTTGCCCCTACGCTTGCAACGATGCCGGCAGAGTTTGCCGCGGCCGCACCGGGTGTGACCCTCGTCCAGGCGCTGGCATCCGGCGCTCTCGCGGCGCTGACCCGCGGCGATGCGGCCGAACACGACAGGTTGGCCGCAGAGGCGGCGCGCGAACTGGAAGGCTGCGATGTTGTTGCATTGGCGCAGTTCAGTCTCTCTTCGGCCGCTGCGCGCGTCGGCGCCGCTACCGGGCGGACGGTGTTGACGACGCCGGACAGCGCCGTGCGGAAGCTCCGCCGCTTGTTGAGCGGATAGGCGTCGTGCGTATCTGGTACCAGAGCTTTGTCGATCCTGCCGAGCAGGCACCGTATATCCAGCGCCTGCGCAACCGGCTTCGCGCGATTGGCTCGCCTGGCATCGAGATAAATGTGCACGGCATTTCGCCTCCGGACCGCTTCTTTCACCCGATCACGGAATTTCGCTGTTCGGAACAAACGATTCATGCCGCACTCGCGGCCGAGCGGGGTGGTTACGATGCCTTCGTCATCGGTCACTTCCAGGAGCCCGGACTGACGGAATGTCGGGGTGCCGTGGACATCCCAGTGATAGGTCTCGGCGAGGCCACCATGCTGTTCGCCTGCTCCATTGGACGCCGCATAGGTCTCGTG
>JBKPSV010000011.1:0-12365 GCA_046735215.1 Pseudomonadota bacterium | reverse complement strand
CCCTATCCGACCTGAGCGCCACGTCCGCAACTCTATCGCCACGCTCAGCGTGAGGATCGCCATCACATTGGCGCAAACTCTACCTCGATGTCCTTGCTGCCAACGCACAATGCAGCACCAGTTATGACACAGTAAGACTAGGCGTCAACTCGCTTTTTCCCCATCGAAGCACAGCATACCCACTTCGTGGTCGGTAAGAACCGCATGGAGGATGGCATGATCAACGAGGTCCATGACCACTTCAAGGCTCTTTGTGAGATCTTTCAAAGGTCGCCCGCGATTTCAGCACAACAATGCGGGCCCTCCCCGAATGGGTCACCTTTTGACGGCGATCAGCTCTACAGTCTCATCGCAGCAAACCTGAACAAGATACCCTCGGTTGTTAATTCCTATGGACAGCGCTTGGGTGAAAGCATTCAAACCGTAACCAAGAATCTTGAAAAGGACTACTATAGGAGCGTATGGGCCGGAGAGTCCGATAAATCGGCGCGCGGCTATGCCAGACTGCGAGCAGATACGGCGGTCGGTGCAGTTGTGGATTGGGCACAACCGGAGCTGAGACCTCAGCTTAAGTATTTTGCCGCGGTTGCAGACGAATTATTCCGCCTGGCTGTCCGGAAGAAGCAGAAGGTCAAGTCGATGAACCCTGACCTGAAGATCAGGGATGCTGACGTGCCGCCACTTGTAACGTTTGCGCCTACACCAGGTTGGGGCCCCTCCACATTGACCTCCGAGGCGTTGGAGGAGCTTGGCGGACCGGCAACTAGCGTCGTCAGCCTTCCGCTGGGCTACAAAGACGATCCGATCATGTGGGGAATTCTGGCGCATGAAGTTTGCGGCCACGACACCGTTCACGCTATCGACGGCTTGATGGAGGAGCTCAAGGAAAAGATCACCGCGGATCCCTTGGCTGAGGGGTGGTCAAGTCTCTGGCGTAATTGGGCCGAGGAGACTGTGGCTGATGTTCTGGGTGTCCTCAGTTTTGGGCCTTACTATGCCATCGGATTGGCAGCCTGGCTGTCGGCATCCGCCGCGTTGGATCCGGATTCAGACGTGCAACTTGGCAAATTGCGTAATAGATTGAATGTGACCGGCGGAAGGATCTTGGACCAACATCCGGTTGATCTCCTTCGGCTTCATTTGTCGATCGGGGTTGTCGAGTGCTTAGGAGAAGATACCAACGGCAGCAGCGACGAGCCTGAGTACGAGTGGGCAGATAGGGATGCCTGGGTGAAGGCCCTGGAAGCGATCGCTGATAAAGCTGCTGAGGGCATTTCTACAATCGATGTGTATCAAGATGGCCGGAGCGTTGTGCTACAATACCCATTGGATCGGTGGAAGCAGGAAGCGAGGAAGATCGGGCAATATATAGCGACCGTGAAACTTAACACACTGTGCAACCACTCAATCCAAGAAGTGGAGACCTGGAGCACGGAAGATGAGCGTAGAGTTCGTGAGATCATCGACAGCGAAGATTTCAGCCGAATGAAACCTGACGATGGTGACATAAAACACCTTATTGCCGCAGCGTTTGGCTTGTTGTTCAAAGGCGGGTCCTCGTATGGTTCCGTAACAGATAAGCTCCGTAAGGCGTTTGCGAAGAGGTACGCTACAGCCTCACTCCTGCAGCCCGGGGATCTGTAGCACAATTCCTATCCGATAGAACATGCGAACGCAGTCACGGCGTTCAATGAAAGAATGCATTAAGAGCTTCAAGCGCCACTGTCCATGCGTCTCCTTCACGTACGGTTTGAAGGACACGGCGATGCTGCGGCGTCTGACTGCTCAATGTAGCGCGGTCGACAGCGTTCCTCAGTTCATCGCCTGTGCAGCCTCCAGCACCTCGGCGGCGTGCCCCGTGACGCTGATCTTGCGCCACACCTTGGCGACCTTTCCCCCTTTGTCGATCAGGAACGTGCTGCGTTCCATGCCCATGTACTTGCGTCCGTACATCGACTTCTCGACCCACGTTCCGTACTTCTCCGCTACCGCATGCGATTCGTCCGACGCCAACGGGAATGTCAATTTGTACTTCTCGGCGAAGCGTTCGATTGGCTTCATCTTGTCCGGAGAGACGCCGATCACGTCAATGCCGACTTTGCCAAGCTGGGGCAGCGCTTCCTGGAACGCACATGCCTCCTTCGTGCAGCCGGGAGTATCGGCCTTCGGATAGAAATACAGCAGGAATGGCTTGCCCTTCAGCGAGCGCATGCTGACCGTGCGTCCGCCGCTCGCCGGCATCTCGAAGTCAGGCGCGACGTCGCCTTCCTGAACACTCATGAATGGACCTCCCCGACATATCTGACAAACGCGGCGCGAACCTGTTGCGCCACTTCTTCCATCGTTGTCCGTAATCCGCTCAAGTCGACGGCCGACCCCACCGCGCGCAGCAGCGCCTGTTCCGAGGCGTCAGGCAGGGCGTCGCGCGCACCTCGGCCGACGGTGATGCGCAACATGCCCTGGATGGTACGCCAGAGATGGTCGGCGCGCATCAACAGAGCTGCGTCGTCCGCCAGCAGTTTCCCCGCCCCGGCCAGTCTTTCGAGCGCGACCCGCGTGGTCCCCGAACACAATTCGGGCGAGTCACCTGCGTGTATCAGTTGCAGTACCTGGGCGATGAACTCGACCTCGATCTGGCCACCGGCACGCAGCTTCACATCCCACGGCCCCTCGGGTGGCAGATCGCGCATCATCCGGCCGCGCATCGAAGCCGCATCGGCACGAATGCGGTCGGCGTCGACGGAGCGCTGCAGAGCTTCGGCGATCTCCGACTCGATCCGGCTGCGCAGAGCCGGTGGACCAGCCACCACGCGGGCGCGGGTCAGTGCCATGCGCTCCCAGGTCCATGCCGATTCGGCGTGATAGCGACGGAATGCGCCGAGCGACACGGCGACCGGACCCTTGTTGCCTGACGGGCGTAGCCGCATATCGACTTCGTATAACGGGCCATCCACGCCCGGCGCGGTCACCGCGGCGATGTAGGAGTGACAGGCGCGCACGAACCATTGGCTGACCGGCAAGCGCCTGGTGCCTCGGCTTTCGATGACATCGTCCGGATGGTCGTAGATCAGCATCAGGTCGAGGTCGGAACCGGCCATCATCTCGCGGCCGCCTGTTTTGCCCAGCGCGACCACTGCCATGGACCCGCCGCGCACCCGGCCAAACCGTTCGCCGAAGTCGTTCAGCACCGGCGGCAGCAGCGAGCTCAATGCAGCATCGGCGACGTCCGTTCGACGCAAGCCAGCCGCGTCGGTGTCCATCCGCCCCTCCATGGTGGCGACAGTGATGGAGAAGTCCTCCTCGCGCACCGTACGGCGGGTGATCTCGATGACATCCTCCAGCAATCGCGCGTCCCGCAGCCTGGACCTCAACAACCGGCTCGGGTTGGGGTTCTCGTCCGGGCTCAGCAAGCCGTCCAGCGCGGCCGGATGGCTGGTCAGGTGATTCGCCAACGAAGGCGAGGCGCCCAGTATGGAGGCGACCCGGTCAAGCAGTCCCGGGTTACGCTGAAACAGCGACAACAACTGGATGCCGGCGGGCTGACGCGCCAGAAACGCGTCGAAGCGGTTGAACACCGTGTCGGGTTGCGGTTGACGCGCCAGCGCGGCGAGCATTAGCGGCAGCAGTTGCGCCACCAACTCGCGGGCGCGCGCGGAGCGCAATGCACGCACGTGCCCCGCCTGCCACCCGCGCACTGCGGTGACGATGCGTTGCGGATTTTCGAAGCCCATTGTGCGCAGCGCTGCTGTGGTCGCTTCGGGTGCGGCGTCCACTCCGGAGAAATCCAGTTCCAGTCCCGGGGCTGCCGGTGTCAGCAGTTCGGGGACCAGCTCGAACACTTCGGCGTAGTGCTCTCGCACCTGGCGGAGATGGTGCAACAGGTCGTTAGCGAACTCGTCGGCACGGGAATAGCCCATGAAGGTGGCAAAGCGCTCGAGGTCCTCGCGCCGTTGCGGCAGTTCGTGGGTCTGTCTGTCGCCAATCATCTGCAATCGATGCTCGACACGTCGAAGGAAGCGATAGGCGGCACCCAGTTCGCGCGCTGCGGTACGCGGGACATGACCGGCGCGCGCGAGCGCGCGCAGGGCGGCCAGCGTGGTCGGCACGCGCAGTGTCGGATCGCGTCCACCCCAAACGAGCTGCAGGGTCTGCGCCAGGAACTCGATCTCGCGTATGCCACCCTCGCCAAGCTTCACGTTGTGACCGGCAATGCGCGCGATCGCGTCGCTGCCGTCGTGCAGCGCCCCTCCCTTGTGCTGGTCGATGCGCCGCTTCATGGCGTGAATGTCGGCGATGGCAGCAAAGTCCAGACCGCGCCGCCAGACGAAGGGCCGTATCGCATCGAGGAAGCTGGCGCCAAGAGCGATATCCCCGGCGATCGGACGCGCCTTGATCATGGCGGCGCGCTCCCAGTTCTGGCCCATGCTCTCGTAGTAGGTGATCGCTGCGGGCAGCGCGACCGCGGGCGGCGTTACCGAAGGATCCGGGCGCAGGCGCAAGTCGGTTCGGAATACATAGCCGTCAGCGTCGCGCGCCTCCATCAGCGCCACAAGTCCGCGAGCAATCCGCGACGTGAAGGCGCCCGTCGCGTGGCCATCGGTTGCTTCCGTGTATATTGCAGCGGCAGGGTCGTAGAGCAGGATGAGGTCCACATCGGAGGAATAATTCAGTTCACGGGCACCAAGTTTTCCCATGCCGAGGACCGTGAACCCACCGCCGCGTGCCGGATCCGAGGGGTCTGGCAGGTGCAACTCGTCCGCGTCATGGGCGGTCCGCAGTAGATGCGCCATGGCCAACGACAGCGCGGCTTCCGCCAGATCGCTCAGCACAGCGGTCACACGTTCCAGCGGCCACATGTTGCCGATATCGGCGACGCCGGTCACCAGCGCGATGATCCGCTTGGTGCGCCTCATCACGGCAACTACTCGGTTGCGGCGGGCCGTAGGCGGAAATGCCGCCAACTCCAACATGGCGGCAGAAACGACGGCATCCGGACCAACGGTCACCAGTGCACGCAGGCTGGCGGCTTCGCGCACCGCGAGATCGGACAGGAAGGGACTGTTGCCGCCCAGCGCACGCAGCAGCGCAGCGACAGCGGGTCGCGCAGCCAATCTTGTCTCGGCGCGGCCAAGACCGGCAAAGCGCTCCATCAGCCGGTCTGCCGCGGCCGAGTCGTAAGGTGCCGGCCACGTCGTGGGCAGGCGGAACTCTGTCTCGTTCATGCGCAGAAAGGCTGGCCGTGAGGCGCCTCCCGGGTCAAGCAGCCGTCGCATGCGGCATGGCCGTGCGTTGGCTGATTACGCTGGCGATTACGGTCGGGATATTGGGTGGGGTTGGCATCGGCGCGATCGCCTGGCGCTTGTCGCAGGGGCCTATGGATCTCGACTGGTTCACCGGTCGGCTGGAGGCTGCAGCGAACGTCGAGGGCAGTCCGACCCGGGTGACCATCGGCTCTGCAGCGCTCACCTGGGAAGGGTTCCGCATGGGTGTCGATCGGCCTCTCGATCTGCGCCTCACCGATGTGACAGTGACCGACCAGACAGGGCAGCGGCGGATCAGCATTCCGCGCGCCGAGGTATCGCTGTCGATCTATGAGCTGCTGTTTTTGCGCCTGGTGCCCCGTGCGGTGACGCTGGATTCGCCCCGGCTCGGGTTCATCCGTGCTGCGGACGGCACCATCAGCCTTGACCTGGGTGGCGCCACAGAGGCAGCGGAAAACGCCGAACCATCCACGGAACCATCAGCCTGGGGTGCGCATGCCACCCCGTTGGTCGATTTGCTGGCCCAATTGGCGAGACCACCGGGGAATGACCGGACCCGTGGCGTCGACCCGCTGCTGGGGCAGTTGCGAGCCGTGCACGTGCACGACGCGACGGTAAGCGTGATCGATCGACAACTTGGGGTCACCTGGCGAGCACCCCATGCGGAAATCGATTTGATCCGGCACCCGCAAGGTGGCGTCGATGGGACAGCCGATCTTGCTTTGGCCGTCGGCGAGCAGCAGGCGCGCTTGACGATGTCGGCGAAACTTCAGCGAGGTGGCAACGAAACCCAGGTGCGGGTCCGGCTGTCGCCAGTAACACCAAGCGTGATAGCGCGCGCCGCGCCGTCGCTCGTCGGCCTGGCGATGCTCGATGCCCCCGTCGGTGGCGAGGCGACGCTCGACCTGGATGGCACGCTGTCGCTGCGCCATGCCCGCATCAGCCTGCGATCTGGCGCCGGGCAGGTCCATATCGGGGTCGGCGAGATACCTATTCTCGACGCGGCGCTGGTCGCGTCCGGAACGCCGGATGCAGTGAAAATCGAGACATTGCAGGTGAACCTTCGTGGTCACGAAGGCGGGCCGCTGACCCGGATTGCAGCACACGGGACGATGCAGCGCGACGCAAGGCAGATCACTACGTCCGTCTCGGCCGACATCGATCAGGTTGACTTCACCGATCTGCCTCGACTCTGGCCGGAAGGCGCCGCTCGCGACGCACGGCACTGGCTGATCACCAACATACCTGTCGGTATGGCGCGCAACGGCCATGTTGAATTTGGGGTAGTGGCTTTGTCGGATTTGTCCACGATCGAGCTGACCCGCGCCACCGGTGCGCTCGACGGCGAAGGCCTTCAGGTGCATTGGCTACGGCCAGTCCCGCCGATAGACAACGGCCAGGCCCGGTTGCGCATCATCGATCCCGACACGCTGGACATCGCCGTGACCGGAGGACACCAGCGTCTGCGCAATCAAAGAGAAAGCAGTGCCGGGGGATTGCAGATCCGCAGCGGCAACATGCGGATCACGGGCCTCATGCGGTCGCGCCAGGCAGGTGTTATCGAGGCAGATGTCAGCGGCACGCTGGCCGATTCGGTGGCGCTGCTGCGAGAGCCGCGGCTGCAGTTGCTCGACCGCCATCCGATAGAGCTGAACAACCCCGCGGGTCAGGTGGCCGTCAAGTTCCGGATCAGCGTGCCGTTGGAAGAAAATGTTACGATGGATGACATACCCGTGCAGGTGCAGGCACGGTTGGACGGCGTGCATTTGGGTCGGCTGATTGCCGGCCGCGACCTCGATCAGGGCACGCTGGACCTGACAGCGAACAACGACGGAATGAAGGTAAGCGGCCGGGCGCTTCTCGCCTCGATCCCCGCGAAGCTGGATGCAGCGCTGGACTTTCGAGTCGGGCCGCCGACACAAGTGGTGCAGAGTGCCACCATCTCCGGACAGGCGGACGCTCGACAGCTTGCGGCGGCCGGGCTGGATGCCACGCCGCTGCTGAGTGGGATAACGCAGCTGCAGGCAGTGCTGACGGAACGTCGGAATGGCCAAGGTGATGTTGCGGTTAGCGCGGACCTGACAGCCGCGGAACTGTCGGTCGGTGCGCTGGAATGGCGCAAGCCGCGCGACGCAGCGGCCAAGGCGTCCGCGCGGCTCACGCTGAACCACGATCAGTTGACCGGCATTGATGCTGTCCAGATGGACGGGGATGGATTTTTGCTGCGCGGGCGCGCCGAAGTCATAGGAGGTCGAGTCGCTTCGGTGCGCGTGGAGCAGTTGGTGCTCGGCCGAACGGTCGGGCAGGCAACCATGAGTCTGCCGGTGACCGGTCCGATCAAGGGCAACATTATAGGCCAGACGCTTGATCTTGGGCCGCGGCTTGCGCGGAAGACGCCACCACAGCCCGCGCAAGGACCGAAACCGGAGCCGCCGCCTGGGCCAGCCTGGACCGTGGATGCAAAGTTCAATCGGGTACTGCTGGCCGCAGGTGCCGCCGCTGCCAATGTGACTCTGCACGTCGAGAACGACGGTCGTGTGCTGCAGCGGCTGAACGTGGACGGACGCGCCGGGCAAGGGACGTTTCTGGCGCGCATTGTACCCCAAGTGGGCGGACGACGTGTGACTGCCAGCGCCGACGACGCCGGCGAGCTGCTGCGCGGCCTGGATTATCTGCGCAGCATGCAGGGCGGCAAGCTGTCGGTGCAGGCGCAATACGATGATGTGCAGCCCGGTCGGCCATTGGTGGGAACGGCGGACATCGAGAATTTCCGGGTTCGTGATGCGCCTGCCTTGGGCAGACTGCTGCAGGCAATGACACTTTATGGGCTGGTCGAGATGGTGCAGGGGCCCGGTCTTGGCTTTACGCGCCTTGTCGCACCATTTCGGCTAACCGAGGATGCCTTGGAGCTTACCGATGCGCGTGCGTTCAGCTCCTCTCTCGGGTTGACCGCAAAGGGCCGAGCCAACCTGGACGTTCAGCGGCTCGATATGCAGGGGACCATCGTACCGGCCTATTTCTTCAATTCTTTGCTCGGCAACGTGCCGTTGGTCGGCAGGCTGTTCAGCCCGGAACGCGGTGGTGGCTTGTTCGCCGCGAGCTACACGGTGCGGGGCCCGATCGAAGATCCGCAGGTGTCCGTCAATCCGCTCACTGCTCTGACCCCGGGGTTTCTGCGTGGGCTTTTCGGAATCTTTTAAACTCGAGCGCCAATCACGCGGATGTGTGTGAATTCAAACCTCTGTCACTCGCGAGAATGCGACTGAAGGGTGAGACTGAGTTAAGGGCATCTACGGCCTTCATGGCCCCGCCGTCACTTTCGCCCGAGTATTGGTTGCTGAAGGCTGAAAAGACTAGGACGCTTGCGCAGGGCATGAACGATGCCAGGCTGCAGCAGCAAATGCTTCTGATCGCCCGCGGCTATACAAAGCTTGCCGAACATGCTGCTCGCGTGCGGAGCCAAAAGCTGCCCGTTGAACCGCCCGATGGTGATGTTCCCGAGGAGTAGTAAGCCTTCCGATCCGGGGTGTCTCATCGGATCCACAACGGTTGGGGCGCCCGCGATTTGCCGAGCGTGTGCCTGGTGCACGCGTCTCCCCGATCGCGTGCACCAGTTTTTTTGGCGTCGGAACGGATTAACGGCGATGGCTTTGCGCCAGACGCTCTTCAATGTTCAACGGACCGAACTGCCTCAGTATCCCGGTGACAACATCGGCATGCATCTCGTCCACCGCGACCGTGACCATCGGTCGCTGCCAGGCGCTGGCGTTGCGCTTCCAGAGTGGTTCCCTGCCGTGGCCCGAGGTCCCGCCGTCTCCGCCCTGGATGACGGCAGACGGTATGCGGGCGACCCTCAGGTCCTGCATGGCAGCTTCAGCCGTGGCGGGTGTTTCGAACAGAGCTCGAACTATTTCTGTCATGAATGTGTTCCCTCTCGCGGCAATGGCCTCGCTGTATTTGCAACGATCCCCCGGCTACAAGGTTCGCTTGTGAACCCAAACAATTTTGCCGAATGCGCCGCGCCAGTGCCGTTACGGTTATCACCGTCTCGCGCGTCGGCTGCGGCCGGCCGGAGCAGGAACTCTTGCCCTAATCCATCTCATGCGTTCCAGTTGGCAGGTGAGGTGGTCTGAGCTACCGCCCGAAGCCAGGAGGAAACGTCATGACAGACCGGCGACCGGCCGCAATAGTGTTCGACACGTTCGGCACGGTGGTAGACTGGCGTAGCAGCCTGATCGCGGAACTGGCCGCTTTCGGGCGCGAGCGCCGCATCAACGCGGATTGGACAGCTCTCGTGGATGCGTGGCGCGCCGCGTACCACCCCTCGATGGACCGGGTGCGCAAGGGCGAGCAGCCTTGGACTACGCTGGACGGGCTGCATCGTGCATCGCTCGATAGCCTGGTGGCAGAGTTCCGTATTTCCGGTCTGAGCGAAGCCGATCTTCGGCACATCAACCGCGGCTGGCATCGGCTGAATCCGTGGCCGGATTCGGTTCCCGGGCTGACCAGGTTGAAGCGCGCCTTCATCATCGGGCCACTGTCCAATGGCAACGTTGCGTTGCTGACCAACATGGCGAAGCACGCCGGATTGCCTTGGGACATGGTGTTCGGTTCGGACCTGTTCCGGCACTTCAAGCCCGATCCGGAGACGTATCTGGGGGTGGCGAAATTGCTGGATGTCGAGCCGGGGCAAGTGATGATGGCTGCCGCACACAACAACGATCTGGCGAACGCGCGCCGGCAGGGGCTTATGACGGCTTTCTTCCCGCGGCCAGCGGAGTACGGTCCGCATCAAAAACGCGATTTTGCGGCGGAGCAGGATTGGGATGTCGTGGCCACCGATATCGAGGATTTGGCGACGAAGCTGGGATGCTGAGGCTTTGGAGATAAAATCATGCCATCCGACCTGATGGATCTTGAACAAGCGTTGCAGGTCCACTTTGACGGGCTTCATGCGGGCGATACGGCGAAGCTCGGTCGCCTATTCCACGACGTGGCCCATTTGTTCTCGGTGAGCGACGGCAAACTGGCGGACATGTCGCGCGAACAGTGGTTCGACATGGTGCGGATGCGAAGATCTGCGCAGAGTCAGGATCTGCCGCGGCGAGACTGGGTGGTGCAGATCGATCGATCCAGTCCGACCACGGCGTTCGCCAAGGTGTATTGCCAGATCCCGCCGCGGTATTTCACGGACTACCTGACCTTCGTGAAACTCGCCGAGGGCTGGCGGATCGTGTCGAAAACCTTTCACACCGAGATGCACTAAAGCAATGGAGTGGGATTACATTATCGTCGGCGGCGGTTCCGCCGGATCGGTTCTCGCCAACCGACTATCGGCCCGATCGTCCAACAAGGTGCTGTTGCTGGAAGCGGGTATGGACACGCCGCACGGCAAGGTTCCGGCTGCGATCCTGGATTCCTATCCTGGCACGGCTTACCTGAATCCTGCGTTCACCTGGAACAAGCTGAAAGTCAGCACCGAAGTCATCCCGCACAATCAGCCGACCGCACCCCGTCCGACGCTGCGCACTTACGAACAGGCGCGGGTGCTTGGCGGAGGTTCGTCGATCAATGGCCAGCTCGCCAATCGTGGCGCGCCGACCGATTACGATGAATGGCATGCGCGCGGCGCGACAGGATGGAATTGGGACAACGTGCTGCCCTTCTTTAAGAAGGTCGAGCGCGACATAGACTTTGACGGTCCATGGCACGGCAATGAAGGTCGCATTCCGGTGCGCCGAATTTTCCCCGATTTGTGGCCGGAACATGCAAAGGCGGCAGCCGAAACCTTCAAGGCCGCAGGCTACAAGTTCCTGATCGACCAGAACGCCGCATTCGAGGACGGCTATTTCCCGATCACCATATCCAACGTGTATGAACGGCGCGTGTCGGCAGCGATTGGATATCTCGATCCCGGCACGCGCCTGCGCGAGAACCTGACGGTATCCACCGAGACACAGGTCACTGCGCTGCAGTTCGATGGCCATCGCTGCGTTGGTGTGAGCGCGATGGTGGCAGGGCGCCCCACCGAATTCCGTGGCCGCGAGGTCATCCTGTCCTCTGGCGCGATTCATTCGCCGGCGCATCTGCTGCGTGCGGGGATCGGGCCGGCGGGGCACCTGCGCGACCTGGGCATTGAGGTGCGCGCGGCGGTGCCTGGTGTCGGGCAGCGGCTGCAGGATCACCCGGCCGTGGCGGTGGCGGCGTTCCTCAAGCCGCACGCACGAATCATTCATGACTATTCGCGCCGCCACATCTACCTGGCGCTGCGCTACTCGTCGCAGCTGGACGGTATTCCATCCGGCGATATGTTCACCGTGGTGACCAACAAGACGTCGTGGCACGCAGTGGGCGAGCAGATCGGCTCATTTATTGTTACAGTGTATAAGACGTATTCGGAGACCGGCGAGGTGAAGCTCGCTTCACGCGACTGGCGCGATGAACCTATCGTGGATTTCAATCTGCTCTCGGATCAGCGCGACCTGGAGCGAATGATGGACGGTGTTCGGCGGTTTGGCGCCATGCATCTGACGCCGACGATGCAGGGGGTAACGACGGATCCGTTCCCGGCGAGCTACAGCGACAAGGTCCGCCAGGTCGGTTTGGTGAGCAAGAAGAACAAGTGGATTACCGACGCGCTGGCTAAAGCCCTGGACGGACCGCCGGCGCTGCGGAGCTACCTGATACGCAATCTGATTATGGAAGGGGTCACGCTGGAAGGCCTCATGCGGGACGACGAGCAGCTGGAGGCGTTTGTGCGCAAAGCGGCCGTGGGGGTCTGGCATGCCTCCTGCACATGTCGGATGGGTGGGGAGGACGATCCCCTGGCGGTAACCGATCCGGCTGGGCGCGTGCGGGCCGTAGATGGGTTGCGCGTGATGGACGCGTCTATTTTCCCAGTTGTACCCTGCGCGAACACCAATTTCCCGGTGCTGATGACCGCGGAGAAGTGCGCGGACGCGATTCTTGCGGGCGTGTAGGGGTTTGCAAGTGAAGGCTGGCTTGGTATAGCGCCAGCCTGGGGTTGGGCGCATAGCTCAGTTGGTAGAGCAGCTGACTCTTAATCAGCGGGTCCAAGGTTCGAGTCCTTGTGCGCCCACCAAT
>JBKPSV010000010.1:0-23312 GCA_046735215.1 Pseudomonadota bacterium | reverse complement strand
GCAACCGTATCAGGTGCTCACACGTTCTCGGCTGTCGCTGTGATCGGAGCAGGCGAAACCGCCCGACGCCAGCCCACTACCAGGGCAGTCACCGCTATGGTGGCCGGCGTGGAGATCACTACGGCGACAATCAGTCCAACGCCATTAGCCGCAAGACCGCTGGTATGGGCGATTATTCCCGCGCCGGCAGGCACAAACATCAGGCCGAGGTTCTCGTGCAAACCCCTGGCCGTACGGTCGAGCGTTTCGGGTATAGGATCTTTGACCTCCGACAACCGGCCGCGCAGCCACAATAGACCGAGCAGCAGCACAAGCCCGATGACCATTCCCGGCACTGGCACAGATGCCGAAGCGGCGAGCATATCTCCCAGCAACTGCAACCCGATAAGCAGCAGCATGGCGTAAAGCATACGTGCTCCTGTGTGCTTGGAAGGCGGGCGAGCAACTCACACAAGACTAGGCCCAATTCGACGTCTTGGTTGTGAACCGAATCATAGTCGTCCCGTACTTTGCTGCGCCTATGCCTGGCGCAACGTCGGATGAAATGACCTTTGCCTGCAATCTATGGATTCCCCTAGGGTAGGGCTGCTGGAGGAGTTGCGATGACGGTAGCTCTCTCGTTTGCAGGCCTGATCGACGACCTTGGGCATTGCGGGCAACCGGAGGATGCGTGGCAGCTTGGCCGCGAGTGGCTGAACGACAATGGCGTGACGTGGTGCCACTACGCTCACGTGGCCGGATATCGGGATGCGCACGAGCGGCGACTGATCCGCTACTCGTCGTTGCCGGAGGCATGGCTCGAGCACTACGACGCAGAGAGCTTTTTCTCAGTTGATCCGGCAGTACACCACTGCTTGCAAGAAGCTGCTCCGCTGGTCGCAGGACATTCGGTCCGGCAGGCCGACGGCGGCAAGGCAACGCGGTTCCGCGATGATGCGCATGAGGCTGGTTACCGTGGCAGCGTAACGCTGCCGTTGCACCTGCCAGGCGCAGCGCTTGGCTCGTTTTCGCTGATCACTGCAATGCAGGGCGACGAGTTCCTGTCCTGGCACAGTGACCGTGGTCAATGGATTACCTTGGCTGCACACGCTGTGGACGCGCAGCTGATCAAGCTGGTCTCGCCTTCGCTGCCTAGGCCCAAATTGAGTGTTCGCGAGAGGGAGTGCCTGATCTGGCTGGCATCCGGCCTGCGCTACGACCGCATTGCTGAACGCCTGGGAATTAGCCTGGCTACCGTCGAGTTGCATGTGGCGAATGCGCGGCGGAAGCTTGGTGCCAGGACACGCGAACAAGCGGTGGCAATCGCGGTGGCACTCAGATTGCTGGACTTCTAGGGAGGCCCGCAGGCCGGGGCCGGCGCGAGTTCATGCCGGCTGACGAACAGCGCACGCGGGTAGTTGGTTCAGGCCGCCGCTCTTTGTTGCTGTAAATCCTTGCCGGTGCGCGTCATTATCGCGGCCGCATTCCCGTGCAGTATCTGCTGACGTGCTTCTTGGCCGATCTGTGCATCGGCAAGCGCCTTCCTGGTCCAGTCGACGCCGAACGCGCTGCCATCCGTCCCGCACACGATCCTGTCGGCCCCATACAGGGCCACGGCTGCCTCGATGGCGCGCGGGCCGAATGAGTTGCAGTCCACGTAGACCTTCGACTTGCGGAACCGCGACGACGGCAGCTCTTCGCTCGGTGTATCGAGCAGGCACCGGTGGTCCATGCGCTCGATCTCGAACGGAATGTTGCCGCCGAGATTGTGCACCTGAACCGATAGGTTGGGGTACGGCTCCAGCAACTCCGTCAGCGAGAGCGTCACCATCACCGATGACAGACTCGCCTGCATGTCCAACGTGCCGTTACGGCGACGCGCGTTATCGGTGTCGCCGGTCACCTTGGGGAACATGTCGCCGGGGCGCGGACCGTGATGGATCAACAGAGCCGCGTGGTGGCGGTTGGCTACCTCAAGCAACGGACGAACCGCTTCAGCGTCTTTGTGGGTCAGGAAGTAGTTCCCCGGCAGCTGTGCGCCGATCATGCCCGGCAGAGCGAGCGCACGTTCCAGT
Organism: Pseudomonadota bacterium; assembly: GCA_046735215.1. Classification (GTDB taxonomy): domain Bacteria; phylum Pseudomonadota; class Alphaproteobacteria; order Acetobacterales; family Acetobacteraceae; genus JAMXLO01. Next base: position 21,258 of record JBKPSV010000010.1, on the reverse strand, counting down.
TCGGCCGCGGCAGCGGACATGTCCGTCAGGGGCAGCGCGGCGTAAGCGGCGAAGCGGCCGGGGTGTTTCTGGCAGATCGCCGAAAACCCATCGTTGACGCGTTGGCACAGCGGCACCGCAACTTCGGGCGGCTGTGCCTCGATCCAGCAGAACGAACCGAGCAGCGACAGCACGCTCATCTCGACCCCCTGGCGGTCCATCCGCGCCAGATGCGCATCCACCTCGTCGAACGCCTTGTCGAGCGGCTCTTCGCCCATGCGTCCTGATTTCAGCACCTCGATGCCGTCCTCATTGCGCACGATGCGCGGCTCCCTGCTGCGGGCGCGCAAGGCGTCCACCAATTCACCGGGCTTCCAATGCGCGTGCATGTCGATCATGACTGTTTCCTCCACGGAGCCGGCTGCAGCTTAATCCCCTCGCGGCAGGCCGCAAACCCGGCAACACCCGCCGCAATGGCGAGCGCATATATGGCCGGGGTCGGCGCGCATGATCGACAGCTATGCAGGTCGCACATTCCACGGATACGGTGAGACGCCCTGCAGCACGCCAGTGATGCTGCGGCGGAACACCGTCTTTCCGTACCATTGTCCCACGGGCACAGTTGCCACGTCGGTCATCGCGACATGCGACAAAGCCTTGGCGGCCTTCTCCTGTCCTGCGTCGTCCGGCGCTGACAGCCATTGCGCCGTCAGTGCGCGTGCATCTGCATTGTCCCACCAACCGAACCAGCCCTTGGCGCCGCGCCCGGTGATGAGCGGATGCGTCGCAGGGCTGCTCGCAGTCGCCGATGATGCGAAGGTGTGGAAGGCACTCCACCCACCCTTTTCCACTGGTTCCATGCTCGCCCGCCGCTGCACCACGGTACCCCAGTCAGTTTCCTGCAGTTCAACGTTCATGCCGATCTGCTTCAGGATATCCGCGGTGACCAGTCCGAGCGGATGAATTGCGGCGAAGTCGGTCGGATTCATCACCGCGGCCTTCTGCCCGGCGTACCGGGCCTCCTGCAGCATCTTCGCTGCCAGCGAGAAGTCACCTTTCATCGCATCGCCGTCCGCGCCGCTGTAGTAAGGCGTGCCGAACGGGAAGACGTCATTGCTGACACGCCACAATGATTGGTCATCGCCGAACGTGGCTCGCATGTAGTCGTCCTGACGCACGGCCATCATTACCGCGCGACGAATGCGCACGTCATTGAATGGCGGTTGCGCCTGATTCAGGATCAACCACGAGATGCGGCCCCAAGGCTGGTCGACCTGCAGGGCGAGGTTCTTGTCGGCGGCAAACTTCGGCAGCAGGTCGGCCAGCGGCTGTTCCCACCAGTCGATCTCATTGTTCTGCACCGCCGCGCCAGCGGTCGCGGCGTCAGGAATGATGTGCCAGACGATGCGCGGGAAATACGCCTGCTTGGCGCCGGTGGCCCAGATCGCGGGTTCCGCGCGCGAGATATATTTCTCAAACTTCTCGTATACGACCCGGCTGCCATTGACGTACTCGTTGGCGACAAACCTATAAGGCCCCGAGCCGATCATGTCTGTCACCGGCTTGTCAGCCGCCGTTCGGGCCAGTCGTTCCGGCATGATGAAGGGAATTGATGAGTCAGGTTTGCCGAGCGCCATGGCCAGCAAAGGAAACGGCTGTTTTAGTTTGATCACCAGGGTGCGGTCGTCAGCAGCGGAATAGCTGTCGACCGCGGCAGCAAGCAACTGGCCGAACGGGTCACGCACGGCCCAACGCTGGATGCTCGCGATGCAATCGGTCGCGCGCACCGGACTACCATCGTGAAAGAACAGCCCCTCGCGCAGCCTGATGCGCCACGCCAGCTTGTCGTCGGAGATCGTGTGCCCTTCGGCCATCTGCGGGTGCGAGACGCCATCGGGACCAACCGAATAGAGCGTGTCGAACACGTAGTAGCCATGGTTGCTGGTCACCGTTGCCGTAGTGAAAACCGGATCCAGCAACGTAAGGTTTGCCTGCGGCACGAACCGAAGCGTTGCCGTGCTGGCCGGCTGCGCAATGGCCGGCGCAGCTAGATTCGAAACCCCGGATCCGTGCGCCGCAAGCAAAGTGGCAGCGGCAGACTTCATCAGCACGCGGCGCCGCATCGTGTCCCCCTTCGAAGTTCTTGTCCTGGCCCGAACCTGCAGATTGCGACGCCGCAGCGGACGCTGGCAAATCAGATAGCTGCAGGAGCGCCTTTGGTTACTCCGCCATTGCTGGAACCCTCAGGTGCCAGTCGTGCGCGACCTGATAGGCATAGCCGATTCGCAACGCCAGCGGTTCGGCGTAGGCCCGGCAGACGATTTGCAGCGAGGTGGGCAATCCACTTGCGGTGAAGCCATTTGGTACTGCCGCCGCGCATAGATCGAGGAAGTTCACCCAGCGCGTGAATATCGCCGGGGTCGTGTTCAGATCGATTGAAGCCACTGAAGGAGCGGGCATGACCGCAGTCGGTGTCAGCAGCGCGTCAACGCCCTCAATGGCGGCGTTGAACGACGCCTTCATCCGCTCCCGCTCGGCAAGCGCAAGTAGATAATCCCGCGATGAGATCGCAGCACCGGCACGCACGCGCGGCCGTACGTCCTGGTCCAATGGTTGTGCGTTGTCGTCCACCAGTTCCGCCAGCGCGGCGTATGCCTCGGCGGACATGATGCGTCCGTTCACCGCACCGAGATCGGCGAACCGCGCGGGGAGCGTGACGTCGACGATCTCTGCCCCCAGCCCGGCGAGCGCCTCGACCGAACGGTCGTATGCCGACAGGACCTCGGTATCGATTTCGCCTCGTTCATCGGCCGGCAACCGCGCCAGCCGTAGCGCCTTTACGCCACGACGAAGCTCGATCATCGGATCGACATCGCGCACGCCCAATGTATGCCGGTCGCGCCGGTCTTCGCCCTGCAGCACTTCCAGCAAGAGCGCGGCATCTTCGATATCGCGGGTAATCGGACCCGGAGTATCCAGTGTGGGGCTGAGCGGCAGCACGCCGAACGTGCTGATGCGGCCAATGGTGGTCTTCAGTCCGGTGATGCCATTCCAGGCCGCCGGGATGCGCACCGAGCCGCCGGTGTCGGTGCCGATCGCCCAGGGAGCCATGCGAGCCGCGACTGCGACGCCGGAGCCCGAGGACGAGCCGCCCGGCGCCCGATGCACACGGTCATCCCAGGGATTCCACGGTGTGCCCAAATGCTGATTAGTGCCCCAGCCCCCATAGGCGAACTCCACCGTGTGGGTCTTTCCAAGGCTGATCATGCCAGCCGCCATCAACTTGCGGGCCAGCGTCGCGGTATGGGGCGCGACGCGGTTGCGCCAGGCCGCGGTCCCACCCATGGCGACCTCACCCTCAATCTCGACGAGGTCCTTGATCGCAATCGGAACGCCGTGCAGCGGTCCGATGGCATGGCCGGCGCGGATCGCCTTGTCGGCGGCTTCAGCGGCCAGCCTGGCGTTGGTCGCGTTGATCGAGACGAATGCATGCAGCCTGGGCTCAAGGCGTTCGATGCGCGCCAGGTACTCGTCCACCAGATCGACCGGCGACAAGCGGCGTGCGGCGATTTCCGCCGACAGAGTGTGGACTGGACGGAACGCGACCCTTCGTGGAGCAGCGGGTCAGGGTTGATTGACGAAGACCATTCCCGCACATCCAGGCGCCAGCAGACAATGACCCATGGAACGATGGCCGCCACACCCGACGATCTCTTCGCGTTGTTCGACCGCCTGGCCATCGAGCACAGTACAATTGAACATCCTCCGTTCTTCACGGTGGAGGAGGGCAGGCCATGGCATGACAAGATACCCGGGCTGCATTGCAAGAACCTGTTCATCAAGGACCGAAAGGGCGGCATCTGGCTGGTGGTGATGCCCGCAGACAAACGCGCCGACCTTGGCGGGCTCGAAAAGGCGCTAGGGGCGCCCCGGTTCTCCTTCGCCCGAGCAAACGTGCTGCAGGAGGTATTGGCGCTGACGCCCGGCTCGGTGACACCGTTCGGGCTGATGAACGACACTCAACGGCGCGCAACGGTGGTGCTTGACGAGGAGATGCTCGAAAGCGAATGGCTCAACTTTCACCCACTGCACAACGCGGCTTCAACCACACTGCGTTCGGTTGACCTGGTGCGGTTCGTCCGTGCACTCGCCTATGAGCCGGTGATTTTGCGGCTGCCTGAGATGCCCCGGGACCATTAGCGTGCTCTGGGGCAAAGAAAAGGCGGCGCCGAAGCGCCGCCAAGTTTAGGGAGGAAACGTCCAAGAAGCAGACAGTGCGATCAGAGACCGCATTGCTGCGATGCACAACGTAGCGACGCGATAATGAGAGTCAAGCCGATTTTTGCACTGCAGCACAAAATGCCCCTGGACAAGTGTGTTACCGACGGGTAGCACTACGCCAACCAGCCAAGTTTAGGGAAAAAACGTTGTGCCCCGCCCTATGCGGCGGGGTGTCTGTTATTGGATGCCACACCAACGCGGCCTGATGCCGGTGGCAGAGCGCCGCCGTGACGCCTATAACCGCGCTCGTTCACCGCTCGGATGAGACTTCCCACCCATGAACCACCTTGTTCAGGACTTCGCGGAAGCGCGTAACCGCATGGTGGATAGCCAGGTCCGTCCCAACAAGGTGACGGATCCGCGCATCATCGCCGCCATGCGGCGCATCCCGCGCGAGCGCTTTCTGCCCCCGCAATTGGCCGCGATGGCTTACCTTGACGAAGACGTGCCGCTGGGTGGTGGCCGCTATCTGATTGAGCCGATGGTGATTGCGCGACTGACGCAACTCACTGCCGCAACGCCCGGCGAACGGGCCTTGGTGGTGGCCGCTGGCTGTGGGTACGGCGCGGCACTGCTGGCAGCTTGCGGGGCGCGCGTCACCGCACTGGAGGAAGATGGCTCGCTGCAGGCGAACGCCCATCGCGTGCTTTCCGAGTTGGCGCCGTCGGTCAGCCTGGTGGCTGGTCCGTTGACCGCCGGTTGGTCGCATGCCGCGCCCTACGACGTGATCCTGATCGAGGGTGCCGTGCAAGCGATCCCTCTGGCGATCGGCAATCAATTGCACCAACAGAGCGGGCGGCTGGTCACAGTCTGCGCCGGCAGCGGAAGACTGGGTCAGGCGGTGCTCGCCGAGGCGACGCCTGCTGGCTTGCGCACGCAACCGATGTTCGACTGCGCGATCCCACCGATCCCCGGTTTCACTCAATCTCCCGGTTTCGTGTTCTGAAGAAAATGGCGTAAGCTGTCGCAGCGCACTCATGCGGGGGTAAAGGAGCGGGCATGGTTGCAAGGCTAGGCTGGCTGCTCAGCCTCGGTGCGGTCGTAGCGATGCCCGCATTTGGCCAGGCACCGACGCAAAAGCCGACCCACAAGCCCGCGCGTGCAAAGCACGAGACCCGACCGGCCAGTCAGCTGAGCATCACCCAGACGATGACGGCGACGATGCCGGCGCAGCCAAAGATTCCGCGCACGCTGGCCGAGGCACTGGCGGCCACCTATGCGAGCCAGCCGCAACTGCTGGCGGAGCGAGCGAGGCTGCGATCCACGGACGAAAATGTCCCTCAGGCACTTTCGGGCTGGCGACCCACCGTGGTAATGGCCGGCACCCTGGGCTACGGCGACGGCATCAGCCGCCAGTTCGCAAACTCTTCCGGGGGATGGCTCAAGGCGCAGACGGACCGACAGATCGGTACTGCACAGGCGACCTTGACCCAGCCGCTGTACACCGGTGGCAGAACCCAGGCTAACCTGAACCGCGCCAAGAACCAGGTGATGGCGGGACGCGCGAACCTCATCGCTGTGGAACAAACCAGCTTTACCAATGTGGTCAACGCCTATGTCGGCGTGATCCAAGCGCAGCAATTGCTGGCATTGAATATCAACAACGAGCAGGTGCTGGCCAAGCAGCTGCAGGCCACCAATGACCGCTTCCGGGTAGGAGAGATCACGCGGACCGACGTCGCTCAGGCTGAGGCGGCGCTGGCCGGGGCCACTGCGCAGCGAGAGACTGCGGAGGGTCAACTCGCGACGGCGCGCGGTACCTTCCAGCAGGTGGTAGGCTTCTATCCTCCGGCGGACCTCGTGGAGCCGCAGCCGCTCGCACTGCCGGTAAAGACTGAGCAGCAGGCTGTCGGGGTCGCCGCCAACAACAACCCGGCGGTGGTTGCCGCGCTGTTCAACGATGCGGCAGCCAAAGATGCGGTCGATGTTGCATTTGCGCAGCTGATGCCGCAGGTGAGCTTTCAGGGCCAGATCTTCCAGCAGACCAACACCGGGGGTCGCAGCACATACGCGAACGGATATCAGGGAGTGCTGCAGCTTTCGGTGCCGATCTATCAGGGCGGCACCGAATACTCTGCCGTGCGTCAGGCGCGTCAGGCGGCGCAGCAGACGACGCAGTTGGTCGACGATGCACGCCGCACGGCTGTGCAGAATGCCGTGCAGGCCTGGGAGACGCTTGTGGCCGCAAAGGCGTCCGCTGACAGCACGCGCGAGGCGATCCGTGCCAACGAGGTCGCCCTGGAAGGGGTCGAGCGCGAGGCGATTGTCGGCAGCCGCACGACACTCGACGTGCTGAACGCACAGCAGGCGCTGCTGAATTCGCGCACGACATTGGTGCAGAATCTAGCCCAGGTCGTGACGGCATCGTACGCGGTGGCGGCGGCTGTCGGACGGCTCACCGCTCGTGACCTGCATCTGCCGGTGCCGCTGTACGACGATACGGCGTATTATAATGCGGTGAAGGACAAGTGGGCTGGGCTGGGCGATTACGCCAAAGACCAGCCGGGTCGGTGAGAGACGATGAGCGGCGCACAGACACCCCCAGGTGCATCTTCGGGCGGCGATCCCTCGATGGAGGATATCCTTGCGTCGATCCGGCGCATTCTCAGCGAGGACGAGGCGCCTGCGGGGGCAGGTGAGCGACCTGCGCAGGACCAGCCTCAGGGCGAGGGAGCGGACAATGGTGTGCTGGTACTGGACCCCGCCATGATGGTGTCCGACCCGGCGCGCGAAGCGGAGCCGTTGCCGAGCGAGCCTTCTCTGACCCCCGCGCCGCCTGAGCCTTCTCCCGCGCCGTCGCCGCCTGAGACGCTATCATCCACGCTCGTGGCTCCGGAGGCCGCCGCTGCCGCCGCGGTCTCGGTCGGCAGTCTGGTTCGCACGTTGACGGACCGGGCCGTCCAGGTGCGCAGCGGCGGGCCAACCGTCGAGGACATCGTGCGCGAGGAGCTGCGCCCGCTGCTGAAGTCCTGGCTCGATGCCAATCTGCCGTCGCTGGTCGAGCGGCTCGTGCGAGTTGAAATCGAGCGCGTCGTAGGCCGCGTCGTACCCTAACCCTATATGCCATCGTCGGCCTCCTGCGGCGTCCGCGTGAGGCCGCAGGAGAGCAAGATGCTGGATAAGACCTACAACCCTTCCGAGATCGAACCACGCCTCTACGAGGGATGGGAGCGGATAGGGGCGTTCGCCAGCGACCCCAATTCGAACGCCAAACCCTACACCATCATGATCCCGCCGCCCAACGTTACAGGCAGCCTGCACACCGGGCACGCCTTGACGTTTACCGTACAGGACACGCTGATCCGCTGGCGACGCATGCAGGGCGAGGATGTGCTGTGGCAACCCGGGACCGACCACGCCGGGATTGCGACCCAGATGGTGGTGGAGCGGCTGCTCGCCGAGCAGGGGGTCGATCGGCGTGACCTCGGTCGTGACAAGTTCGTCGAGCGTGTCTGGCAATGGAAGGCGGAATCAGGCGGCACCATCACGCAGCAGCTGCGCCGGCTCGGTGCCTCGCTCGACTGGCCGCGCGAGCGGTTCACCATGGACGACGGGCTGTCGGACGCGGTGCGCAAGGTGTTCGTCACACTGTATCGCGAAGGGCTGATCTATCGCGACAAGCGGCTGGTGAACTGGGACCCGAAGCTGCAGACGGCGATCTCCGACCTCGAGGTCGAAAGCATCGAGGTGAAGGGCTCGCTCTGGTACATCCGCTATCCGATCGATGGCGAAGCAGGGCGCTACATTACTGTGGCGACCACGCGTCCAGAGACGATGCTGGGTGACACTGCGGTCGCGGTGCATCCTGAGGATGTGCGCTACCGCGATCTGGTTGGCAGGCACGTGATCTTGCCGCTGGTCGGTCGTCGTTTGCCAATCGTGGCGGATGACTATTCGGACCCTGAGAAGGGGACCGGGGCGGTGAAAATTACTCCGGCGCATGACTTCAACGACTTCGAGGTTGGCAGACGACACGAATTGCCGATGCCCTCTATCCTGGACCGCCAGGCGCACGTCGTGTTGACGGAGATCGCAGATGTGCTGCGGCCCGTGGAGGGGGTGGCAGATCCGACGTTCACGCGCTCGCTGGAAGGCACGGACCGCAGTGCGGCACGCAAGGCGATCGTGGCGGAACTGGAGCGGCTTGAACTGCTGGAGAAGGTCGAGCCGAACACGCACCAGGTGCCGCACGGCGACCGCGGCGGCGTGCCGCTGGAACCGATGCTGACGACGCAGTGGTATTGCAATGCCAAGGTACTGGCGCAGCCGGCAATCGAGGCGGTGGAGACCGGCAAGACAGTGTTCGTGCCGAAGCAGTGGGAGAATACGTTCTTCGCCTGGATGCGTGACATCCAGCCCTGGTGCATTTCGCGCCAGCTCTGGTGGGGACATCAGATCCCGTGCTGGTACGGACCCGACGGCCACGAATTCGTGGCGGAGAGCGAGGCGGAAGCCAATTCCGCTGCACGCGAGCATTACAAAACGGCAGGCGTTGCGCTCACCCGCGACGACGACGTGCTGGACACCTGGTTCAGCTCTGCGCTGTGGCCGTTCTCGACGTTGGGTTGGCCGGAAAGAACCAAGGAGCTGGAGCGCTATTATCCTGGCGATGTCCTGGTGACCGGGTTCGATATCATCTTCTTCTGGGTCGCCCGCATGATGATGCAGGGCATCCACTTCATGAGCGACGTGCCATTTCGCACAGTCTACATCCACGGACTGGTGCGCGATGAACGCGGACAGAAGATGTCGAAGTCCAAGGGCAACAGCATCGATCCGCTGGAGCTGATCGACAAATACGGCTCCGATGCATTGCGGTTTACTATCTGCGCCCTGACCGGTCTCGGCCGCGATGTAAAACTTGGTCCAGCGCGCGTCGAAAACTACCGGCGCTTCGTCACCAAGCTGTGGAACGCAGCGCGGTTCTGCGAAATGAACAACATCCGCGTGGACCCGTCGTTCGATCCGGCGCGTGCGTCCCTTCCGTTGACGCGTTGGATCCTCGATGCCGCAAACCGCGCGGTTGAGGAAGCGACGGCAGCCCTGGAAGCCTACCGCCTGGATGAATACGCCGGCGTTTGTTACCGCTTCACCTGGGACGCGTTCTGCGACTGGTTCGTGGAATTTGCCAAACCGGCGCTGTCGGAACCCGAGGTGCGCCAGACCGCGGCGCACGTACTCGGCACCATCCTGCGTCTGCTGCACCCCGTGATGCCGTTCGTGACCGAGGAGCTGTGGGACCGCTTCGGCTATGGCGAGCCATTCAGTCTGATCCGTGCACCGTGGCCGGAGCCGGTGAATGTGGCCGATGCCACGGCTGCCCGTGCCGAACTCGACTGGGTCGTGCGGTTGATCTCCGAAGTGCGGTCGGTGCGGACCGAGATGAACGTGCCGCCTGGCACACTGACGCCGATCCTGTTGCGGGATGCGACGCCACAGACACTGGCGCTGGCGCAGCAATGGATAGACGCGATCCGTCGTCTGGCGCGCGTATCGGAGGTGAGGCCGCTGGTCGGCGAGATGCCCACAGGATCGGCCCAGCTCATGCTGAACGATTTAACCGTGGTGCTGCCGCTGGCGGATGTAATCGACCTCGGGACGGAGCGCACGCGACTGACGCGCGAGCGTGACAAGGCAACCGGCGAGGCGCGAAAGATCGGGCAGAAGCTCGACAACGTCGATTTCGTCCGTCGTGCACCGGAAGAAGTAGTGGAGGAGAATCGCGAGCGCCTTGCCGCGATCCAGACCGATATCGCCCGGCTGGAGGCGGCGCTGCAGCGAATCGAAGCCTAGTTATCGGGTGAACGTGCTGGGGTAGGGCTGAGACGGGTCGACGGGGTCGCGACCGACGGTCAGCTTGCCGTGGGCTGACGGTCGGTCAAGCCGACCATTGCATCGAACATCGCAGAAATGAACTACCTAAACGGCTAATTAAAGCGGCCGCCGTATGATCCTATTTCCTCGTTCCGAAGATTGGCGATCGTGCAGCTATGGAACCGATGGATGTCTTCATGAGCCTCTTTCTGGGCATGTGCATTGGTCTGGCCGGCCTGAGCTTCCTTTTTTCGTGAGGCGCGGCTTATCACGATCAATTTTCGCCGTTTTTCTGCCATGAATGCCCCGTTCGTGCCATATTGTGTCCATGGCAAACTTTGGCTTTGGATCATCATCCACTTCAGAGGATGGTGCCTGTCCTGGGGGGTGCGCGCCGTCGGCGCGACCGTCTCGTCAGGGCCCACCGCACCAGTCGTCCCCAGACCGCTGGGTAGAGGACGTCGAATGGCAGCTTTGTCTGCCCCCACAGTCGTCGAATTACTCTTTCGACTGGTGGTCCCGACTACGCTGAACTGGACGTCGTTGCTGATCGGACCTCGGGAGGCTGCGGTTATCTGATCTCGGCCGTCCCATGGACGCTGAGAATTCCCACGACAGCACCCGAGTGCACTTCATCCACTGCCACCGTCAGCACAGTGCATTCCACCCCGTCGGGCGGATCCCGTCCAACCTGGCTGTTGGGATGACGCTGGGTCACGGCGGACGGGATCATCGCCGCGTGAAGGTCTTGGGCTGCCGCATCGGCGGCAGATGCCGTGGCGAATTTCGCGACCACGAATTGAGCCATGGACGTCCTCCTGTTGTTTGCGGATCGTGGAATCCACAACGAAGGGGCTGGGTCGACGGTTCGCAGGTCGAAGGAAGGGGGTGCCTAACCTGATTACCAGATCAGCACAACCACGGCGAGTATGGCCGAACCCATCGCGAGGGCCAGGATAAGTCGGTCGATCGGCTCCATTACGGGACGACGATCAGGGCAGGTTGTAACAGGCATATGTCGCGCTCGTTACTGGCTGTCGACGCCGCTACTCCCGCACGAAGTCATAAGTCTGCCCGTCGTCGAAGGCGAGGTGCAGGACGTTGGGCTTGGCGTCGGCGTCCATCTGAAATTGCACGAACGCATTGGGTTGTGGGCCGAGGTTCTCAGCTACGGCGATGAACCTGTCCGTCGGCATGAGTCGCACCGCGAAGACACTGCCGTTCCATGGCATCAGTTTCAAGTTCGCGCCGCTGGCAGCCAAAGTCATCACCAAGTCGCCACTATCGACCGACACCACCACCTCGCCGATGCCCGGATGGCGAAAACTACCGGCAAAGGGAGCGACCGGCGGAAAGGGTTGTGGGTTGGCAGGCGCAGCAAACTGCCTGACGGACTTTTCGAAACCCGCCGTCGCAGCTTTGAAGACCTCGGCAACATGGTCGACCTTGGGATTGCCCAGAATGCGATCCAGCACCCACCTGCCCAGGGCATCCGGCAGTCCAACGTTCACCTCGTTGGTGAGCACCACGACACCAGCGTCTCTGTCGGGCAGCAGGCCGAAATAGGAACCGAACGAAGTCGTCCCGCCGTTGTGCCAGACCATGGTCCCGTTGGGGGTCTGCTGCACGACCCAGCCCATCGCGTAGGAGGCCTTGTCGGATATGGCCACCTTGGGCGTGCGGGTCGCAATGATGTTCTCGGCGCTGACAATTCGCCGACCTTCGAAGCTGCCAGTGCCGAGCTGGAACCGCAGCCATCGTGATGCATCGTCAACGGTAGAATTGATGTCGCCGGCACCGTCAAAGTCGTAAGGGAAGACCTGAGTGAACGGAACCTCCACGGTTCCATCGGGCGTCCATCGATAGCCACTCGCATGATTGGGGGCCGCTTCAATGGCGGCCGCGGTATACGAGGTCTGCTGCATGCCGAGCGGGTCGAGCAGCTCCTTTTTCAGCACCTCGTTCCAGTCTTGTGCGCCGGCCGCCTTCGCCACGATCCGACCGGCAAGAATGTGCGTAATATTGGTATAGGCGAAGGTCGAACGGAAACTGGACACCGGTTCGACATAGCGCAGTGAACGGATCAGCGTGCTTCGGTCCAATCCCAGGATGCCGAGAGAATCATTGGCGTAAGGCGGCAGCCCCGAGCGTTGTGCCAGCAGATCGAACACGCGAAACTCGCGGGTGACCCAGGGATCCTTCAAACGGAAATCGTCATCAAGATCGATGACGTGGTCATCCCATTTGAATTTGCCGCGATCGACCATCAAAGCCATCGTCGCCGACAAGAACCCTTTGGTGGCGGAGCCGATCTGAAAGACGGTGTGCGGATCAACGGCTGCACTGCCTGACTTCCGGCGGACGCCGAAACCCTTGCTGTAGACAAGTTTGTCGTTGGTGACGATGCCGATGGCGAGGCCGGGCAGGTCAAACCTTTGCATTCCGGCGGCAATGTAGCTTTCGGCCTCGGGTCGCAGCGCCTCGATCGCTACCTCGGTTTGCACGTCCGCTGCCCACGCAGGCGCGGCTATAGTCAAGGCCAGCGCGAACGTGACGAGGCCTTTCAGCCGGTACTGCTGGCTCATGAGCGCGACGCGGTATTAGCTTGGGAGTTCGCCCTCCTGCTTCAGCGCACGGATCGCCTCTCGGAACGCGGCCGCGGTGTTCGCCACGTCGTCCTTGGTGTGTGTGCAGGACAGCAGACCACCGCCTCGCGGATTGAGATCCACGCCATTGATCAGCATCGCTAGGCGCAACTTGTTGATCAGCTCCTTGGGCTGATTCTTCATGTCCTCCAGCGGGACTTTCGCAGGGTCGAAGCTGTACGGCTCGATGCCCGCGATACCACTCGGATTGACGAACAGATGGAAGCCCGAATAGGTCCCATAGACTGCCCAAGGCACCCGTGCCTCTGCCAGCACCTGGTTCAGCTTCTCCCGCAATTGCGCAGCTACGGCGGAGGCCTCGTCCGAAGCGTTGGTTTCCGCGATCACCGTCAACGCCGCCGTACCGGCCGCTGCGGACACTGGGTTAGCGTTGAACGTGCCAGGATGGGCGATCTTCTCCCGGCCGGAGCGCGCGGAGACCTGGAAATCCAACAGGTCCAGTACGTCCTTGCGACCCGCGACGCAGGCGCCGGGCAGTCCGCCGGCGACGATCTTTGCGAAACTTGACAGATCGGGGCGCACATTGAACGCCATCTGTGCGCCGCCCTTGGTGGCACGGAACCCGGTGACCACTTCGTCGAAGATCAGCAACGCACCGTGCTGTGTGCACAGCTGACGCAGTTCGCGCGCAAATTCGGCGTCGAGCGGCACTTGGCCGAATGACGAGCCGGTTGGCTCGTAGATCACGCCGCAGATATCGGCATCGTTGGCGAACGCGGAACGCAAGCCCTCGACATCGCCGGGGTTCAGCAGGATCGACTTCTCCGCCACACCCGGCAGCACGCCCGGCGTGGGAGAACCATCGAAGTGATTGGTGTAGCCGCTCGCCATCTGGTCATGCCAGCCATGGAAGTGGCCCTTGAACCGCAACAGCGTCTGCTTGCCGGTGAAGGCCCGCGCGAGCCGCACCGCCATCAGCGTCGCCTCGGTGCCGGAGGACGTAAAGCGGATACGCTCCGCCGATGGGACGAGACGCTGGATTGCCTTTGCCCATTGCACCTCGCGTGGATGGGACGCACCAAACTGGGTGCCTTCATCCAGCGCCTGACGCACCGCCTCGGTTACCGCCGGGTGGTGGTGGCCGAGCAGCAATGCGCCATGGCCGCCGAAGTAGTCGATGTAGCGATTGCCATCGACGTCCCACTTGTGCGGGCCTTGAGCCCGCTCGATGAATACGCAATACGGGTCGACGTTGCGCGCATCATGGGTGATGCCGCTGGGAAACAGTTCGCCCGCTTCTTTCGCCAGATCGGCCGACCCCGAAGTGCGTTCGCGGTAAGCTGAAATGATGCGGGAATTGCTCAGTTCAGCGGCGACATCGTTCATGACCAAGCCTCGCCATCGATGGTTGTTGCCATCTTGCCCCGATGTGGCACGCTTGGCGAGAGGGAGAGCCAGCATGTTCGATCTGGTGCTGAAGGGTGGGCGCGTTATCGATCCGGCGCAGGACGTCGATGCTCGACTGGATGTGGCGTTCTCCGACGGGAAGGTCGCTGAGTTGGGCCCAGATCTGTCAGACGGCAAGCAGACGCGGGAAGTGTCGGGGTCGATCGTGGTGCCGGGCCTGATCGATCTGCACACGCATGTCTATTGGGGCGGCACGTCCCTTGGTGTCGATCCCACACGTATGCCAAGTCCAGCGGGTTGACCACGCTGATCGATGCAGGCTCTGCCGGCCCCGGCAACCTGAAAGGCTTCCGTCGCCACGTCATCGAACGCTCCGAGGTGCGGATTCTGCCATTCCTCAACATCTCTTTCGCCGGCATCTTCGCACTCTCCAAGGAGATCAATGTCGGCGAGTGCCGCGACCTGACGCTACTCAATCCGCGTGTCTGCCTGAATGTGGCGAAAGCCGAGGCCGATCTTGTTGTCGGCATCAAGGTGCGGATCGGCAGCAACGCCTCGGGCGATTCCGGGCTCGCGCCGATGGAGATGGCACTGGAGGTGGCGGAGCATGCTGGTCTGCCGCTGATGACGCACCTGGACGCGCCGCCGCCGTATCGCTCGGATGTCATGCCGCGGCTGCGCAAGGGCGACATCCTGACCCACTGCTTCCGTCCCTTCCCCAACACGCCGGTGGCACCAGGCGGCGCAGTGCGCAAGGACGTGCTGGCCGCACGCGAACGCGGGGTAATTTTCGATATCGGCCATGGCAAGGGTTCATTCGGCTACGAGACGGCGATGGCGATGCTGAAGCAGGGGTTCATGCCAGACGTGATCTCATCCGACATACACGTGGTATCGATCGAGGGCCCGGCCTATGACCTGCTGACGACGATGTCGAAGTTCCTGGTTCTCGGTGTGCCCTTGGCGGAGGTGATACGGGCAACGACGATCAACCCGGCCCGTGCCGTGCGGTTGGACGACCGCGGCGCGCTGCGTCCCGGATTGCTTGGCGACGCCACGGTGCTGACGCTGGAGCCGGGGCGTTTCGTGTTCGAGGATGTCCTTGGTGAGAAGCTGCATGCAGAGCAACGCTTAGCCTGTCGTGGTATCGTTCTCGGTGGCCGCTGGTGGCACGAGTAACGCAATGATTTCCGTCGTGATGGGTGTGTCCGGCAGCGGCAAGACCACGATTGCACGTGGCGTCGCCGAACGAAAAGGTTGGATGCTACTGGAGGGCGACGCATTCCACCCCGCGGCCAACGTCGCGAAGATGCATGCGGGCGTGCCGCTCACCGATGACGACCGCTGGCCTTGGCTGCAGGCAATTGCGCACGAGATCGCTGCGCTGAGAGGCCAGGGCAAGGGTGCGGTCGTGGCGTGCTCGGCACTGAAGCGCGCCTACCGCGACGTTCTGATTGGCGCACGTCCAGATGTTGTCCTGGTGTATCTGCAAGGCTCGCAGGCGCTGATCGCTGAGAGGCTGGCAGTACGAAAGAATCACTTCATGCCGGCGGCACTGCTCTCCAGCCAATTTGCAACGCTGGAGGAGCCTAGTGAGGACGAACAAGCGATCGTGGTATCGATCGCGCAGGCACCCTATGCAATCGTCGACGAGGTTATCCGCAAATTAGAGGAGCGGGGAGCGTGAGCGGTGGATTTGCCATCTACCCGAGCCTGCGCGATCGCGTGGTGTTCATTACCGGCGGGGCAAGCGGCATTGGCGCGGAGCATGTCGCGCAGTTCGCCGCGCAGGGTGCCAGAGTGGCATTCGTCGACATCGCCGACGACGCGGCCCAGGCGCTCGTCGGCAAAGTCGAGGCGGCGGGCCACCCGACTCCACTCTATCGTCACTGCGACCTGAAGGACATTGGCGCACTGCAGGCGGTGATTGCCGACGTGCGGCACTCGCGGGGGCCGATCACTGTGCTGGTCAACAACGCGGCTAACGATCAGCGCCACAAGTTCGAGGATGTGACGGTCAAATACTGGGACGAGCGCCTGGCAACCAACCTGCGGCACCAGTTCTTCGCCATTCAGGCGGTTGCGCCGATGATGCGGGCTGCCGGCGGTGGCTCGATCATCAATTTCGGTTCGGTGAGTTGGCATTCACTGCAGGGCGGCATGCCGGCCTACACCACCGCAAAGGCTGCTGTGGAGGGACTGACGCGCGGCATGGCGCGCGACCTTGGGCCGGACAAGATACGGGTCAACACCGTCATCCCTGGCTGGATCATGACAGAGCGGCAGATCACGCTGTGGCTCACGCCCGAGGGCGAGCGGAATCTGATGCAGGTACAGTGCCTGAAGGAGAAGCTAGCGCCGGCGGATGTAACCCGAATGGTGCTCTGGCTGGCGTCCGACGACAGTCGGATGTGTACAGCACAACTTTGGGTGGTTGACGCCGGCAGGATGTGATGTTGGATGGTTTCCGGCCATGACCCGCGACGAATTCTGGCTACGCTATCTGCACGCGCATCGCAGCGCAGGCACAAGAGCGCTGCATTATGCGGGCAGCGTGCTCGCCGTCGGTTCGCTGTTGCTTGCGGTTGTCACATCGGACTGGCGTTGGCTGATCGCTGCCCCAGTGATCGGCTACGGTCTGGCCTGGACCGCCCATCTGGCGATTGAACGGAATCGGCCGGAGACATTTGGTCACCCGTTATGGTCGCTGCTAAGCGACTATCGCATGCTGCTGCTGGCACTCAGTTTCCGACTTGAGCCTCATCTGCGGCGCGCCGGTTTGCGATAGCGATATCAGAAGGGAGAACAGACAATGTGGGAGCCGAACCAGCGGTATCCGGACCCGGCGGTGCAGGTGCTCGATCCGAGCTTCACCAAGTACCGCCTGCCGCTCGCGTCCGTTGAGCGCCTTTATACCGGGTGTCGCTGGTCCGAAGGCCCGGTGTATTTCGGTGACGGCCGGTATGTGCTGTGGAGCGACATACCCAACGATCGCATCCTGAAATGGGAAGAGGAAACAGGGGCGGTCAGCGTCTATCGCAAGTCCTCCAACAACGCCAATGGCAACACGCGCGACCGGCAGGGCCGGCTGGTCACCTGCGAGCATCGTGGCCGCCGCGTGATCCGCACGGAGTATGACGGCGCGATAACCGTGCTGGCCGACAGCTACCAGGGCAAGCGGCTCAACTCGCCGAACGATGTGGTGGTGAAGTCGGACGGCTCTATCTGGTTCACCGATCCGACATTTGGGCTTCTGGGCTATTATGAGGGCGAGAGAAACGAGCCCGAACTACCCGCCAACGTTTATCGCATCGATGGCCGGACCGGCACCATCACCATGGTCGCCGACGATGTGGAGGGGCCGAACGGGTTGGCGTTCTCACCGGATGAGTCGAAGCTGTACGTGGTCGAATCGCGGGCGCTACCATCGCGCAAGCTGCGGGTGTTCGACGTGCGCGGCGAAGCGCTCGGCGACAGCAGAATGTTTCTCGACGCTGGTCCAGGGACGCCGGACGGTTTCCGCGTCGATATCGACGGCAATCTTTGGTGCGGCTGGGGTATGGGCGAAGCCGAGTTGGACGGCGTGCGGATCTTCAACCCGGCGGGCGAACCGATCGGGCATATCGCGTTGCCGGAGCGCAGCGCCAATCTGTGCTTCGGCGGACGCTGGCGTAATCGCCTGTTCATGGCCGCCAGCCACGGACTCTATGCTCTGTATGTGAACACCCAGGGTGCGCCGGGTGGCTGACGCCGGGATATGTTCGGCCTTCGGGCACATGACACTTCGGTTCGCACCGAGATCCTGGCGGGCTGCACCACCTACCTGACGATGGCGTACATCGTGGTGGTGAATCCGCTGATCCTGGCGACCGCAGGGATGGACCACGGTGCCGCGTTCGTCGCGACCTGCATCGCTGCGGCGATCGGTTCGACAATGATCGGGTTGATGGCCAACCTGCCTCTGGCATTGGCGCCAGGGATGGGGCTGAACGCCTACTTCACCTATACGGTTGTGAAGGGCATGGGCATCTCCTGGCAGGTGGCGCTGGGTGCTGTGTTCGTCTCCGGCGTGCTGTTCCTGATCGTCAGTCTGCTGCGTGTCCGCGAGTGGCTCGTCAACGCGATTCCGATGTCACTGAAACTCGGCATCGGCACCGGGATCGGGCTGTTTCTCGGTCTTATCGGACTTCACGAAATGGGACTGGTGACCGGCAATCCGGAGACGCTGGTCACGTTGGGCCATCTCGGCGCGCCAGCCACGCTGCTGTCTTGTGCGGGCTTCCTGATCATCGCAGGACTGACGGCGCGCGGCGTGCCGGGTGCCATCCTGATCGGGATCCTGCTGACTGCCGCCGTTGGCCTGCCATTCGGACTGACGGACTTTCACGGTGTGATCTCTACGCCGCCGTCACTTGCGCCGACCTTCCTCAAGCTCGACATCGCCGGTGCGTTGTCACTCGGTGTCGCCACGGTCGTACTGACGTTCTTTCTGGTCGATATCCTGGACAATGCGGGCACGTTGATTGCCACCACGCAGCGAGCCGGCCTTATGCGTCCCGACGGTACCATCGTGCGGCTACGCGAAGCGCTGCTGGCAGACAGCGGTAGCGCAATCTTCGGCGCGCTGTTGGGCACCAGCACGGCCACCAGCTACATCGAGAGCGCGGCGGGCATCCAGACTGGCGGACGCACCGGGCTGACCGCCGTGACGGTCGCGGCACTGTTCCTGTTGACCCTGTTGTTCGCGCCGATCGCCACCGCCATCCCCGTCTTTGCGACAGCGCCGGCGCTGCTGTTTGTCGCCTGCATGATGGCTCGCGGTTTACGCGACATCGACTGGGATGATGCGACCGAATACGTGCCTGCCACGGTGGTCGCGGTCGGCATTCCGTTCACGTTCTCCATAGCGGCAGGCATAGGCCTTGGGTTCATTGTCTATGTTGTCGTCAAGGCGGCAGGTACGGGCTTTGGATCGATTGCCGGTGCGGCGTGGCTTATCGCCGGCCTATCCTTGCTGCGTTTCGTGTTGGAGTAGATGACGGTGGAGTGGGTTGACTGCGTCGTGGTGGGAGCCGGAGTGGTCGGCCTCGCCGTTGGACGTGCATTGGCATTATCCGGCCGAGAAGTGATCATCCTGGAGGCTGCCGACGGCATCGGCACCGAGACCTCGTCGCGCAACAGCGAGGTGATCCATGCCGGCATCTACTATCCCGCCGGTAGTTTCATGGCGCGGTTCTGCGTGGCCGGACGCCGTGCTCTTTATGCCTATTGCGCGGAGAAGGGCGTACCGCATGCCAATTGCGGCAAGCTGATCGTCGCGACGAATGCCGAAGAGGATGCGATGCTTGCCGGCATCAAGCGCCGAGCCGAGGTGAACGGCGTTGAGGGCATGCGGGTGTTGAGTGCCGCTGAGGCCATCGCGCTGGAGCCGAACCTGTCATGCACCAGCGCTCTGCTGTCACCGGCAACAGGCATCATCGACAGTCATGCCTTCATGCTGGCTTTGCAGGGCGACGCGGAGGATGCCGGTGCGGTGCCGGTCTTTTTCAGTCCGGTTACCGGTGGGCGCGTGGTACCGGGTGGGACTGAGATCGACGTTGGAGGTATCGATCCGATAACACTGCGGTGCCGGCTGCTGGTCAACGCGACTGGCTTGCACGCGCCTCGCTTCGCTTCGTGCATTGTTGGCATGCCGCCGGAGCGCATTCCGGGTGCGTATTACGCAAAGGGGAACTACTTCACGCTCTCCGGACGTTCGCCGTTTTCCCGGCTGATCTATCCCGTGCCTGTACCCGGCGGACTTGGAGTGCATCTGACGATTGACCTCGGTGGTCAGGCGCGCTTTGGACCCGACGTGCAATGGATCGATACAATCGACTATACAGTGGACGCGGCGCGAGCGGACGGCTTCTACGCTGCGGTGCGGAAGTATTGGCCGGCGCTGCAGGACGGGGCGCTGCAGCCCGGTTACTGCGGCATCCGGCCAAAGATCGTGCCGCGCGGTGCGCCGGCGCAGGACTTCGTGGTGCAGGGCCCGCAGACGCATGGCGTGTCGGGGTTGATCAATTTGTTCGGGATCGAAAGCCCCGGACTGACCGCCGCGCTGGCTTTGGCGGATCATGTCGTCGAGGTGGCTGCCACCGGATAGTGCCGACCACTTTGCGTGTTGGCTAGGTTTGGGGAGGCCCGCTTGCAACTGCGCTCTATCACTCTGCATGGCTCCCGCGCCGGCGAAATGAACTACGCCACCCGGCGCGCACCTTCGCGAAGGCCTTCGTATGCGCTCGCTGGGGTGCCGTGCGAAAAAGGCCACTACATGGGATGGCACCGGAGTAAAGCGCGAATCGGTTACTGGCTTCATCTCGGCACCGATCACGACGAGGTCACATGTGCACTCTGGTATGGCTCCTCAGTCTGCCATCCCAGGAGGTAGCGAATGGCGGATGGCAGGCAGTGCCTTTTCTGACGCTCCTGACGCGAACACCTCAAGCTCGATCACTGAATAGCTTGCAGAGCTACGAGCGGCGCCAATGATACGCTTACATTGTCAGGATAGCGAAAATTAGCACCAGTTGCAGCGTCAACTACAACACCGACAAGGCCACCGATTAGGATGTTGCCGAAGGTCGCGCCAGTGAAGTGTGGCGATTGCGCCAGCTTCGCTTCTTGGTAACCTGCGCGGTTACAGGTGAATTGCAGGTCATCCTTGCTGCGATCCAGGTGGATCGATCCTGGTGTCGGATTTACCTGCCCGACATGCGTGCCATTGCGATCGATGCTGCAACTGGCACCTGGAGGGTCAGTGGCCACCGCAATAGATTGGTCGGTTCCAGACATGACGGTGGCGCAAGCTGAAAGAGACAGCGATGCGGCCATCACAGTAACAATACGTGTAATCATTTGAGAGATGCAATCCAGACTGGATGGCGGACGATGCCATTTTGGGCGGGCAGCCGGTTTGCCCTTCGACTTAAGACAGATCCGTGCAAGTGAGCATTCTCGTGTCTCGGCCTTTTAACATGGCTGTCGTCTTAAAGCATGATCGCTTTAGGTTGATGGATAACCGGCATTGACGAGGTAGTTGGCGCACTCGGCCGGAGTGAACTGCTTGAGAAGTCGACCAATGCCTCGCCAAGTGGCCGTCACGGATCGGGCTGCGGCCTTCCGCAAC
>JBKPSV010000009.1:0-7628 GCA_046735215.1 Pseudomonadota bacterium | reverse complement strand
CGCGGCGTCGACCTTACGGCGTTCAATCCGGCGGCGGTTAGCGGCGATCGGATGATGCGGCTTGCGCAGGCGTGGCGGTTGCCGGAAGCAGCTGCAGTCGTCCTTCTGCCGGGAAGGCTGACGAGTTGGAAAGGGCAGGGGGTGCTGATCGAGGCGATCGCGCGCATCGACAGGCGCGACATCTGTGGCGTGCTCGTCGGTTCGGACCAGGGCCGCCATCAGTACTCCTCTTACCTCGTCAAGCGCGCAGAGGCGCTCGGGGTGGCAGATCGGGTGCGTCTGGTCGGCCAGTGCGACGACATGCCAGCGGCGCTGATGCTGGCGGATGTGGTGGTGCATGCCTCGGTTCAGCCGGAGGCGTTCGGACGCGTGGTGATCGAGGCACAGGCGATGGGGCGGCCGGTGATCGCCTCCGACCTAGGCGGCCCGGCGGAAACGGTCGCGCAAGGTGTTACCGGCTGGCGCGTGCCGCCGGGCGATGCATCCGCCCTCGCGTCCACGATAGAGCAACTGCTGGCACTGGACGCGGAGCAGCGCGCCGCGCTGGCAGAGCGGGCGCGGGCGGCCGTGCATGACAATTACACGGTCGGTGCGATGCAGGCGGCGACCCTCGACGTTTACCGCGAAGTCATAGGACTTGCGTAGCAAGGGGCGCGTCGCCATAGACAGCCGCTCCGATTGGAAGGAGGAGTACCGACCGATGCCCGCCATCACCCTGCCCGACAAATCCGTGCGCCGTTTCGACGCGCCGGTGACGGGCGCGACGGTGGCAGAGGCGATCGGCCCCGGCCTCGCGCGCGCCGCCCTGGCAATGAAGCTGGACGGCAGGCTGGTCGATCTGGCGACCGAGATCGATCACGACGCCGACGTGGTATTCATCACCCGTCGCGACCCCGAGGCGCTGGAGTTGATCCGCCACGACGCGGCGCATGTGCTGGCCGAAGCGGTGCAGGAGCTGTTTCCGGGTACGCAGGTCACTATCGGCCCGGCGATCGCCGATGGCTTCTACTATGACTTCGCCCGCAACGAACCCTTCACCCCGGAGGATTTCCCCCCAATCGAAGCGAAGATGCGAGAGATCGTGGCCCGCGGCGATAGCTTCGTTCGCCAGGTCATGGACCGCGAGGAGGCGATCCGGTTCTTCGGCGACAAGGGGGAAAAGTACAAAGCGGAGATCATCCAGGACCTGCCGCGCGACGAGATCGTCACGCTGTACCGCCAGGGCGATTGGGTCGATCTGTGCCGCGGTCCGCACATGCGTTCCACCGCCGATGTCGGCGGCGCGTTCAAGCTGATGAAGGTCGCCGGCGCCTATTGGCGCGGCGATCACCGCAACGCCATGCTGTCGCGCATCTATGGCACTGCATGGCGCGACCAAAAGGAACTCGACGCCTACCTGCACATGCTGGAGGAGGCGGAACGCCGCGACCACCGGCGCATCGGCAAGGAGATGGACCTGTTCCATCTGCAGGAGGAAGCCACCGGCAGCGTGTTCTGGCATCCCAAGGGCTGGAAGCTCTACCGGAACGCCGAGGCCTATCTGCGGCGACGGCTGGAGGAGGCTGAGTATCAGGAGGTGAAAACCCCACAGCTTCTCGACCGTGTGCTGTGGGAGCGCTCCGGCCACTGGGAGAACTATCGCGAGAACATGTTCATCGCCCGCGTCGAGGACGAGGACAGGACGCTGGCGGTAAAGCCGATGAACTGCCCCTGCCACGTGCTCATCTTCCGGCAGGGCATCCGCTCCTACCGCGAGTTGCCGCTGCGCTTGGCGGAATTCGGTTCCTGCCATCGCTACGAACCGTCCGGTGCGCTGCACGGGATCATGCGGGTGCGTGCCTTCACCCAGGACGACGCGCACATCTTTTGCACCGAACAGCAGATCGCCGACGAAGGCCGTCGGTTCGTCCAGCTTCTATCCACCGTCTATCGCGACTTCGGCTTTCCCGAGTTCAGCATCAAATTCTCTGATCGGCCGCCGGTGCGAGCGGGCGCCGATGAGGTGTGGGACCGTGCCGAGGCCGCGCTGCGCCAGGCCTGCAACAGCGCCGGGATCGAGCCGATCCTTAACCCGGGGGACGGCGCCTTCTACGGGCCCAAGCTGGACTTCGTCCTGCGCGACGCCATCGGGCGGGAATGGCAGTGCGGCACGTTCCAGGTCGATTTCGTAGTGCCGGGGCGGCTGGGCGCCGAGTACGTGGCGGAAGACGGCAGCCGTCGCACCCCGGTCATGCTGCATCGCGCCATCCTGGGCAGCTTCGAGCGCTTCCTCGGCGTACTGATCGAGCACTACGCCGGCCGCTTCCCGCTGTGGCTGGCCCCGGTGCAGGCAGTGGTCGCGACCATCGTCTCCGACGCCGATGGCTATGCGCGCGAGGTGGCGGCGATGCTGCGCAAGGCCGGGCTGGAGGTCGGGTTGGATCTCTCCAACCAGAAGATCAACGCCAAGGTCCGGGAGCACAGCCTTGCCCACGTTCCGGTACTGGCGGTGGTGGGACGTAAGGAAGCCGAACAGCGGACCGTGGCGCTGCGCCGGCTGGGCGGCTCGGCCCAGGAAGTGCTGCCGCTCGAAGCGGCGGTGCGCCAGCTTGCGGACGAGGCCACTCCACCCGATCTGAAGTCCTGACGGCTGCGATTTTGCCCGTTGCGTGAAAGCCCGCTTGATCCGAGAGGGACGGATCAGTCAAGATGGATGCTGCTGAACTTCAACCAGAACAGGAGAAGACCATACCCAGAGGACCAATGCCCGCTCAGCCTTCCCGCGACGGGCCGCGTGTGAACGACGAGATCAGGGCACCGCAGGTGCGGCTGATCGATCAGGACGGTGAAATGCAGGGGGTGATGACCGCCCGCGACGCCTGGCTCCGTGCGCAGGCCGTGGGCCTCGACCTCTTGGAGATCAGCCCCAACGCCTCGCCGCCCGTGGTGAAGATCCTCGACTTCGGCAAGTTCAAATACGAACAGCAGAAAAAGAAGAACGAGGCCAAGAAGAAGCAGAAGGTCATCGAGATCAAGGAGATCAAGGTCCGCCCCAACATCGATGAGAACGACTATCAGGTGAAGTTGCGCGCCATGAAGTCGTTCATCGACGAGGGGGACAAGGTCAAGGTCACCCTGCGCTTCCGTGGCCGCGAGATGGCGCACCAGGAAATCGGCGTGCGCGTACTGGAGCGGATCAAGAACGAAATGGATCCGACATCCAAGGTCGAGCAGATGCCGCGCATGGAAAACCGCCAGATGGTTATGGTGCTGACGCCACGGTAGGTGTCGCGCCACTCTCGCACGAGTTTGCCTGATCGGCGCTGGTAAACCCTCTCCCGTTCGGCGGGAGGGGGTCGGTGCGCGACGGTCGCTGGTGTAACAAGACCAATAGTTGGAAGCAGCGCGGAAGCGCTGCCGCTGTCCGCCTATCGCGGCTCTTCAGACTCCGGGAATGCAGCTACTGTCGCTGAAGAAGTCGAGCAGACGCACCTCATGGTTTTGACCTTCCTCCCGCTGTGGCTCTCCGCGATATTGCTTGTCGGACTTCCGACCTTGCTGGCGATGGGCGGCCCAGCCCTGATTCGCCGTCGCCTGCCTCTGGAAAGGCTGCGAGCGAATAACGAGGTCGCTGGCTTCAAGTTTGCCACGGTCGGCGTACTTTACGCGGTGCGCTTGGCGTTTGCAGTCATCGTCGTGTGGGAAAAGTTCGGAGACGCCGAAAGCCATGTGGCGGATGAGGCTGGCGCCGCAGTCACGATCTATCGTCTGTCAGGCGGCATAGAAGGGGAAACAGGTGCCCAACTCCGCGCAGCCGTCAGCACATATCTCAGCACGGCGATCGCAGAGGACTGGCCGGCCATGGCGCGGGGAGAGGCCAGTCGGTCAACCACCCAGGCTCTGAACGCCGCTTATTCGGCAGCGCTGACTTTCAGTCCCACCGACTCTCGGGGCGCAGCACTTCTCACTGAGACTTTGCGTCAGCTGGATGCGGTGACCCAGGCGCGCAGAGCGCGTCTCGTAGTGGCGAGCGGCATCGTTCCGGGCATTGTGTGGTTTGTCTTGTTTGGCGGCGCCATTGTTACCGTCGGCTTCACATTCTTTTTTGCAACCGACAATCTTCGTGCTCAAGCCGTGATGACCGGAGCACTGACAGCTTTGATTTTCTCTGGGCTCCTCGTCATCGTGGTCATCGATCGTCCATTTGCGGGTATCGTTCAGGTGTCGCCGGAAGCCCTGACCGCTGCATTGCATGACTTCGCATCTCACCCGTCGTCAGCGAGTGGCCGCGCGCAGCAATGAACCTGTCGATATAGATCCCAGTTGGACCGCCAATGCATCGTGGTACTGGGCACTTCAAACGGAATGGGCTTGCTGCTTCAGCCCTGCGTCGCCAATGACAGACGCGCAGCACCTTCCGCCGTTAGATACGCGATGCGTCCACGCACAATCGTCGCGACGACGCTCGGCCGTTCTGGATCCACCAACACCAGATCGGCGCGCAGCCCTTGTTCGATGGAGCCGCGGTCGCTCAGCCCGGCTGCTCGCGCAGGGTTATTGGAGACCAGCCTCCAGGCAGTTTCCAGGTTGAGCACGCCTCTGCCGGCCATCACCATCGGCGCGTGCAACATGGCTGGATAGAAGTAGTCCGACGTCAGTACCCGGCATATGTCCGCTTCGACCATTCGGGCCGCGGATGCCCAGCCCAGATGCGATCCGCCACGCACGACGTTTGGACAACCCATAACCACCCAGTCGCCAGCCTCGCGCGCCTCCTGACCGACTGCTTCTGCCATGGGGAATTCGCAGATATGCGCTCCCCGCGCGCGGAAGGCTCGACGCGTCGCGATCGTCGCGTCGTCATGACTCGCCATCGGCAGACCGGCCTCACGTGCGGCCGCGCCGATGCGATCCAGCGCCGCGGGCACAGCGTGCTCCCGCGCGCCGATTTCGGTGGCCAGCGCGCGGAACTCGTCCAGTTTCATGCCGGCGCGGTCGCTGTATTTCGCCCCAACGACCGGATCCTTGATCTTCTTCAGGATGGGAGGCGTGTGGTCATTGAATGCCAGCAGATGCACGCGTCCCGCCGCAATATCGGCCAGCGCCGTATCGAGTGCTTCCAGGTTGTACGCCTCCCAACGCAGATGCACGCGCATGTCACAGGTCCAGGTTCGCGCCTCCAGCGCATCGAGCAAAGTACGCCAGGCCTTCAAACTGCGCAGACCCGGCTCCCAAGACAGCGTCACCCCATGGAACGCGGTGGTGATGCCGTTGGCCAGCAACTGCGTCTCGGTATCCTGCAGGGCGATCTCGGCGCTGAAGCCGACACCCGGTCGCGGCTGCAACTGCCGTTCAAATGCGTCGCCATGAATATCGACGATGCCGGGCAGCACCAATAGCCCGCGCGCATCGAGTTGCGTGGCGCGTCCGCTGCGACCGATCGCAGCGATGCGGCCATCCTCCAGCGACACATCCACCACTTGCTCGCCGTCATTCGGCAGCAAGACGCGCCCTCCGGTTACTGTCAGCCGGTCCATGTCTCTCGCTCTCACGGTTCGAAAACTATTTGCACGCGCGGCGTTGGATAGCGTGACAGCCCGAACTCCACCACCGTGCCGGCGCGATCGACATTGACGTTCTCGGTGACCAGCAACGGACGGTTGCGCGGCATCCGCAGCATGTCTGCCTCGGCCGCGTTCGGCAGCCGTGCGGAAACGCGAGTGACTTGCCGCAGATAATCGGACACTCCGACGGCCTTCAGCGCCTCTGTAATGGTAGGGGCTTCCTGCAACGCGTCGAATATTCCGCGCAGCCGTGCGACCGGGAAGAAGTGCTGCGACAGGCTCACAGGCCTTTCATCCGCCAGTCCCAGCCGCTCCAACAGCACAACGCGGCTACCGGCGCGCATGCGAAGACCGGCAGCCACATGGGGCTCGGCGGCAGTCTCCTTGAGCTGCAGCACGCGTCCGGATGGCTCCATGTTGTGCCGTCTGACCCATGCGGAGAAACGGGTGCGAGGCTCCACCGCGTACGCCAGCACATCCTCGGCAACGAACGACCCGCGACCCTGTTCCACCCGTACGAGCCCGCCACGAGATAATTCATCCAGCGCACGCCGCACGGTGTGCCGGTTGACGCGGAACTGTTGTGACAGCTCCGCCTCGGTAGGTAGCCGGCCACCCGGCGGGTATACCCCGGCGCCGATATCATGCTGCAGCCGGGTCGCGATCTGCCGCCACAGGGCAACGCCCTGCTGCCGCAACACCGGCTCGATCGGCGTCACCGCAGTTCACCCACACGACTGTCCCTCCGTGCAACTCCTGCTTGACGCTAGCCGACCCGAAGTCTAGCTGTCTAGACATCCGAATGTCAGCAGGTTGTGCGATGCCCGATGCCTTGCCGCCGGACCGCTCCAAGACACCCCGGCAACGCTGGATGGCTGTTCTGGCGCGTGCCGATGCTGAAGCCGTGCAGGAACGGCTCGGTGACGTGCCACGCTATACGGTGCTGCGCGGACCGGAAGCCGGGCTGGTGATGGTGCGCGGTCGCGCCGGTGGGGGCGGAGCGCCGTTCAATCTGGGCGAGATGACCGTCACACGTTGCACGGTGCGCACCGATACAGGATTGCTCGGCCATGCCTATGTCGCCGGCCGCAAGGAGCGCCTTGCGGAGCTTGCGGCGCTTGTTGATGCGCTGCTGCAGGATCCTGAGCGGCAGCCGGGTTTGTTGCGCCAGGTGATCGAGCCACTGGCTGAACTTCAAGAGGCGCGTTGCGCGGATATCGCTGCTAAGGCCTCTGCCACGCGAGTAGAGTTCTATGCCATGCGGAATATGCGCGCATGAGCGCAAGCGTCGATTTGCCGGGCTTCGTCGATCCGGTCATCGAGGCGCAGGCGACGTTCCGTGCGGTGCTCGATGCGATGGCACGGCCAGGCACAATACACTGCGTGGGCGAGTGCCTGGCAGCGCCCGCACCACTCGACCGGGCGACCGCGGCGGTGCTCCTGACCTTGGTCGATCATGAGACGCCGCTGTGGCTCGATGCCTTCGCCGCACCTGCGCGTGACTGGGTAGCCTTCCATTGCGGTGCTGCCCTGGTTCGGGATCCGAACACCGCGTATTTCGCGGTGGCTCTGTCGTTGCCCGACCTGTCTCAGTTCTCTGCGGGATCGCATGAGGCGCCCGAGGGCTCGGCAACTGTGGTCCTGCAGGTCCCGGCGCTCGCCTCTGGAACGTGCTATCGACTGAGCGGTCCAGGGCTGCGCAAACCGGAGGCGTTGTTCGTGACCGGCCTGCCGCCGCGGTTCATCGCGCAGTGGCAGCAGAACCGCGCCCTGTTTCCACGGGGGGTGGATATCATCCTGTGCGCCGGGACCATGCTCACCGCGCTGCCGCGCAGCGTATCGATCGAGGAGGGCTGAAATGGCCTATGTTGCAGTCAAGGGTGGCGAGCTGGCGATCGATAATGCGCATGCCTGGCTGGCCGAGGAGCGACGCGGCGATCCGGCGATTCCTGAGCTTTCGCTGGCGCAGATCGACAGCCAGCTTGGCCGCAGCGTCGATCGTGCGATGGGTGAAGGCTCGCTATACGACCGTGAACTGGCCGCACTCGCGGTAAAGCAGGCGCAGGGCGATCTGATCGAGGCGGC
>JBKPSV010000008.1:0-4240 GCA_046735215.1 Pseudomonadota bacterium | reverse complement strand
GCTCTCGCCGTGGCCGAGCCCACTGATCGAACTGATCAGCAGGCCGAAGGTCAGCGCGCTCCAGATGGCACTTTGCCCATCGAAGCGAACGCCAGCGCTGCGCGTAATGGGCAGCGCGCGGAACGCGATTGGGATGGCCAGCATACCGATCGGCACATTGACGGCGAACAACCACGGCCAATGGGCGACTGACAGAATGGCCGCCGCAACGGTAGGTCCGACAGCCGACGCGATCGAGCCGATCGTTGCGTTCAGGCCGACGCCGCGGCCGATCAAGCGACGCGGGTAGATGAAGCGGATCAACGCGCCGTTGACGCTCATGATGCCTGCGGCGCCGAAGCCCTGGATGACGCGTGCAATCGTCAGCGTCAGCAATGAATCGGACAGCGCGCAGGCGAGCGAAGCAATGGTGAAGACGACCAGCCCGTACTGATAGACGCGCCGGAAGCCGTAGATGTCACCCATGGATGCAAGCGGCAGCAGCGAGATCGTGACTGCAAGCTGGTAAGCATTCACCACCCAGATCGATGCCGCAGGGCTTGCGTCCAGGTCGCGTGCGATCGTCGGCAGAGCGACGTTGGCGATCGCTCCGTCCAGCACGGCAAGAGTGAGGCCGAGCGCGATCGTCAGGATTGCCCAGGTGCGCTGGGGAAGGGGAACTCCATCGCCGACGGCAACGCGGGGCTGAGAGCTGGGCTGGTCCTCCATCAACCGGCAGCCAGCGCGCCGGCTTGCCGCCACACGGATGGGGGGATCGCGGTCAGCACCGTGTCGACCGCGAGCTCTGCAAGATCGGGCCGATGCAGCGACGCCACCGACGTGCCACGCGGCGCGTGAAGCGCGGGGTTGGAGTCGCGTGAGAACAGCACGACAGAGGGGCAGCCGGCGGCCGCGATCAGGTGCATCGGGCCGGTATCATTGCCGATCGCAACGCCGGCGGCTCGTGCCAGGCTGGCGAGCTGGTCGAAGTCGGTCCGCCCGGTGAGGTCGATCGCGTTGGGAAGTGCGGCGGCCAACGGCTGTTCGGGCGCAGTGCCGATCACCACCGGTGTCAGACCGCGAGCGGACAGGGCTACCGCAAGCTGGCAGTAATGGGCGATGGGCCAACGTTTGACCGGCCGATGCGCCGAGCTTCCCGGTACCAGTAGCGCGAAGCGGTGGGGCAGGGCGAAGCCGGCGAGGTCGCCATGGCTCCAGGAGAGGTCGATCGGTTCCTGCCAGTGGATGCCGGCTTGGCGAAGCTGACCGAACTGTCGGTCAACGTCGTGCATCCGGTTCCGCTGCGGGTCGCGATCCGGCAGCGCGCAGCCGTGCGCTATACCGGACCACTCGGGGCGACTGTGGTGCGGCAGCAGTTGGAAATAG
The DNA here is from genome assembly GCA_046735215.1 of Pseudomonadota bacterium. GTDB lineage: Bacteria > Pseudomonadota > Alphaproteobacteria > Acetobacterales > Acetobacteraceae > JAMXLO01. The sequence goes on along the minus strand of JBKPSV010000008.1, from coordinate 2,875 downwards.
CGGCTGGAGCGGGCGGAAGTCTGTAAGTCGTACGCGCGGTCGAACTGGCCGTCTATCAAGCGCTGTCGGAGCCTGCGCCAGCCGGGCAGGTCCCACCATTGGGGACGTTCGTCGATCCACACCTCGTCGAACCATGGGGACCTTGCCAGCCAGTCGGCGAAGGGGTCGGTAGTCAATAGAACGATGTGGGCATTGATGTGGTGGCGGCGTATCGAGGCAAAGGGGCCGAAGGAGAGGACGACGTTGCCCAGTGCGCCGAGCTTGACGACCAGGATGCGCAGGCCCGCTCCCCTCGCCCCCCTCCCGCTTGGGGAGGGGGAGTGTGCGTGGCGGCCTGGCCTCATGCGGGTGGGTGCGTGGCGACCCAGTGGCGCGCGATGTCGAGGCGGCGGGTGATCCAGACGCCTGGGACTCCTCGGACGTGGTCCAGCAGGCGTTCGAGGCCGCCGGCGCGGGCCGGGTGGCCGATGATGCGCATGTGCAGCCCGATGGACATCATCCGCGGCTGGGTCGCGCCTTCCCGGTAGAGGAAGTCGAACGCGTCGCGGCAATAGGCGAAGAAGTCGTCGCCGGTGGCGAAGGTGCCGCGGCCGAATTTTGAATCGTTGGTCGACAAGCTGTAGGGAACGACCAGATGTGGCTTCCCCTGAACCTGGGTCCAGTAGGGCAGCTCATCGTCATAGGCATCTGAGTCGTAGAGAAACCCACCCTCTTCGGCGAGGAGCCGCCGGGTGTTCAGGCCTGGCCCATAGCGGCAGTACCAGCCAAGCGGGCGTTCACCCATCGTCGCCTGAAGCGACGCAACCGCACGGCGGATTCGCTCCCGTTCGACATCCTCGGAAAGCTCAAAATGCTTTTCCCAGCGCCAGCCGTGACAGCAGACGTCGTAGCCGGCAGCCCGGATGGCCGCGGCGGCCGGTGGATGGCGCTCGAGCGCAAGGGCGCAGCCGAACACGGTCAGCGGCAGGTTGCGCTCGCTGAACAGCCGCATGATGCGCCAGAAGGCCACCCGGCTGCCGTAGGCGAACATCCCCTCGGCGGCGAGGTCACGACCCTTCACGCCGGGGTTCAGCATGCCGTTCTCGGTCAGTCCCCACTCCGATGCGGGATCGCCGTCCGGCACCGAAGGCTCCGAACCCTCTTCGTAGTTGAGCACGAAGTTCAGCGCGAGGCGGGCACCACCCGGCCATTTCGGGTCGGGCGGATTGGCGCCATAGCCGATCAGGTCTCTGTCCATGTCCGGCAGATTGCACTTGTTGACTGGCATAGGATAGGCGCCGAAAAGCCCGCCCATGTCGGTCACTGCAACGTCATGGATTCTCAGCGAAGGCTACGCCGGGTTGCAGGCACAGGCGTTGGGTCTGGCCGAGGCTGCGGGGTTACGGCCGGATATGCGGGTGCTCGCGCCACGGGCTCCGTGGAAGTGGGTGGCGGCCTCGTTGTGGCCGAAGCCCTTGGCCGCCGTGCCGGAGGCGGTGCAGGCGCCTCTGCCAGAGCTGATCATCGGCTGTGGCGGTGTGGCCGCTGCGGTCGGCGCCGCGCTACGGCGCGACCACAGGCCGGTGGTGCAAGTCCAGCATCCGCGGATGGATCCACGTCGCTTCGACCTGATCGTCGCCAATCGGCACGACGAATTGTCCGGACCGAACGTGGTTGTTACCCGCACTGCCCTGCATCGGGTGACGTCGGCGAAGCTCGCTGCGTCAGCAGAGGAATGGCGGGCACGGTTTGCGCATCTGAGACGGCCACTGGTTGCAGTGCTGGTCGGCGGCAGCAACGGTCGGTTCCGCCTCGATGCCAAAGTGGCGCGCGGTCTTGCCGGGCAGCTTGCCGAGATGATGGGTAGGGACGCGGTCGGCGTTGCGATCACGCCGTCGCGGCGGACTGATCCGTCAGCGATGCGCGTGTTGGCCGAGATCTTGGGACCCCTAGGAGCCTGGATCTGGGACGGCAACGGCGACAATCCGTATTTCGGCATGCTGGCTCTCGCCGATGCGATTATTGTGACGGTCGACAGCGTCTCGATGGTGTCGGAGGCGGTCGCGACATGCGCACCTGTCATGTTGGCAGATCTGCCGGGTCGATCGCGTCGCAATGCCCTGTTCACCGAGGGCCTGTTGCGTGATGGGCGCGTGCGCACGTTCTCCGGCCGGCTGGAGATATGGCCGGTGGCACCGCTCGATGACACGCAGGCGGCCGCGGCAGAAATGTGCCGGCGGCTGGGACTGACGCCATGCTGAACATCCAGACGTTCGACAACCGCGCTGGCGGCAATGTGCTGTATAAGGCGCTGACGCATCCGTTGGCCGCGGAGGCGATCGCGCGCCTGTTTGCGCGGCTGCGTGAACCGGTGGCGCTGTACGATCCGGAAGGCATCGCGGCGCCGCTGCTGGCGCTGTATCCTGTCTCCCTCACAGGGCTCTATGTGCACGATGTGGCCGCGATCGGTGCGGAGCGCGCGGGACACGTCGCGCAGCCATTGACCGACCTGCCGCAGAGCAACGCGCGCACCGTTCTGATTGCTGCGTTCGATGCCGGGCGTATCGCTTCCCGCATCCGACGCCTGCTGCCGAAATCCGTCGAGTTGGCGTCGTTGGACGAAGCGAAGCTGCCGGATGCGCTGCTGAGCAATCGGGCGCGCTATCTCGATAAGCTGAACTTCGCGACGAACCTTGCCTTCTTTCGCGACGCGAACGGGCTGTCCACGCGGCTGGTTTCGGCGAACTACTGGTCTGGATATGGCGGCGGCGCGATACGGTTGTGGCTGCGGCTGTTCGATGTGACGGGAAGCGCGTTGGCCACGTGGGAGCAGGAGGTTGGCTCTGGTCCGTGCGGCTTCTCAGTCGACAGCCGCAGCGTGCGCGCGCGCTTCAAC
>JBKPSV010000007.1:0-19634 GCA_046735215.1 Pseudomonadota bacterium | reverse complement strand
GACAGTAGCGCTCCGCAAGGACAATGCGCTGATCGGCGCCATCACCACCGGCCGGCGCGAGGTTAGGCTGTTCACCGAAAAGCAGATCGCGCTGCTGCGGAACTTCGCCGAACAGGCGGTGGTTGCGATGGAGAACGCGCGGTTGATCAACGAGCAGCGCGAGGCGCTGGAGCGGCAGACCGCAACGGCCGAGGTGCTGCAGGTAATCAATGCGTCGGCCGGCAATCTTGCACCTGTATTTGAGACGATTTTGGAAAAAGCGATGGTCCTCTGCGGTGCCGCGTTCGGTTGGTTGTATACCTTAGACGGACACCGCTTCCGCTCGGCGGCACAGCGCGGTGTACCGGCAGCCTACGCGGCATATCGTGAAAGCCATCCGCCGGAACTGTTGGGCAAGGGCGGGCTTCAACAGGCGGTCACGACCCGGCGCAGCGTGCAAACTGCAGATATCATGGCCGACACGCTGTATCTGCAAGGAAACACCAACGTCCGCGCGATGGTCGACCTTGGGGGCATACGGACTGCCACCGTAGTGCCGCTTTGCAGAGACAACAGCGTTCTCGGCGTGATCTCCGTTTTTCGGCAGGAAGTGCGGCCATTTTCCGAGCGGCAGATCGCCTTGCTGGAGAGTTTTGCCGACCAGGCGGTGATCGCGATGGAGAATGCGCGGCTGTTGACCGAGCAACGCGAGGCCTTGGAGCGGCAGACCGCCACGGCCGAAGTGCTGCAGGTGATCAATGCCTCACCGGGTAATTTAATGCCGGTGTTCGAGACGATACTGGATAAGGCGTTGCACTTGTGCGGGGCTGCGTTCGGCAGCCTGGTGACCTTTGACGGCGAACTCTTTCACTTCGGCGTCACGCGGGGAATGTCCACGGGCCTGGTAGACGCCTTGCGAAAACGCGGACCGGTCCGCCCCAGCACGAGTATCGCCTACGACCAGATCGTGCTGGGCGCGAATGTAGTACACATCCCGGACATCACCGATCCGAAAGTCCCGCCTCCCCCGTCATCGCCAAATATCCATCAGGACGGAGCGCGTACCACACTGTTTGTGGCGCTGCGAGGGGACGATGCCTTATTGGGGGTCTTTATCATCTACCGGAAAGAGGTGCGTCTGTTCTCCGACAAGGAGATCGCGCTGGTCCAGAGTTTTGCCGCGCAGGCGGTCATCGCAATGGAAAATGCCAGACTGCTTGGCGAAATTCGCCAGCGCCAGCAGGAGCTTCGGGTTACCTTCGAGAACATGGGCGATGGCGTGGCGATGTTCGACGAGACCCAGCACCTAGTTGCCTGGAACAATAAATTTCAGCAGATCTTCGATCTTCCTGATGAGCTGCTCAAGCAGCGTCGTACCTATGAGGAACACCTCCGCTATCTCGCAGAACAAGGATACATCGGTGCGAATGTCGAGACAGCGGAGCAAATTCGTACGCTGGTTGCCAGCACCGGCCAGCCGGACGGTTATGAGCGCACGCTGCCCGATGGAAGGGTGATCGAGGTTCGTCGCAACCCGGTGCCGGACGGCGGCTTCGTGCTGATCTTTTCCGACATCACCGAGCGCAAGCGCAGCGAGGAGGAGATCCGAGCCGCCCGCGACGCAGCTGAGGCGGCATATCGCGATCTGAAGGCCGCGCAGGCCAGCCTGATCCAGGCGGAGAAAATGGCCTCACTGGGTCAGCTCACCGCCGGCATCGCGCACGAGATCAAGAACCCGCTGAACTTTGTCAACAACTTTGCCAGCCTGTCAGTCGATCTGCTGGATGAACTGAAGCAGGCGGCAGCACCCGGTCTTGCGTTGTTGGACGAGGATCGTCGCGGCGAGGTCGATGAGCTTGCAAGCACGCTCGCCAGCAATCTGGGGAAGATCAATGAGCACGGCAGACGTGCCGATGGTATCGTGCGGAGCATGCTGGAACATTCGCGTGGAAGCTCCGGTGAGCGTCGATCGGTAGATCTCAATGCCCTGGTCGATGAGGCCCTGAACCTTGCGTATCATGGCGCCCGTGCGCAGGACCAGAGCTTCAACATCACGCTGCAGCGTGAGCTGCAAGAGAATATGGCGCCGGTCACGTTGGCCCCGCAGGACCTCACGCGCGTGCTGTTGAACCTGTTCAGCAATGGGTTCCATGCCGCTCGTGAACGGCAACGGATGGAAACAACATCCGCCTTCGAACCTTCGCTGAAGGTCTCGACGCGTTCACTGGACGATTCGGTGGAGATCTGCGTGCGCGACAACGGCATCGGTATCCCCGCCGAGATCAAGGACAGGCTGTTCCAACCGTTCTTCACCACCAAACCCCCAGGCGAGGGCACCGGTCTCGGCTTGTCGATGAGCTACGACATCATTACGCAGCAGCACGGCGGCAGCCTCACCGTCGACAGCAAAGCGGGCGAATACAGCGAATTTACGGTCCGGTTGCCACGGAACACATGAATAGGTGCCGCACAGTATTCGTCATTGCAATCGATAGACGGCGGTTTCGAATTCCTGGAACAGCTGCACCGCCTTCGCGTCGAAGAAAGGCAGCACCTGCGTTGCATAGACGCCGGTGACCTGCCTTACCGGGTCGATCCAGAAATAGGAGTTTGCGAGGCCCGCCCAGGCAAGCGATCCGGCCGAACGCCCCGTTGGCAGTGGCCGCGGATTGATCAGGAAGCTAAGCCCCCACTGCATGCCGTCGATGAAATCGACATCATTCGACGACGCCGGCACACTCGTCTTCAGTGCACGGCATGTCAGATTGCCCATTGCGTTGGCTGTCATCGTCGCGACAGTCTCGGGCGCCAGGACACGCGTGCCGTCAAGGGTTCCCTTGTTCATGATCATCCGCGTGAAACGGAGATAGTCGCTCGCGGTGGAATACAATCCCCCGCCGCCCATTTCGAATTCCGGCTCCTGCGGCAATTCCAGATCGATGGCGACGAAGCCTTCCTGGGTCCGGCTATGCACCTTGGCCAGCCGTTGTCGTTGCGCTGTGCCTATCTTGAAGCCCGTGTCCTTCATGCCGAGGGGCTGCAGCAGGTTCTGCTGCATGTAGTCACTGAGCTTGTGTCCGCTGACCGCCTCGACCGCCTTGCCTGCCCAGTCGATGCCGATCCCGTAGTCCCACCGCTCGCCGGGATCGAACAGCAACGGGATTGTCAGAGCGGCGTTCTCGCAGGAGACGATGCTGGGCGTACCCGTCGTCTCCAGGTAGCGCCCCATCTCCGGGTTCCAGATGTCGTAAACGAAGCCGGCAGTGTGTGTCAGCAGGTGGCGGAGCGTGATTGGCCGTCGCGCCGGCCGCAGGCGGGGCGTGCCGTCTGGCGCGAAGCCTTCAAGCACCTGCACCTTGTCCAGCTCTGGCAATACGGTCGCGATCGGCGCATCGAGCGAAAGCTGGCCTTGCTCGACCAGCTGCATGGCGCAGGCGCCGGTAACCGCTTTGGTCATCGATGCGATCCACACCACGGTATCGGCAGTCATCGCTGCCCCGGACGCCGTGTCACGCACGCCGAAACCCGCGGCGAAGATCGGTCCGTCTGCGGTGGCCGCCGCGGCGACAACCCCAGGGACGTCGCCGGCATCAGCCGCGCGTTTGAGCAGATCGGCAATCGCTTGGGTATTGGCCATATTCTCTCCCCGCGCGCTGTTGACGCGCTTTTCTGATAGCATTTGCCAGTCTGCCGCGAGGATCGCTCGCCGTCGATCGGGATGTGAAAGTTTCGACCGTCGTGATCGGCAATGCGTGCAGCGGCGCCGCACAAATGCTGGCCCTCCATAGCAATCGCGTGCTGCCTGCTCGCGCCTGGAATCCGCGAGAAACCGCGCTGTGATCTGCGTCGCATCTTGAGGTTGGTCCTGCCGCTAACACAGTCATGGTACCTCACAGGGAGTGAAGACCATGTCCACAACCCAAGCACGTCCCGTAACGCAGCAGCCGTCCGCCTTTGTTGCGGCGAATATGTTCAGTCTCTCAGGCGGTGGCCTGCATGTCAGCTTCAGCACGAGCGGCATCGATGGTAAGCCGCATTTCTCTTATCAGGACCCGGTTCGGTCGCTGAGCTTTTCCGGCGATGAAATCCGCAAGGTGGAATGCGATCTTGGAACGGTCGTCAGCGTCACCGTCGTGCGCACCATCGATTCCGGTTCAACCTCGTTCAGCCTGCTGGTGCCGCGTGTGAACCTGCCGGCGCCGTTCAGCAACGTTGCCATCAGAACAGATGGCGTCACCACACATCATGCATTCTCGATCATTCCGACACTCAACCAAGGGCAACGGGATTTCTACCAGGTGACCCCCATGCACGGCACTGCCTCCAACGTCGTGTTCTGAACGCGCCATCACCTGCGTCTTCTGGGTCCGGCTCGATGCGCGCGGTCGCTTGCGCGTTGTCGGGCCGGTGCCATCGATCACCGGCCTCGGGAACGATGACATACAAGCCGGCGGGTGCGCAGCAGGAAGCTCTGTGAGCGTATGGCTTCGCGTTTTCGCAGGGAGGGGGGCGACCAGAGAGCTATTTTTGCAGGCAAGGACCGAAGACCAGGTTACACATCGACATATCGCCGGAGAACGTCGAGCTGACCAGTCGATCGTTCTGGAACACCGCATCCACCGAGCAGGACGCGACGGGAAACGCCGTTGGGCTGGTGACGCCGATCGTTTCTCCCCGCCTCAGGTTGGTCACGAACGACATATGATCCTGGCCGGCGTTTGCTGTCGCCAGCAACGCTGGGCCGGAACAGCTCAGGAACCTCGCCTTATCAATGCCCTTGAGCGACGCCGCTAGGTTCGCCGGTGCCGGTTGGGAGCAACCAGCAAGGGTCATCAGGCACAAGAATGCGCTGATCCGGCCAAGGTGCAGGCGTATAGACATGGTTCCATGCTCCTATGGTTTGCCCGGAATGGGGACAGCATCTGGGGGAAATGTACTTGACTTAGATCAATGAAGGGAACACTGCTACGGTTTAGCCGAAATTGCATAGCGCGTGCGTCGCCGCCCCGTTAACGGTGCTGCGCATGCTGGCTGTGCTCGCCCTGCGTAGGGAGATCTCGTCCAATGATTCGCACGATACAGCGTGTGATATGGCTGCTGTTGCTGGCGGCAGTCCTCGCACCACAGGCTGGGGCGCAGCCGGCACAGACGGCGCCGCCGCAGGCGCCACCGATCGAGGCGAAGGCAGTCGACATCCTCAAGGCATCCTGCGACGTGCTGGCCGCGGCCAAAGTAATGTCGTTCACGGCCGTCAGCACCTATGAGCGCGCGGCCCGCAATGGGCAACCGCTGTTTTATGCCACCAAGAACGAGGTCACGCTGCAGCGCCCCGACAAGCTGAGGGTGATCACGCCAGGCGACGGCATACCTGATGAGTTCTACTACGACGGCAAAGCCATGATGGCGTATGTGCCGTCACAGGATCTTGTCGCGGTTGCCGACGCGCCACCGACAATCGACCAGATGGTCGATGTGGCATGGGAAAAGGCAGCCATCTACTTCCCGTTCGCCGACGTGATCCTGTCGAAGCCATGCGCGGTCTTCGAAGAACATGGGATTAACTCGGCATTCTATGTCGGGCAATCAAAGGTTGTCGGTGGCACCACCACGGACATGGTCGCGGTGGCAGGCGACAATGTGCAGGCCGAGTTGTGGATCGGTATCACGGATCATCTGCCGCGCATGGTGCGCGTGGTTTATCCGCACGAGCCCGCGCATGCGCTGTATCAGACCGAGTATTCCGATTGGCAGCTGACTGATGCGGTCGATCCTGCGACCTTCAAGTCTGAGAAAGCCGCAAAGGGCAAGGCGATGGCATTCCAGCCGCCCGGCCTGCGCGAACCGCCGCCGGCGCAGAAGCCGCCGGCCAAACCGTAACGGGGACGCAATGCGCAAAATCGTTGTCGCGAATCTGGCGGCAAGTGCGGCTACCGCCTCGGCCGCCGCTCCGCAACCGGCCCACTATGCTGCGCTACCGGCCGGCTGCATCTTCTCCCGCTTATGGCACAAACGGAATATACTATCCGCCCGTTCCTCCACCCTGACCGTAGGGCGCCCATAGCTGCCGGCAGGAATTACAAGAAGGAGTGCTGAGATGCCCAAGGTTTCGGCGGCGATCGCAGCGTCTGTTCTGATCGCGGGTTTGCCGCTCGCGCCGGCGCATGCATGGTTCCATGGCTACTCCGGCGGCGGATTTTCGCGCGGCGGCAGTTTCGGTGGCTGGAATCATTCGAGCACAGTCGGGGCAGGCGGCTTCTCCCACTCGAGCGATTGGGGCGGCTGGGATCACAGCACGCAGGTGACCTCGAGCGGAGTTGCGCACGAGAGCAATTATGGCGGCGCATGGCACGGCACGGCGGTTACCCCGGAAGGGACGTATCACGCCAGCGACTACGGCGGTTACTACCACGGCACAGCCGGCACCTATGGCCATACCACGACGACCGCGTACGGCGCCTATTACCATCAGCCCGCCACGGTGAACTATTACGGCGGTGGGTGCTACAATTGTGGCTACAACGCATGGGGTGCCGCAGCGGCCGGGGCTGCCGTCGGTGCGGCGACCGGCCTGGCGGTTGGTGCTGCCGCTGGTTCCGCGGCTACCGCCGCCGCGTATGCCGCACCACCTGCCTACGTTGCGGCGCTTCCTGCGGGTTGCTTCTACCAGGCGGCGTACCAAGAGTATCAATGCGGGAGCACCTGGTACAGGCCCGCCTATGGCGCCAACGGCGTCTATTACCAGTACGTCGCCCCACCCTAACTTCCTTCCATGCCGGCGAAGGTAACGCTAGGATTCCATGCACTGCGTGGCCCGAAGCGCGCACGAGTTGCACCCGCTCTGCACGGCACGGTCCTCCTGTCATGGACCCCACCAGGAGACCCGTTAAGTTCAGCCCATGATGCTATCGGTTCCGTTATCCGTCGCCTGCTGCTAAGCCGGTTCGCATGAACCAGCGGTCGTCTGTGATCCAGGGTGTGTCATGAGTAATACCAACAGCACCTCAGTGCTCGCCCGTGCCGGGATCCGACACTCGCGACGAATTCCGGTGATCTGGATCATTCCGATCATTGCCATCGCAATCGGCGTGTGGTTGGCCTGGGACACATTCTCCAAAGAGGGTCCGACCATCACCATCACCTTCGAGACTGCGGAAGGTCTGCAGGCCGGCCAATCGCAGCTCAAGTTCCGAGACATAACCCTTGGCACTGTGAAACGCCTGGATCTGTCCAAGGATCATGCGCATGTGGCGGTGACGGTTGCCACGACCCGACAAGCCGAACCACTGCTGACCGATCAGACAGTCTTCTGGGTGGTCAAACCGCGCCTGTTCGCAGGCAACATATCCGGCCTCGATACGCTGCTGTCCGGCTCTTATATCGGCATGATGCCCGGCTCGACCGAGGGCAAGCCGCAGCGGGCCTTCACCGGCCGGGAGGAACCGCCTGTTCTGCAGGCCAATATCCCAGGGCACACCTTCTCCTTGAAGGCCAACCGGCTCGGTTCGATCTCCGTCGGCTCCCCGGTGTACTTTCGCGATCTCAATGTGGGCGAGGTGCTTGGCTGGGATATTGCCGACATGGCACAAAGCGTCACTATCCACACCTTCGTTCGTGCGCCGTACGACCGCTACGTCACCGACGACACCAGGTTCTGGAATGCGTCCGGTGTCTCGCTGAAGATCGGCGGCAGCGGGGTCGAGCTGCAGCTCGAGTCACTGCGGGCGCTGTTGCTGGGCGGAATCGCGTTCACCACGCCGGACGAAAAGTCAGTTGGCAAAATGAGCGCCGACAATCACGTATTCCCGCTGTTTGCCAGCCGCGAAGCCGCCGATGCAGCATCCTATAGCCGCAAGATTTCGGTGATATCCTTCTTCCCCGGCTCGGTTCGCGGACTTGGACCGGGTTCCGAGGTGACCATGCATGGCCTCGCCATCGGTCACGTAACGAGCGTCGCGCTGAGCTACGACCCGGTCAAGGATACGATCCTCGCGCCGGTCCGCTACGAGGTCGAGCCGGAGCGGATCGTTGGCCTCGGCAACCACGTCTTCGCCTCGACCCGCGAGGCGGTGCAGAACGTCCTGCAGCGTGGTCTGCGCGCGAGCCTGGAGAGTGCCAGCCTGATCACCGGTCAGCAGATGGTGACGCTGGATTTCGTGCGCAACGCGCCGCCCGTAGCAGTGACGATGGAAGGTGAAGACTTTGTGCTGCCGACCACCGGAGGTACTGGCCTGGCCGGTCTTCAGGCTTCGGCCACAGCTGTGCTGGAACAGGTCAGTGCCATCCCATTCAAGCAGATCGGCGACAATCTCGCCGGTATCCTGCAGAGCACCAACAACCTGACGAATGGTCCGCAGGTGCAGAAGTCGCTCGAGGACCTTTCCGCGACACTCGCCAGTGCCAAGCAGGTGCTGCAGCACTTCGATGCCTCCACAAGCAAGGTCCTGCCAGAGATCACCGCGGGGCTGGAAAAGACGCTGACAAACGCCAACAAGTTGATGCTCTCCTTCAACAGTGGCTATGGCGAGAACACACAGTTCAGCCGAGATGTCGGGCGACTGCTGATCCAGCTGAACGACGCCGTGCGCTCCATCCGTGCATTTGCCGATCTGCTGGCGCGCCATCCCGAGGCGCTAATTAAAGGACGCGCAGCCGGAGGCGTGGAGTAATGCTCTTACATTGCGTTCGCACCGTATCTACGCTTGGTCTGCTCATCACATTCGCCGCATGTTCCTCGCCGAGCCCGGATCTCTATACGATCGCACCGGTGCCCGGTGTCCAGCACCCGGCATCGCCCAAGGTGGTCGTGCTGCAGCAGATCGGTTTGGAACGCTACCTGGAGCGGTTGCAAATCGTGCGCTCGTCCGAGGACTACAAACTGGACGTGATGTCGAACGATTGGTGGGGCGAGCCGCTCGGAGCGATGCTCAGCCGCGTCCTGGTCGACGAATTGCAGCAAAGACTGCCGCAGAGCGTGGTGATCAGCGAGGTCGGGGCAGTCTCTGCTCCGGCTGATGCAACGGTAACACTGAATGTGCAGCGCATGGATAAGGACGCGAGCGGCAACCTGATCCTGTCGGCGCAGGCGGGGATCATGTTCAAAGGCAGGGCGGCCGCGCCGGTGCTCCGTAATTTCCGCTTCAGCGTCACGCCACCCTCTTCGGGCATACCTGGTGAAGTGGCGGCAATCAGCAGCGCGGTGGGCCAATTAGCGGACGGGCTCGCGGCGATGCTGGTGACGCGGCCTGGCCGCTGATGCCACGGCGTCCGGATGGCAATGTCACACAGTGGCAGCTGTGCGAATGCCTCGGATGTGGTCTTTTGCAGGACGTCCCACCTCTTGCCAAGGGAATGACTGCCTATTGCGAGCAGTGTTCCACCGTCCTGCATCGGACCAAAACGCATCCTCTGGGCCATAGTATTGCGCTGACCATTGCCGCCCTGGTGCTGCTGCTGGTGATGTGCACCACGACGCTGATGAGCGTGCAGACGGCAGGAATTGCGCACAGCGCCTATCTCCTGTCGGGACCCGCTGAACTGGTGCAGCGCGGCATGGCGCCCCTTGCCGCCGTGGTGGTGTTCGTCACTGTGCTCGCTCCGGCAGGGAAGCTCGTTGGGACACTCTACGTTCTGCTCCGTCTACGTGAGGCAACGCCGCCGCTTCATCTGCGTCAGATCTTTGACCTGGCCGAACGGCTGCGTCCCTGGTCGATGATCGAAGTGTTCGTGTTCGGTGTGTTCGTCGCTTATGTGAAGCTGGGCGATCTTGTGCACATCACGCTGGATGCCGGCGTCTACGCCTTGATGGCGCTGACCATCGTCATCATCTGGGCCGACAGTGCGTTGGATCGTGAAGCCATCTGGCAGCGGCTCGATCGACGGCCGCGAGCCGACAGTCGCGCCGCGATCAGCAGCGGCACAGTCGATCCCGTCGGTTGCGAGGTATGTCGCCTGGTCAGCGTACCGCGCGAAGAGCATGCCCGCTGCCCGCGGTGTGATGCGAGGCTGCACAGTCGCAAGCCGAACAGCGTGGCACGAACCTGGGCACTGGTGATCGCCGCGGCGGTGCTCTACGTCCCGGCGAACTACTATCCGGTGCTGACCGTGATGCAGCTTGGCGCGGGTGCGCCGAGTACAATCATCGGCGGCGTGGAGGAACTGATCTCCTCGCGGATGTACCCGCTTGCGGCACTGGTGTTCTTCGCCAGCATCGCCGTGCCGATGCTGAAGCTGGTGGGCCTGAGCATCATGCTGGTGGCCGCGCAGATGGGCCGGTCGGACTGGCTGCGCGACCGGACGCGACTGTACCACGTGGTGCGCTGGATCGGGCGGTGGTCGATGATCGACATCTTCATGGAGGCGCTGCTGGGCGCACTGGTGAAGTTTGGCACCGTGATCACAATTGAGCCTGGAGTTGGCGCCATGGCATTCTGCGGCGTGGTGATCCTGACCATGTTCGCCGCCGAGACCTTCGATCCGCGACTGATGTGGGACGCGGCGCGGCGAGGTGAACCTTCTCCTGCCGTCGCGTGACGTGGGTGGCGTGATCGTGCGATGGTCCCAGGCTTCGAATGCGCGTTAAAAAGGAGGCGCCCCGGTCATGAATGCGGAACAGCTTCGCGCCATGCAGGCGCCGGTCAAGCAACGCTATCGCGACACGCCAGACGCCGCGCGTGTTCTTGCTCGCGCCGAGGCGCGGCTCGATGGCGAAGATGTCGCCTGCACGGTGCCATCCTGGCATGGCGAGGTCACGGCGGGACTGCACCGGGCAACCGGCGGTTCCGGTGAACAGGCCTGCTCGGCTGATATGTTGCTCGAGGCTTTGGTCGCCTGCGCCGGCGTCACGTTGCGAGCGGTGGCAACAGCATCCGGCGTCAGCATTCGCAGCGGGCGGGTCATTGCCGAAGGCACGTGGGACGCGCGCGGCACGCTTGGCATCGATCGCAGCGTCCCGGTGGGCTTGAGTGATATCGCGCTACGGTTCGAGATCGACAGCGATGCCGATCCCGCCAAGCTGGAGCGCATGATCCAGACCACCGAGCGCTACTGCGTCATCCTGCAGACGCTGCGCAACCCGCCGCGCATCACCGTCGGCTGAGTGCCGCCGCCTGTTGTCCAGCGATACGGCCGAACACCACACCAGCCACCAGACCGGTGCCGCTGCCGTAGTTATGGAAGTATAGACCGCCAAGAATTTCTCCGGCCGCATACAGGCCCGGTATCGGCGCCCCCGATGTGTCCTCGACCTCGGCTGACGTCGTTGCTTTAAGGCCGCCGAAGGTGAAGGTGACGCCGGCCGTCACGCCATACGCATGATAGGGTGGCGAATCCAGCTTCTGCGCCCAGTTCGACTTGTCGATCGACAGCCCAACCGTGCGCAGGCCATCGTGCACGTTGGGATTGAACGGCACGTCGGGCCGTAGCGCCGCATTGTACTGGCGCAGTGTCTCCAGCAGGGCCGCAGTATCGACGCCGGTCAGCTTCGGCGCGAGTTCCTCAAGCGTATCCGCCTGTTCCTTGGTGATGCGCGCGATGCGGTATTCCTCACGCAGCAGGTGTACGATCTTTGCATCGAAGATCTGCCAGGCGAACAGGCCTGGTTGCTTCATCACCTCATGCCCGTATTTCGCATAGGTGTAGCTGTGGAAATCCAGGCCCTCGTCCAGGAATCGTTGGCCGCGCGCGTTCACCAGCACGCCGAACGGATAGTTGTGCTTCTGGAAGCGATCGCCCACGGTCAGGTCGCCATAGGGCGGGGCGTTCATGTCCCACTGCACGGCATGGGCACCGGACCAATGCCCGGCGACCCCGGCGCCGATGTCGATCGCCATGCGATGGCCGATGCCGGTGTTGTACTTGGTGCCGCGCACTTTCGCGAGGTCCCAGTTCGGCCCCAGATAGCGGGCACGCATCTCGGCATTCGATTCGAACCCGCCGCACGCCATCACCACCGCGCCCGCCCGCAGGTCGTATTGGCGAAAGCCATGACGCACCCGCACGCCTTCGATGCGCGCATCTCCCCGCAGCAGCGCTGTCGCTGTGGTGTCGTATAGTACGGGGATCCCAACCCGTTCCAGCCGATCGTGCAGTGTCGCAACCAGATGCTGGCCGCCGCCAAGAATGTGGCATGCGAGCCCACCCCAGAACTTGAATTTTCCCCCGACCTTGAATGCCTGCCTTCCAAGCGCCGGCTGAAACCGCACACCTTGTTGACACAGCCACAAACCTGCCTCGTAGCTGTTGCCGATCAGCACCTCGGTCAGATCCGGGTCGCAGCGATACTCGGTCAGCCGCCCCATATCGTCGAAGTACTGGCCATCGGTGTAGGTGCCGAAGTCGATGCTGGCGAGGTCGAGGTCGGCGATGTCAGGCGCCAGCCGCAGCAGGTCATCGACAGTGGAATAGGTGAAGCGGAACGCGCCACCGGTGAACGCCGAATTGCCGCCGCGGGCATCCTTTGGGGCGGTCTCGATCATGGCGACCTTCGCCCCTAGCTCGTGCGCCGACAGCGCAGCGTTGCAGGCCGCATTGCCCGCACCGATCACCAGCACGTCAACCTTGTCGAGTTCAGCCGGCGTCATGGGTTGCCTCCCTTGACATCGAAGCAAAGCCTGGAATGCTGGCGCAACACCGGGGTGTCCTCAAGCGAGGGCTGAGATCATACCCGCGAACCTGCTCTGGATCATGCCAGCGAAGGGAGCTGCAATGCATATCATAGTCGTCGGCGCAGGCATTTTGGGCGCGAGCACAGCATTCCATCTCGCGCGCGCCGGCGCGCAGGTGACGATTGTCGACACCGCGCATGATGGCCGTGCCACGGCGGCGGGTGCTGGCATTATCTGTCCATGGGTGTCGGGCGCGGACGATCCCGCCTTCTATCGACTGTATGTCGAAGGCGCGCGGTACTATACCGAGTTGGTGCCGGCGCTGGCGGAGCACGGCGAAACCGAACTGGGATACCGTCGGGTCGGGGCTCTCGTCGTTTCCAGCGACGCTGATGAACTGCGGGCGTTCGATCAGTTGCTGCAACGGCGCCGGCTGGATACGCCCGAGATGGGCGAAACCGCCGTGCTCAGCCCACGCAACGCGAGAATGCTGTTCCCGCCCTTGCGTGAGGACCTCGCCGGTCTGCACGTCGCCAACGGCGCCCGTATCGATGGCCGGCTGATGGCGGCAGGGTTGCTTGGCGCAGCACAGCGGCTCGGTGCACGAGTGGTTCGCGCGCACGCGGAGCTGCTTGCCGATGGCAACCGCATGCGCGGCGTCAAGGCGGGCGGTGATTTGATCGAAGGTGACAGCATCGTCGTGACTGCCGGGGCCTGGGCGGCGGCACTGATGCAGCCGCTGGGGATCGCGTTGCCGATCGAACCGCAGCGTGGCCAGATCGTGCACCTGCGCCTGCCGGAAGCAAACACGCAGGACTGGCCGGTGGTACTGCCACCCGGCAGTCACTATCTGCTGGCTTTCGATGATTCGCGTGTGGTCGTCGGCGCGACGCGCGAATCTGGTCTCGGCTTCGACTATCGCGTCACCGCCGCCGGACAGGCGGAAGTGCTGAGCGAGGCGCTGCACGTGGCGCCAGGTCTGGCATCGGCAACCATCGTCGAGACGCGGGTTGGCTTTCGTCCGGTGGGGCTGGGCATACGGCCTATGCTGGGCGCCCTGCCCGGCATCGACAGAGTTCTGGTCGGCAATGGGCTGGGAGCAGCGGGACTGACGATCGGGCCGTTTGCCGGGCGTGTGCTGGCGGAGGTTGCGCTCGGGCACCCACCGCCAATCGACCTTGACCCGTTTGTTCCCATGCAGCGCGCAGCGACGGCGGTAAGCAACCGACCGCTTCGATGAAGCTGTGGTGGACGCAATCTGCAATCTCAGAACAAAGCGCTGGTCAGGATTGCGCCGCACGCGACGAGATACAGGATCAGCAGCGCGCCTCTGATTTTCGCGGCGTATTGCCGTACGCCCGGTACAACGCCGGCCGCGATGAACGCCGCCATTGTCAAGCCGGTTGCGATTTGCGCGGCGCGTATCTCTTCGCCGGAGACTGCACTGAACAGGCTCACGTCGCTATGCTCCGGCGAAGTAATGGAGAACCACGATGCGCCGCCTGATCCTGGCGTTCCTGCTACTCGGCGTCACACCTTCTGTCGCTGCCGATCTGACACTCAGGCGCGTAATGCTGTCCTCCGCGGGCGTCGGCTACTTCGAGTATGAAGCCGAAGTTGATGGCAACGCCACTCTCGGTCTCGACGTGCCGCTCGATCAGGTGGACGACGTATTGACGTCCCTTGTGGTGTTCGACAACCAGGGAGCAGTCGGGACCGTGGAGCTGCCCGGTCGCGACACCACGCGTGCCAGCTTCGGCGACGTTCCGTTCGGACCCGAGGCGCTGCGATCTCCAGCGGACTACCTGAACAGCCTGCAAGGCGTGGAAATCACGGTGCAGGGCCCGCGCCCGATGGAAGGTCGCATCGTCCACGCTGACCAGGTGATGGAGGCATTGTCGACGCCGCCAGGACCACCGCAACCCGCCGTGCAGCGAACGCGCGTGACTATCATCGGCCCCGAAGGACTACGTCAGTTCGTGCTGGAGGAGGCGGACAGCGTCCAGGTCGCTGACCCTGATTTGCGCGAGCGGATCGGGACAGCGCTGGTGTCGCTGCGGCGGGAGGCCAACCAGAGTATGCGGCATATGACGCTGCGCAGCCCCGGCAACGGCCAACGCACCGTGCGGGTAGGTTACGTCGTCGCAGCGCCGCTATGGAAGGCGTCGTATCGCCTGGTGCTGCCGCCGAAGGATGGCGATCCGGCGCGGCTGCAGGGCTGGGCGGTGCTGGAGAATCAATCCGGTGGCGACTGGGACGGCGTCGCCCTGACCCTGCAATACGGCAATCCGGTCACGTTCCGGCAGGCGATCTACCAGAGCTACTATGTTCAGCGCCCAGAGGTGCCGGTGGAGATCCTGGGCCGCATCCTTCCCGCCGCGGATACGCGCGCTCGAGCGACCGAGTCTGCACGGCAGAAGGCGGCCGGAGAGCCCCCGCGCGCTCGGGCGATGGCCGCACCTCCACCAGCACCTGCACCAGCCGCACCCGCCGAGATGGCGCAGGCGGCAGACCAGACGCAGGCCGCGGAGAGCGCTGAAGAGACGGTCTTCGAGCTCTCCTCACCGGTCACCCTGGCGGCTGGGTATAGTGCCAGCGTGCCGATCATCGATCACAGTCTGCCGGCCCAGAGGGTGGATCTCGCACTCGGCAATGACCTTCATCCGCTATCCGCCGTTCGCATCACCAACGACACCGGAACGTCGATCCCGGCTGGCATCCTGGCACTGTACGACGCCTCCGGGCAGGCGACGTTTGCCGGCGACGCAAGGCTGGGCGGACTGCCGGCAGGCGAACGCCGCATGCTGTCCTTTGCGCAGGACCTGCGCACGACGGTAGAGCGCAGCAGTTCGGGTGAGACGACACTCGCGTCGCTGACCGCCGCGCAAGGCGTGCTGAGCATCACCACCCGCCAACGGGAAGTGCTGCGCCTGACGATAAGCGCGCCGGCGAAGGAGCCTCGCACCGTGCTGGTGGAAATTCCCAAGGAGGGCGACCGCACGTTGACGATCGATGGCGACCTGATTGCGGGCACCGAGGAGACCGCGATCGCCTGGCGGGTTCCGGTTTCGCTGCAACCAGACGAGGTCCGCAAGCTGACCGTCTATCTCGATCGGCTCGAACGCGAGCACACCGAGTTGCTGGCCGATGATGCGCAAGTGGTGGTCCGGCTGCTGAACCAACAGACACTGGTCCCGGCCGCACGTACGGCGCTGCTGCGGCTGGCTGCGCTGCGGCAGGACGAGGCCGCGAAGCGCACCGTGGTCGATCAGCTCAAGGCGCAGCAGGCGGTTGTTCTGCAGGACGAGGACCGGATCCGACGCAACCTCGCGGCTGTGGCTGTGAACGACGCGCTGCATGCGAGATTGACCCGGGCGCTCGATCTCGATGAGACCAAGCTGGAGCAGCTCAATCAGGCCATCGACCAGGCGACCGCCGCAGTCGACAAGGCGCATCGGGCATTGGTGGAGGCCGCTGCGTCGTTGACGCTTTAGGCGGCGGTTAACCGTGCCCTAATGCTTTGACGCCATGCTGTCCGTATGGCGTCTTTGCTTACGCAAGCCGATGTTGCGCGTCTGTTGGCAGAGCCGTCGGCTGCTGCGCGCGTCGAGGTCGCGGACAAACTTGCGCGCGAGATCGACAGCCCCGTTCTGGGTGAAGCCGAGTTGCAGATCGCGCACGACATCCTTCGCATCATGGCGAAGGACGTCGAACTCACCGTACGCAGCGCTCTGTCGGCCAGCCTGCGCGCCGCGCGGCGTCTCCCGCACGATGTCGCGACGCGGCTTGCCAATGATGTCGAGGTGGTAGCCCTACCGATCCTCGCTGATTCCCCTGTCCTCACCGAGGGGGACCTGGTTGAGCTGGTCGGCAGCGGATCATCGCGCAAACAGGAGGCCATCGCCGGACGTAGCGACGTTTCCCCGGCCGTCGCCGATGCGGTGACACGGCAGGGCAGCGAGGACGCTGTGGCAGCGTTGCTGGCAAATACGAAGGCGCATATCGCCGAGGCGAGCCTTGGTATCGCCATTGACCGCTTCGCCGACAGCGATCGCGTGAAGAGCACTATGGTGCATCGTGCCGGCTTGCCGGTCACCATCGCCGAACGTCTTGTCGCGGTGGTGTCAGAGAATCTGCAGTCTTACCTGGTCAGGCACCACGACCTGCCGATCAAGCTGGCCACCGACATCGTGCTGCAAAGCCGCGAGCGCGCAACGCTGGCCTATACCCTCGGCTCGGATGAGCGGGAGCTGGAACGTCTGGTCCGGCAGATGCACCGCAAGCAGCGCCTCACGCCGTTCCTGGTGCTGCGCGCGATCTGCGTCGGCGACCTTGCCTTCTTCGAGATGGCAATGGCGGTGATGGCAGGCATTCCCGTGGCCAACGCCCGAACCCTGATCCACGACGCGGGTCTGCAAGGTCTCGTGTCACTGTACGAGCAGACCGGCCTGCCGCCGCGGCTGCTGCCCGCAATTCGGGTCGCTTTGGGTGTCGTGCGCGGCACAGAACTGGATGGCGGTGAACGCGACAAGGAGCGCTTCCGTTCGCGTGTCATCACCCGTATCCTGACGCAGTTCGAGGATCTGCCGCAGGACGATGTGGATTATCTGCTCGACAGGCTGGGCGACGTGCTGACTGTGACGCCTTCATGAAGGCGTCGGATTTTGTCGCCTCTGGCCGGCCTCACCTCGCCAGGATCAAGGACTTTCCCTCGGTGGAGTTCGCTGATTACGAACGCCGCCTGGCTGCCATGCAGGAGACATTGCAGCTGATCCAGCAGTCCTTCCTGGGCACCACGCATCGCGCGGTCATTGTCCTCGAGGGTTGGGATACGGCCGGCAAGGGGGGTGTTGTCAGGCGCCTCGGTTGGGCACTGGATCCCCGCAGCTTCAAGGTGCACGCGATCGCTGCGCCGAATGACCGGGAAAAGCACCTGCATTACCTGCAGCGATTCTGGGAGCACCTGCCTCAGCATGGGCAGATCGTGGTGTTCGATCGATCCTGGTATGGCCGGGTATTGGTGGAACGCGTCGAAGGTTTCGCGACCGAAGACGAGTGGCACCGAGCCTATGAGGAGATCAATGGCTTCGAACACATGCTGCTGGCCGATGACATGCGGGTTGTGAAGATATTTCTGCACATCACGCCGCAGGAACAGCTCCGTCGGTTCCGCGCCCGTCTGACCGATCCGCTGAAGCGCTGGAAGCTCTCCTACGAGGATTTTCGCAACCGCGGCCGCTGGCAGGACTACGAGGCAGCGATCGAGGAGATGGTGGAGAAGACGTCAACCCGGCGCGCCCCATGGCACGTTATTCCCGCCAACAACAAGCCGTATGGCCGGCTCGCTGCGCTGCGCATCATCGCCGACCGACTTTCCAAAGGCGTCCGCCTGGAACCGCGGCCGCTGGAGCCGGCGGTTGCCGAAGCCGCCGAGCGGCTCCTTGGTATCCGTGTCCCGGAAAATCATCACGCCCATTAGCGGTACGCCAACAAGGGACGTTACGAATTCGGCTCGGTCGGAACCGAATTAGGGCTTTTTCATGGCGACTCTAAGCAGGCCACTGCTATGAGTCCTAAACAGCACAATCGCACGCACCATCTTGGAGACCAGGATGTCCGAAGCCATCGGCCCATTTTCCGTCGAGGAGCGGATGATTGACGGTGACACCTGCTGGATTGCGATTCGGGCGCGCGGTGCCGAATGGTCATGGCTGACACCGGCCGAGGCGGCGCATCTCGGCCAGCAATGGGTGCGGCGCTACGGCCACATGCTGCCAGCCGACAACAACCGCCAGGCTGCCAGCCTTCTCATCGCCGCGGAGTAAGGCGCAGTGTGTGGCGGAGCCAACCGCCGCCACACACCGAATGCGGTCAGGACGTCGGGAATTTGCAGTTGTCGGCGAGCGGATGCAGCACCTCTGACGGCGGTGACGTGTGCTGCAGCGTGTACAGGTCCCACGGCCCCTTGCTTTCGGCCTTGGTCTTGACCTGGAACAGATAAGCCGGGAACTCGCCACGTCCGTCGGCACGGACGCGTCCCGCCCCAAACGCATCATCATCGGTTGGGATCGACTTCATCTTGGCCACGGTCGCGCGGCCGCTCTTCTTCGCTTCCCCCGCCCCCATCTGCTGGGCCGCCTTCAGGTAATGCAGCGTGATCGCATAGGAGCTGGCGTGTGCCTGGTTCGGATAGTTGTTGGGTGTCTTCTGCAGCAGCCGCTTGGTGAAGGCGCGCGTCCGGTCGTTGAGGTCCCAATAGAACGTTTCCGTCGTGGTCAGTCCGCCGCAGGTATCCAATCCAAGAGAGCGCACGTCCTGTAGGAACAACAGCAACGGCGCGATCTTCATCGTCTTGTTCAGACCAAATTCCGCCGCCTGCTTGATGCAGTTCTGCGTATCCAGGCCGGCATTGGCCAACCCCAGCACCTTGGCGCCGCTTGCCCCGGCCTGGGTCAGGTAGGAGGAAAAGTCGGTGGTATCAGGGAATGGATAGCGCAGGTCGCCCTTCACCTCTCCACCGCCCTTTTGCACCACGGCCTTGGTCAGGTCGGCGAGCGACTGGCCGAACGCATAATTGGCGGTGATGAAGAACCACGACTTGTTGCCTGATTCCATCAGAGCGCCACCAGTCGAGTGCGCGTTCTCCCAGGTGTCAAAGCTCCAGACGATGGAGTTGGGACTGCATTGCTCGTAGGTCAACGCAGCGACCGTGGCCGACGCGTTGAGCATGATCTTGTCCTTTTCCTTCGCCACCTGCGCGACCGCCAGTGCGACGGATGACGTCGGCACGTCGATTGCCGCGTCCACCCCCTGATCGAACCATTGCCGGGCGATGGTCGAAGCGACGTCCGGCTTGTTCTGATGATCGGCACTGATCAGTTCGACGTCGAAGCTGAGATGCGGCTTCATCTCCTCGATCGCCAATTGTGCCGCGGCGACCGACGTGGGGCCGGTATTGTCGCGATACGTGCCGGAGAGATCCGTCAGCACGCCGAGTTTGATCACTGGTTTGGATTGCGCGCCGGCACGGATGATGGGCGCGGTCGATAGGGC
>JBKPSV010000006.1:0-7986 GCA_046735215.1 Pseudomonadota bacterium | reverse complement strand
ATGTCGCTCCATTGCCAGATCCGGTGCATCGATCTGCAGGATCATTCCGGCATCGTGGATCGCACGATATTCGTGGGACAGCGCTTTCGCCAGGGCCGTCAGATAAGCCTCGTGACTGTCATAATGCTGATTGAGCATGGTTGTCGCGACGATGCCCGGCGACGGCGCCGTTATGAAGCATTCGGCAAAGCGGCTTCCCATGCGCTTGAGCCTCGCGGCGTCCTCGTTGATCGGAGCGCTGTTCACATACCGGACATCGGACAGCGCCGCTGGCGCATTCATTACCCGCGCAGAGCGCGGAAAGCGCAGTGCCATCTGGCGGGCATAGCTTGGGAACTCGACCTGATCCCTTGCTGGCGGACGTTTGGACTCGCCGCCAAAGCCACAGAGACATCGAGGAACATAGGTCTGAAATCCGACCCGCGATTGCTCACCGTCATTGCCCACGTCAACGCCGGCTTCGACCTGTTTGCCGATCACATCCGCAGTTGCGGCTTCCACCTGACGAGCCAGCTCGGCGGTATCGATCGTCTCGCCGGCTTCCTGCCGGATCAACAACTCTGACAATACTGTGGACCGCGGCAGACTACCGACATGACTGACCAGGATACGGTCGGTGCTCATCAACATGTGCGTTTCCTGCTTCCCTGGAAGGTGGAGCATCATGAAGCAACCTGTCGCCAGCGAGCAAACGGCAGAGGCGCGTTTGCGACCCCGTCATCCTGCCAAATATTGTCACCCTCGATGCGGGATCGTCACGGCCCCAGGAAAATGACACGCCACAAAATGCTGAGGCTCTACCTCGGTCAGCGGCGGGGGCTCTGCCGCGCACCGCGGTGCGGCCGCGGGACAGCGGGTCCGAAACCGGCAACCCGAGGGCGGGTTGATCGCACTCGGGATTTCGCCACTAAGAATGATGCGCCTGCCCGCCTTTCCCACCTCGGGTATCGGAATGGCCGAAATCAGCGTGTTGGTATAGGGATGCAGCGGACGAATGAACAACGCCTCGGCCGGTGCCGTCTCCATCAACTTTCCCAGATACAGCACGTAGATCCGGTCAGAGATGTGCCGGACCACCGCAAGATCATGCGCGATGAAAAGATAGGTGAGACCCAGACGCTCCTGCAGCCCGATCATCAGGTTCAGGATCTGTGCCTGGATGTTGACGTCGAGCGCTGAAATAGGCTCGTCACCGACGATGAAATCCGGCTCGACCGCGAGCGCACGGGCGATGGATATGCGCTGACGCTGGCCGCCAGAGAACTCGTGCGGATAACGCTCCGTCGCCGCCGACGGCAAGCCAACCAGGTCAAGTAATTCAATCACGCGCCGGTGCAACGCAGCCGCGTCCGACGTCAGCCGGTGCAGCAATATCGGACCCTCCAGGATCTGCCGCACTGTCATGCGTGGGTTGAGCGATGCATACGGGTCCTGAAAGATCATCTGCAGGCGCCGCCGCAATGGCCGGATCGCAGCCTGACCAGACGATGCGATATCCTGGCCCTCGAAACGGATCGAACCAGCAGTGGGCGTGTCCAGACGCATCACCAGACGGGCCAACGTCGATTTGCCCGAACCGGATTCGCCGACGAGACCCACAGTCTCGCCGGTGCGCACCATGAGATCGACGCCGTCCAGCGCCCGCAACACGCGCTGCTGATCCAGAAAGCCGGTCTTCGGCAACGGGAAATGGCGGACCAGGCCAGATACTTCGAGCAGCGGCGCGGCCTGGGTTCGTTCAGGATGCTCCGCAAAGACGTGGGACACCGCGGGTGCATGCAGCGCATCGCCCCGCTGCGTCACCCAACAGCGCGAACGTCTGTCAGGTCCCACGGGGAGCAGGTCCGGGTGCTGCGTGCAGGCGTCGATGGCAAACGGACAACGCGCGCGAAACCGACATCCGTCAGGCCAGGCGCGCGGGTCTGGCGGCTGACCCTCGATCGTTGTCAGCCGACGATCGGGTCCCCCAGCCTCGTCGAGCCGCGGTGCGGCGTGCAGCAAGGCCCAGGTGTAAGGGTGACGCGGGTCGCTCAGCAGATCGGCGGGAGCGCCTTCCTCGACCACCTCGCCCGCGTACATCACCAACACGCGCGAACACATCTCGGCAATCACGCCCAGGTCGTGGCTGATCAGTATCACCGCAGTACCCAGGTCGCGATTCAAGCCGCGCAGCAGATCGAGGATCTGCGCCTGTATGGTAACGTCCAGCGCTGTCGTCGGTTCATCAGCGATGATCAGCGATGGCGTATTGGAGAAACCCATCGCCAGCATCACCCGCTGGCGCATGCCGCCAGAGAACTGGTGTGGCCAGCCATGCATCGTCGTCGCCGGGTTGGCTATGCCCATGCGAGCCAACAGGTCGGCGCCTCGGTCACCCGCCTCGCGTACGCTGAACCGCTTGTGCGCGGTCATCGTCTCGATCAGTTGCCGCGCGATGCGCAACACCGGATTCAGTGACGTCATCGGGTCCTGAAACACCATGGCGATCTCGGCGCCGCGGATGTCGCGCAGTTCGACCTCGCTGACCGTCACCATGTCTTTGCCACGGAAACGAATCGCGCCGCTGACGATGCGCGCCGGGTCCTCCAACAGGCGCATGATTGATTTGGCGGTGACGCTCTTGCCCGAGCCGGATTCACCGACAATTCCGAGCGTCTCGCCGGAGCGTACATCGAACCCCACGCCATCGACTGCGCGTACCGTCCCTGCGTCGGTGTAGAACCAGACGCGCAGGTCCTCGACGGTCAGCAGCGGATCAGCGGCGGTGGGCATGCGGATCGAGCCAGTCACGGATGCCATCGCCCATGAAGTTGAAGCCGATGACAACCGACAGGATGGCGAGGCCAGGAAACGTCGCGACCCACCATTGGTTCACCAGTTCGCGGCCCTCGGACACCATCGATCCCCATTCCGGCGTCGGCGGCACCACACCGAGACCCAGAAATGACAGACCCGCAAAGACCAGGATGGCGTTGCCCAGATCGAGCGTGACCAGCACGATCAGCGGACCAAGTGCGTTGGGCAGGATCTGTCGCAGCAGAATATGGACGGGTCCGAAGCCGATAACCTGCGCCGCCGCGACGTATTCCTGCGCCCGCTGGCCCAGCACCAGGCTACGCGCCAGACGGGCAAACTTCGGCCACCACACAACCAACATTGCGATGACGGTGTTGCGCGTGCCGATGCCCAATGCGGCGGCAATCGCCATGGCCAGGATAATCGGTGGAAAGCAGAAGATCAGGTCGGTAGTCCGCATCAGCATTTCCTCGACCCATCCTCGGGCATATGCGGCGATCCCGCCCAGCAGCGTACCGAACAGGCTGGCAAGCAGCACCACGGTGAAGCCGACCGCCAATGAAGTCCGCGCGCCATAAAGCAGACGAGAGAGCACGTCACGTCCGAGCACGTCGGTCCCCAGCCAGTGCAGATCGGATGGTGGCTTCAATCGATTGGCGACATCGACGACGGCCGGCGGATCCGGCGCGATGACGGGTGCAAGCAATGCGACAAGACCCCAGACCAGAATCACAGCCGCGCCTAGCGATGCAAGCCCATAACGCCGCAGCCAACGGCGCCGGGCTTGACCGGCGACATCCGGCTCCTCGGCGGCGATCATCTGTGCGCCACACGCGGATCAAGCATGGCATACGACAGATCAACCAGAAGGTTGATGACGACATAGATGGCCGCGACGACCGTGGTGACGCCCATGATGGCCGGGAAATCCAGGGTGACGGCGCTACGGAACGTGTATCGTCCCAGCCCTGGCCAGGAGAAGATGGTCTCGGTCAGCACGGTGCCGGTCAGCAGCTGGGCGTAGGCCAGGCCACCCAGCGTCACCACCGGCAGCAACGCATTGGGCAGAGCGTGCCCCATGGTAATGGCGCGCCGCGTCAGCCCTTTGGCGCGCGCGACGCGGATATAGTCCTGCGACAACGACTCAAGCATCGCGGCGCGGGTGGTGCGCGTGATCAGACCCATCGTACTGGCCGCGAGGACTATCGACGGCAGCACCAGATGCGCCAACGCATCCTGGAAGGCATCCCAATCGCCGGCCAGCGGCGCGTCGATCAGCATGACACCGGTGACCTCGGGCGGCGGGAACGTGCTGGCGCTGATCTGACCCGGGCCGGGCGCCCAATCCAGCCAACCATAGAAGACGGCGAGCATGATGAAAGCGAGCCAGAACGTCGGCGCCGAGACGCCGACCAAGGAAATCGAGCGGGCGGCATGGTCGATCCAGCTATCACGCCTTGTGGCGGCCATCACGCCCAGGGGCAGGCCGATGACCAGCGAAAGGAGAAAGGCAATCGTCGAAAGCTCGACGGTGGCGGGGCCGTATTGTGCAATATCTTCCAGCACCGGTCGCTGCGAGGCGATCGACACGCCCAGATCACCGTGGAACAGGCCGGTCAGGAACAGCCAGTATCGGTCCCACAACGGCAGGTCGAGGCCCCATTTGTGGCGGAATGCGGCGACCATCTCCGGATTGTTGGCGGCGATGTCTCCCAACTGGGTCAGCACCGGATCGCCCGGCACCATGTTGGCGATCAGGAAGATCGCCAGCGTGGCCAGCAGGATCATGACCACCGCCACGGCCAGGCGAGTGACAATGTAGCGGAACATCGGTCGCTTATCGCCAGGAACGAGCGTTCCGCCAAGTTTGCGGGCCGCAACTCAGCTTGTATCATGCCGAACATCGAAAAGGCCGCCGGCCGTCTGGGAGGAAGTATGCAGGATTACGGGTGGATCGGACGGCGCGAGCTGATGCGTCTTCTGGGCGTGGGCGGGGCGACGCTTGCGGCAGGCTTGCCCTCACGCGTTCACGCCGCCGCCGGCAAGAACACGCTCGTGCTGGGCCTCGACATCAGTGACACGATCTCGCTGGATCCGGCACGCGAGGCGCAATACACTCCACCCCTTACGGTGACAGCTGCCTATGACTCGCTGGTGACGATGACTCCCGGCGAATACACCAGCGTCAAACCGGCGCTTGCCGAATCCTGGGCGCGTACGCCGGACGGCAAGGGCTGGCGATTCAAGCTGCGCGACGGAGCCAAGTTCAACAGCGGCAAACCGGTCACGGTCGAGGACGTGAAGTGGTCGCTTGATCGGGTGATGCGGGTGAAGGATCAGCCATCGCAGTATTTACAGGACGTCGACCGCATCGAGATCGTCGACCCGAAGACCATCGACGTGATCATGAAGAACCCGGGCGCGCCGATCCTGACGGTGCTGTCCGGCCCGACCAACGGAATCATGGAAGCCGCGGTGGTGCGGCAGCACGGCGGCACCGCGGAGCCGAATGCCAACACCGAGGACAAAGCAACTGCCTGGCTCAACCAGAACTCTGCCGGCGCCGGGCCATACACACTCGTCGGCTGGACTCGCAATGCGCAGATCCTGCTGACGCGCAATCCGCATTACTGGCGGGGTCAGGCCGCGTTTGAGCGCGTGGTGATCCGGCACATGGGCGACAGCGCGACGCAATTGCTTGCGGTGAAGCGCGGCGACATCGATGCGGCGTTCAATCTGATTCCCGAGCAGGTGGCGTCGCTGAAGGGCGATGCGCATGTTCGGGTACAAGGCCTGGAAAGCCTCGACTTCGTCTATATGGCGCTGACCAGCGAACCTGACTTCAACAAGGCGCTCGCGATCAAGGAGGCGCGGCAGGCCATCGGTTGGGCGATCGACTACGACGGCATCCTGAACAACATGCTTGGCGGCGCAGCCATGCGCTGCGCCAGCTTCATTCCGATCGGCCTGTTCGGCTCGACGCGGGAGACGACCGGCCAGATCGGCTATCGCCAGGACCTGGACAAGGCGAAGGCACTGTTGGCCAAGGCAGGGTTGTCAGAGGGGTTCGAGTTCAAACTGAGCTATGGCGATGCCGCCGTGTCTGGGCTGTCCTATTCGGTGTTGGCGCAGAAGCTGCAATCCGATCTGGCGCGGGTTGGGATCAAGGTGATTCTGGACCCGATGGATCAGGTGAATTTGCGGACACAATACACCACCGGCAAATCGACCGCAGTGCTGACGTTCTGGAATCCCTCCGGCGTGGAGATCGATGGTTGGGCTTCGGCCACCGTGCAACGGGTCGCCAAGCGCGTGCACATGACCCCGTCGCCTGAGCTGGTGAAACTGGTTCAGGATGCCGCGGTGGAAACCGATCCGGCGAAAAAGTCGGCTATGTATGTCGAGTATCAGAAAGCGATCATCGATCAGGCCAACCTGCTGGTGCTGTTTCAACCGATCTACCAATTCGCGGTGCGCGACACGGTCTCGACGTTCCCGTTGACCGCGGCAGGATGGGAAGTCGAGCTGTTCCAGGTGAAAGCTTGAACCACGCGCCGGTCATCGACTGCGACATCCATCCCGGTGTACCGGATATTCCGGCACTGCTGCCATACATGAGTGATTACTGGCAGCATTCCTTCGTGGATCGCGGCCTGGATGGGTTCGACATGATGAGCTATCCGCTGGGCGCGCCCATCACATGCAGGCCCGACTGGCGCGTGCCGGGCGAGCGTCCTGGCGGCAGCCTGCGCAAAATGCGCGAGCACGCGCTGGACCGGTTCGGCCTCGACCTTGCCATCTGCAATCCGCTAACCGGTGGGCAGGTGGCGGTTAGCGAGTCGATGGGCGCGGCGATCTGCTCCGCGGTGAATGACTGGATCGTGGAACACTGGCTGGACAAGGAGCCGCGTCTGCGCGCCAGCATTGTCGTGCCGCCGCAATCTCCGACGATGGCGGTCGAGGAAATCGAGCGCCTCGCGGGCGACCGGCGTTTCGTGCAGGTGCTGCTTCCCGCTGCCTGCGAACTGATGTTGGGACGCAGCTACTATTGGCCGATCTACGAGGCGGCGGTGAAGCACGGTTTGCCGGTCGGCATTCACGCCGGAAGCATGTATCGCTACGCACCGACCTCGACGGGTTGGCCATCGCACTACCTGCAGGATTACATCAGCAACAACCAATTGTTCGAGGGCCAGTTGCTCAGCCTGGTTTCGAACGGCGTGTTTGCGAAGTTCCCGGACCTGCAATTTGTGTTCATCGAATCAGGTGTGAGCTGGCTGCCGCATTTCATCTGGCGGGCGATCAAGACCTGGCGCGGCGTGCGGGCCGAGGTGCCCTGGGTGAAGCAGTCGCCGGCAGAGATCATCCGCGCCAACATCCGTGTGACGACGCAGCCCTTCGATGCGCCAGATGAGGCTGTCGTGAGTCGCATCGTCGAAGAGATCGACTGTGACGATATGTTTCTGTTCTCGTCGGATTATCCGCACTGGCAGTTCGAGGGCGATGCGATCACGCCGCCCGGCCTTTCCGCGTCGCTGCTGACGAAGATGCGCAGTGATAATCCGTTGACCACCTATCCTCGCCTGAGGGAGACCGTGTCATGAATGCACCTGTCGATATCACACGCGCGAATATCGAGTTGGATGCGCGTCTCGGCATCATCGATTGCGACATCCATCCATTTCCGCGTCCTGGTGCGCTGGCCAAGTATCTGCCGGAGCGCTGGCGGAACCATCTGGCAGAGTACGGCCAGATGACGTGCAGCTTCTACGCCGCTCGCGGCAACTACCCGCGCTTCCAGCCCTATCTTTCACGCCGCGACTCTGTGCCGCCGGATGGTGGGCCGCCTGGCTCCAACGTCGACTTCATCCGCGAGCAATTGCTCGACCCATACAACATTGTCTACGGCGTGCTGGAGCCGCTGTTGGGCGGCAACAACTCCCGCAACCTCGACGAGGCTGCGGCGCTGTGCGCGGCGATGAACGAGTGGCAGATCGCCGAATACACGGATCCCGAGCCCAGGCTGCGCGCGTCGATCCTGGTGCCGCTCGATGACCCCGATGCGGCGGTGCGCGAGATCGAGCGCCGCGCCGGCGATTGGCGCTTCTGCCAGGTGCAGGTGGGTGGCAAGACCACCGAACCGATCGGGCGCCGTCGCTACTGGCCGATATTCGAGGCGGTGCTCAAGCA
>JBKPSV010000005.1:0-4945 GCA_046735215.1 Pseudomonadota bacterium | reverse complement strand
GTGGTCTCACACTTCCATTCGATGACCTGCGGCGGAAAGCTGGCCCCGTACCAGCCCAGATAGTAGGGGGCGAATGTAGGACCGCTGGGGACGATGTCGATGCGGCGGTCTTCGTAGGCCAAATACCTCACGCCGCCCGTTTCGATGCTGCGAGCCGGTACGCCCATCTGTTGTACGAGCACACCTTCTGGCTGGCCGATGAACTGGCTGAGATACGCCTGCCGCTCAGCAAGCTGGTTGGTGCAGCCGGCCGCCAACGCTGTCACGACAAGCAGGGTGGCGCGGCGCATCGAGACTGTTCCCAAGCTATGGCGCCCACTGCTCGGATGCTCCACGCTCGGGCTTCAGATCGAGCAGGGGTGTGCCACTCAGGCAATCGAGGCCGCGCACCTGAAGGGTGGTACCTTCGACCGCGATCAACGCGACGACCGAGCTTGCAATCGGGTTGGGTCGCACCGGTGAGCGCAGCGCGAACGTGCCGGTCGTCCGGCCAGTGCTGTATGGCGTCTGCAGCACAAGGTCGCGGCGTGCATTATGCATCCAGTAGAGCACCTGGATGCGCGGATGCTCTGCGGCGCCGGTGAGCGCCTGGCGCCAACGTTCGTCGACCACGATGGTGCAGATCGGCCCGTCGAGGCTGCCGCGCTTGGGACAGTCTTCCCGCTTATGCCATGGCGTGTGGATCGTGCCGATGAAGTACACGCCAGCATCCGGGTGCGCCGGCAATACGACTGCAGCCTCTCTCTCGCGCAATATGTCGTCGGTCATTGGATGACGGTGACAGGTTTCCGCGGTCGGCGTCCAGTGTGCGCGCCGCTCAGAGCGGTATCGATTGGGGTCGTTCGACGTCTGCTGGATGAGACGCGGGCATTGCGATCGAGCGAGCGGCGGTAGCCGTCGGCGAAGATGCTGTCCCGATAAGAGGGATGCGGGTGTGTGGCGTGGGCAAATGGCGGGTTTCTGCCGCGGCTCCTGCCGGAGGCGCGTCGGTCCGGCAAGGCTCATTCCGCAACGCCTTGGGCCAGCAGCCGTTGTTGTCGTCACTGCTTGTATAGTCGCGCTTGATACGTTGCAGCCTGCGGTAGCCGCGATGAACGGGTCGGTGCTGTCGAACACTGTGCCGCCCTCGGGTTCCGGCCCGATATCGGGTTCGATCTCGACTGGCTGAAGCTCAGGCCCGGCGAGCGCCTTGCGCACCGCAGCGGCGTGGTCAGCAGCCTTGGCTACCTTCGATCATGGCGGGCGTGCCAGCGTCGACCTCGGTGAGAGGTTGGCTTCGACACCCAAATCTCTCCACGGTTCAGCCGCTTATGCTACATCCGCCAGCGAATCCCTGCTTTGCAAATGAATAAGGCAGGTAGAACCTCTCACCCGCGCGAGTGCCTCAGATCGAGTCGAAGGATAGCTTGTTCTTCGCCAGCTCCGCCTCGTCCGAACCGTGTGGTCGCTGCATGTGCCTGATCCAGTCGGGAATAGTTTGGCGCAAGACCTCGATCTGAGCTTCAAGCGGCCAGCCCTTCACGCGGGAGGGACAGAGCTTGAAGCTCTGTCCACAACCAGCCTGCGGACGCTGTGGGTTGTCCGGGTCAAGCTGGCGATGCCGGCATCAAACCGCCGGCGGAGCGGTCTCTCCTTATGGTGATCGGATTATCGTCGAACCCGGCGGTGGGGGAGGGGGTGGTGTTGTGACCACGGTGCCGACCGAGCCGGGCGTCGGAGGCACGACGATCGTCGTCGGCGCCGGCTGGGGCGCGGGTTCATAGGTGTGGACGGTGCAGGCCGCCAGACAAACGCCAATGGGCAGCAGAACGAGGCGCATTCGGATCCTCCTTAAATAGCTGTAAATAGCTGTCGATAGCCTTCGGCCCAGCGGAACCACCTTATACGATTGAATTCCGGAGGAACCAGCCGAGTGACCAGCAATGATCGCCCGGACTTCTTCTTACACACGCGAGGCCGGCAGCGGCGGCAAAGACGCTGTTCATGCATATGGAATTATCGGTACGCCAAACGGCAGAATTTTGGCAGCTGCAATTACGTTTCGGTGAGCGTCTGTTTCGCCCCGCCCAAAAGATGACTGCTGCCGCTGGACCAGATCAGCCTGTCACGGCGCGGCGGTTGGCCTTGCCGGCGATATAGGCGACACCTTCCGGTCCCACCTGTTCACCGTGAACGCAGCCCGCCGGCACTTCGCAGTGGTCGCCGGCACGGAAGGTTTGAGGCTTGCCATCCCTGATGAGGGTGATCTCGCCGCCCAGGACCATAATCCGAACGTCGAAGTCATGTGCGTGGGGCTCGCCGACATGACCGGCCTGTTGCCCGCCATGCACAACCTCAAACCCTTCCCTGCGCAGGTCACTCTCAAATGCCT
The DNA here is from genome assembly GCA_046735215.1 of Pseudomonadota bacterium. Lineage (GTDB taxonomy): Bacteria > Pseudomonadota > Alphaproteobacteria > Acetobacterales > Acetobacteraceae > JAMXLO01. Next base: position 2,574 of record JBKPSV010000005.1, on the reverse strand, counting down.
CACGCGTCAGCGGTCCGCCATTGCGGCGGCGGCCGGACAGGAAGGCTACCCCCTCTGGGCCGACATACTCGGCGTGCATGCAGTCCGCCGGCACCGCGCAGCACTGGCCCGCGCGGAACGTCTCCGGCTTGTTGTCTCGGGTGATGGTGATCTCACCTCCAAGGACCAGCAGCTTGGCATCGAAGTCGTGGCAATGGTTCTCAGCCACCATGTTCGGCTTCAGGCTGCTGTTTACCAAGCTATAGCCTTCGCGCCGCAATTCCGCTTCGAATTCCACACGATCCATCGACGTTCTCCCAGGTGTTGTGGGTTCGATCGTAGTTCGAATTCATGGCGTGACGACCGGAGTGAGGCAAGAGCCTTTCAGCTTACGCCAGAGGCCCCACGTGGTTTGGCACTCGAGCCCAGCCAGGCGCCCTGCCGCCGCAGGTTCGTTGTTGCTCCTAACGGTCGGAGGTGACCGGCTTCAGCTCAAACAGCTGAGTGTTCGAACGAATGGCCTCGTTCCAGCCTTTCTCACGAACGTCGAAGTGCACCCAGTCAGGCCCGATGAATTTCTCATTGGGAGCGTTCCTGATGATGCTGGTCCGTTGCTGGCCCTCCGGATTGTCCTGCACATGAGGAACGCTCGCTGCTTCCAGTTCCGCCACCTTCGACCGCTGATCGTCCACCATGAAACCAATATGATGGATGCCGCAATAGTCCGACGACTGGTCAGGCCCAAGTTTGGGTGTGCCGGGTCCGTGCTTCAGGATGGCAAAATAGATGTAGCCGTCGCTGAGCCAGACACCCTCGTCGCCAGTGTCTTTTGGCTGCCGATACAGCTCCTTCAGGTCGAAGTGCTTCTTATAGAACTCGGCGGTCCCCGCAGGGTCCTTGCTCGCAATAGCGACGTGCCGGATAAACGCCATGGACTGTCCTCCTTCGGTGATGCCCAGACCAACGCATCTCATGCACTGGCGGGAGCCTACAGCGGATAGTCCCCCGAGGCTATTCGTGAGGTCCGGCGATCCACCTGTTTCGGCTCTGGACAAGGTGCGTCGGAGTGTTCACATGCCGATTGGCGATTGTTGGGGCGCAACAACCAAGGCATGTCTTCGCCACGGCTGTTAGGCATCGTTAACATTACAGAGGATTCGTTCTCCGATGGAGGCCGCTTCCTTGACCGCCAGGCTGCCATCGGACAGGCAGACAATCTGCTGGCAGCAGGTGCCGATGTTGTCGATCTTGGAGCCATCGCCAGCAATCCTGATTCTGCTCGCATTCCGGTCAACATCGAGATCGAGCGCCTAGAGCCAGTCCTATCGCACCTGCACGCGCGTGGCGCTCTGGTGTCCGTCGACAGCTTTCGACCGGAAGTGCAGCTCTACGCTCTGTCGCGCGGGGTGGCGTTCCTGAACGACATCCACGGCTTTCCTCATCCGACCGTCTATCCGGCGCTCGCCGCATCGTCGTGCCGGCTGATCGCCATGCACTCGCTGCATGGCCCAAACCACGTTACCAGAGCCGACATACCAGTCGCGGATGTCGTCGATACGATCATCCGGTTTTTCCAAGACCGGCTCGCCGCGCTGGAGGCTGCGGGTATAGCGCGTGAGCGCGTGATCGTTGATCCAGGGATGGGCTTCTTTCTCGGCGCTAACCCTTATGCCTCGTTTGCGGCACTCGCTGGGATTGGCCGCATCAAGCGGGCACTGGGGCTGCCGCTATTGGTCTCGGTATCCCGCAAGTCGTTCCTGCGAAATGTCACCGGACAATCTGATGCGGCGCGAGCCGGTCCGGCGACATTGGCAGCCGAAATTTTTGCCGCGCTCCGCGGGGCCGACTTTATTCGCACGCATGACGTCGCGGCATTGGTGGATGCCATGAAGGTGCTCCGCGCGATACAGTCAGCTGAAGTCACAGGATCGCAAGATACTGCCCCCGGTCAGTGGGCGTGAGCGGCGTATCTACGCGCTCCTCGGCCGGCCTTGCGACCGGGGCGTTTTCTCCACTAAACTTGCAGCAATCTCTCCAACAGGAGCGTCCCTATATGCCACAATCCCCGGGAACCAAATTTTCCGCCGATCCTCTGACTTTCGTCGTCAGGCACCAACTATGGGATGCCAACGTCGAGGACCATACCGATCAGGGTGTTTCCATTGACGTGACGGCGGACGTTGGCGGCAAGGAAACCTCGCTGCTCCGCTTCAACTGCTTCGACCTCGAGCGAAGCTATGTGTACGGTCCGGAAAATCCCGAACTCTCGACGCCAGGCCGCGTTGGCGGAGGGATGGGGGTGCATTGCCGTATGGACCCGATCACGGATGGTAATCCGATTGGGTGGACCGTTCGCGTCCTGAGCCGCAAGCTGCCGAATATGCTGGAGCGCGCTGGATATAAAGACGTCGCAACAGCAACCAACATGGCAGCAGTGCAGCGCATCCTGCCCGACGTGGAGGCCTGCGCCAGAGAGACGTTCATCAGCAAGCGGAATACCGTCAAGCACAACCGCGGTACGGAAATCTTCGAGGCCGGCAATATCCGGTTTGGCCTTGAGATGAGGCGGCTGAACAATGGCGATGGTGGCCTTGC
>JBKPSV010000004.1:0-7482 GCA_046735215.1 Pseudomonadota bacterium | reverse complement strand
CATCGGCACGGCGTAGTGTGCCTCCAGCATTTCCGGGATGTTGGGGGCCATGATGGCGACGGTGTCGCCCTTGCCGATGCCGGCGCTCGACAAGGCTGATGCCAGCCGGCGTGCCCGCTCGAAGAACTGCGCGTATGTGGTCCGTCGCCCGGCGTAGATCACTGCGGTGCGCGATCCGTAGACGCGGGCGGTCCGTGCCAGAAACGACACGGGCGAAAGCGGCACATAATTGGCCGGATTGCGGTCAAGGTTCTGCTCGTAGATGGACATGGCGCGTCCTTGCGCATGGGATTCCCTTCTCCTAGCGTAAGTCGGGAATGCCGATCGAGGAACAGCCATGGGCGGTTCGGTCAAGCTGACAGTTCAGGACTATATCGCCACCGTGGTGATGGACCGCCCGCCGGTTAATGCGCAGAACTCGGAATCTCGCCAGGAACTTATCACCACCTTCGACTCGCTGACCGATCGCGATGATGTGCGCGTGGCGATTCTTACTGGAACCGGAAGGATGTTCTCTGCCGGTGCAGACATGAAGGAACGGCCGGATCCGGACCATCCGGGCGAGTACTGGCGCTTCAACCGGCTGGCGCGCGAATGCTTCAACGCCATCGCCGAATGCGCCAAGCCGGTGATCGCCGCGGTGAATGGTCCGGCACTTGGCGCGGGGCTCGGGCTGGCGGCGTCCTGCGACATCATTCTGTGCTCCGACAATGCTCAGCTAGGCATGCCGGAGATCGATGTCGGGCTGGCCGGCGGCGCAGCGATGCTGCAGACATTGTTCGGCCGCTCACGCGCGCGGCGCATGTTCTACACCGGTTGGCGGGTACCGGCCGAGGAACTGTATCGCACCGGCGTTGTGGAATGCTGCGTGCCGTTGGAGCAGCTGATGCCGGAGGCGCTGAAGCTCGCCGCCGAGATCGCGTCAAAGAGCCCGGTCGGCATGCGCTATGCCAAGCAGTCGATGAATACGACGATGCATATGCCGGCGCGCGATGGCTATCGCTTTGAACAGGGCGTCACTGTGATGTTGAGCAAGACCGAGGATGCGCAGGAGGCGCGTCAGGCATTCATTGAGAAGCGCAAGCCGGTGTTCAAGGGACGCTGAACGATGGATCTGCAGCTGAAGGGCAAGACAGCGCTGGTGACGGGAGCCAGCATGGGGATTGGCCGCGCAATCGCCAAAATGCTGGCGATCGAGGGCGTGCGTGTCGTCGCTGTGGCGCGGCGCATCGAGTTGATGGAAGCGATGGCTGAGGAAGCAAGCGCGGCCGGTGGCGTGCGCCCGGTGCTGGTTCGTCAGGATATCATGGCAGACGATGCGGCAGAGATGCTGCGAGATGTCGCTTACGCCGAACTCGGGCATGTCGATATTCTGGTGAACAATGCGGGTGGCAGCCGCGCGCTGCCCGTCGACGCGCCGGAAGAGCGCTGGGTGGAGGCGATGACGCTGAACTTCACCCGTCAGCGGCAGATCGCGCATGCGCTGCTGCCGCAGATGATCGAGCGGCGCTGGGGACGCATCATCAACATCACCGGCAAATCGGAGCCTGAGCATCTGAATGCGGCGTTCTCCGCCAAGGCGGCCCTGCATGCCTGGGCAAAGGGACTGTCGCGCGAGGTGGGGCAGCACGGCATCACGGTCAACTCGATCCCACCCGGCCGTATCATGAGCGAGCAGATCCGCCGCAACTATCCCGAGGACTACCGCAAGAGCTTCGCCGAAACCGAGATACCGGTCCGCTACTGGGGTGAACCGGAAGACCTTGCAGTGATGGCGGTATGGCTTGCGTCGCCGTTGGCCCGCTACATCACTGGGACTGTCATTCCGGTGGATGGTGGGTTGCGACGCTATCAGTTCTGAAAGGTCGACGTCATGCGTCAGATGGTTCTGGTCGGTTTTCTGCAGGCGCAGAACTGCACGACGCTGGCGAGTTCCTGGCGGCATCCGGAAAGCCGCACGGATTTCACCACCGCCGAATATTACCAGAAGATCGGGCAGGTGCTGGAGGAAGGAAAATTCCAGCTCGCATTCTTCGACGATCGGCTGGCGATGCCGGATATTTATGGCGGCAACCCTGCCGAAGTTGTGGCGAACGGCGTGCGGGTGGTGAAGCTGGACCCGGTCGCAACCTTATTGGCGATGGGTTTTGGCACCCGCCGTCTCGGCATCGGTGCCACTGCCTCGACGACATATTATGAGCCGTTCGACGTCGCGCGGCGTTTCCAGACGGTGGACCACATGCTGGGTGGCCGTGCGGCCTGGAACGTGGTGACGTCGGTGAATGATGGCGAGGCGCATAACATGGGGCGCGACGTACACCTCGCGCACGACCTTCGCTACGACCGCGCCGACGAGTTCATGGAAATCGTCCTCGGCTGCTGGAATGGCTGGGAAGACGATGCGCTGGTGGTGGACAAGCAGTCAGGCTTGTTCGCGCATCCCGACAAGGTGCGCCGCATGGAGTACCGCGGCAAATACCTGACATCGCGTGGCACATTCACCGTGCCTCGGTCACCTCAGGGACATCCGGTGATCATCCAGGCCGGCTCATCGGATCGCGGAGTGCGGTTCTCCGAGCGTTGGGCGGAGACCGTCTTCGTCGGCTACCCGGATTTCGAAGAGGGCAAGCGGCGCTATGCGGCCTTCAAGGAAGGTATTGCGCGGCAGGGACGTGATCCGGATCTGGTGACTGTCAATACGATTGCCTATCCAGTGGCAGCCGCGACCAAGGCGGAAGCCGAAGACAAGATGGCTTTGATCGATAGCCTCTATCGTGAGGTCGATGGCTTGTCGCTGTTGTCAGAGGCATTGAATTTCGACTTTGCCAAGAAAGGAATGGACGAGGCATTCAGCGACGAAGAACTGGAAGGCATGTCGGGAATGCAGGCGATGCGCGATCGGGTGATGCGCGTGACCGGACGCAACCCGACGGTGCGTGACTTCCTGGAAGTGACGCGGCGCGGGCGGCCGCGCGAGTCGATCGTCGGAGGTCCGAAGGAAATTGCCGACCGTCTGGAGCAGTGGTTCGTGGAGCGCGCGTGCGATGGCTACGTGGTCGGCGGCACACACATCCCAGGCACGTTCGAGGATTTCGTGAAGTTCGTCGTGCCGGAGTTGCAGCGGCGCGGGATTTTTCAGAAGGAATACAAAGGCGCGACTTTGCGGGAGAATCTGGGGCTGCCCTGGCCATCAGGGAGTCGGTGCAAGCCGCATTAGGAGGAGGCAATGCCAGACTGGCAGATCAGCGGCGATTACATGGAGAGCTGCAACTGCGACTATCTATGTCCCTGCATCTACACCAACCCGCAGGGCGAAGTAACGCATGATCACTGCACCGCCGCGCTGATCTTCCGTATCGATCGCGGCCAGCGTGGCGATACCGATCTGTCAGGGCTGTGCTTCGCTCTGCTGATCCGGTCAGGGAAGATCATGGCCGATGGCGACTGGGTGTTTGCCGGCGTGGTGGACGAGCGTGCCAACGCCGCGCAGCGTGCCGCATTGGCGCCGATTGTTGCCGGCGAGGCAGGCGGCACGCCGGGCATGATCCGCAGCAACCTGGTCAGCGATTTTCGCGGCGTGCAGTTCAAACCGATCGAGTTCAAGGTCGAAGGGCTGAAGCGCTCGGTCAGCATCCCCGACATGCTGTCATTCGAGATCGAGGGCGTTGCATCGCGCAACCGCAGCGGCGAACCATTCTATATCGATAATACGGCGCATCCCGCGAATCGGCGCCTGGCGCTGGCGCGTACAAGGCAGCTTCACCTGCACGGGTTCGGCCTTGATATTGATATGGCTGGTAAGGGCAACAACGGCCACTTCGCCCCATTTTCCTGGGCGGCCTAGCCTTTATGAACCTGCTGCGGCAGGGGCGCGCCGTGCCGTTGCTGGCAATCGCCGGCGTGACGGCCATCGCATGGCTGTACCTGGTGTTTGCCCGTCACGGCATGGACATGGCCAGGGGCGATATGCCGGACATGGCCATGCCATTCGCTGCGCCGTTGGTGTTCGCCATGTGGTGGGTGATGATGCTTGGCATGATGCTGCCAGGTGCCGCACCAATGATCCTGACCTTTCAGACACTCCAGCGGCGCAAACGCGAGCGCGACGGCACGTATGTGCCCTTGGTGTTGTTCGTCGCTGGCTACCTGCTGGTCTGGGGTACGTTCAGCTTGGCCGCGACCGGGGCGCAATGGGCGCTGCAACGCTATGCTCTGCTGTCGCCGGCGCTGGTTCTGGAGAATTCGCTACTCGGTGGCATTCTGTTCATTTTGGCGGGGATCTATCAGTTCACGCCGCTGAAGCATGCCTGTCTCAGTCATTGCCGGTCACCGTTCGCTTTCCTGCTCAATCACTGGCGCGATGGATGGGCGGGGGCATTGCGCATGGGCGGCGATCACGGGCTGTATTGCCTGGGCTGCTGCTGGCTGCTGATGGCGCTGTTGTTTGCGGCCGGGGTGATGAACCTGCTCTGGGTGGCGGCGATCGCGGTCTTTGTGTTCGCCGAGAAGCTGCTGCCGGCCAGTGTTCGTGTCGAGCGGATCGGCGGCGGCGCGATGATGCTGCTCGGTGTGTGGCTGTTGGCTCAATGATCCGGGAGGAACGCGAAATGACACAGGTTGGCACGGGCGACTATCGCTACGAGGTGATCCGCGACTTCCTCAAGATGCCGCCTGGCGAATCGCTCGGCATCGTCAGCCGGGTGGCCACGGATTCGCAGGATCGCATCTACGTCTTCCAGCGCAAGAATCCGCCGGTGGTGGTATTCGATCCGGATGGCAACTATCTGGGCGCCTGGGGTTCCGGCGAGGTCACGGATCCGCACGGCCTAAAGATCGTCGATGACATTGTGTACACGACCGACCGCTCCGACTCGGTCGCGAAATCGTTCACGCTCAATGGCAAGCCGCTGCTGGAACTGGGTCAGCGCGGCGTGCATTCCGACACCGGCTGCACTGGGTCGCCGTGGCTGGCGGAGCGAGCGGCCGGGCCGTTCAATCATCCAACCGAGATGATCGCGCATCCCAACGGCGCCATCTACGTGACCGACGGCTACCGCAATGCGCGCGTGCACCGCTTCACGCCAGACGGCCGGCTGGTCGAGTCGTGGGGGACGCCGGGCAAGGCGCAGGGCGAATTCCATCTGCCGCACAGCATCGCCTTCGATCCTGATGGCAAGCTGTACGTGGCCGACCGATCGAACAAGCGCGTCCAGATCTTCACGCCAGACGGCCGCTTCCTCGGCGTGTGGACCGGCATGGGAGGGCCGAACGACATCACCCGCGGGAAGGATGGCAATTTCTACATTGCCGAGCAGGAAGACGGCGACAAGCCCGCGTATGTGTGCGTGCGCGATGCGAAGGGGGATGTGCTGGCCCGGATGGAAAGCCGCCACGTGCACGGCGTCGGCGTTGATTCGCGCGGCAATGTCTACGCTGGCCTCACGGTTGACCGAAGCGTAGACAAGTTCGTTCGGCTGGGCTGAGCCGCGGCGGGCCCTGGGATGGTCTGGGTCGATCGACCATTGAAACCGGCCGCCTAGTCGACCTAGTGATGAGCGTTACAACCAGGATCCTGCCCGTGAACGAAGCCATCCAGCTGACCCGCCTGCCCTCTGGCCTGACCGTTGTCACGGAACGCATGGAGCGCGTCGAGACGGTGTCACTCGGGGCCTATGTCGCGACCGGCTCGCGGCACGAGGAGGAGACCGAGAACGGCGTGTCCCACTTCCTGGAGCATATGGCGTTCAAGGGGACCGAGCGACGGTCTGCGGCGCAGATTGCCGAGGAGATCGAGGCGGTGGGCGGCCACATCAACGCCTATACCGCCCGCGAGCAGACCGCCTACTACGTCAAGGTCCTGAAGGAGGACACCGCGCTGGCCGCCGATATCATCGGCGACATCCTGACCCACTCCACCTTCGAGCCGGAAGAGCTGGAGCGGGAGCGCGGGGTAATCCTGCAGGAGATCGGGCAGGCGAACGACACGCCGGACGACATCATTTTCGACCACTTCCAGGAGCAGGCCTATCCAGGCCAGCCGCTGGGCCGGCCGGTGCTGGGGTCTGAACTGGGTATTCGGTCGATGCCGCGGACCATGCTGACCGGCTACATGCGGCGGCATTATGCGGCGCCCAATGTCGTGGTCGCTGCCGCGGGGGCGCTGCAGCACGAGCAGATCCTGGATCTGGTCAACCGGCACTTCTCCGATCTGTCGCTCGACGCGGTCCCGAAAATGACACCGGCGCGCTACGGCGGCGGCGAGTTCCGCGAAGCGCGCGACCTGGACCAGGTGCACATCGTTCTGGGGTTCCCGTCGGTCGGCTACGGTGACCGCGACTACTATCCGGCGCTGCTGCTTTCGACGCTGCTGGGCGGCGGAATGTCGTCCCGGCTGTTCCAGGAGGTGCGGGAAAAGCGGGGGCTGGTTTACTCGATCTACTCGTTCAGCTCACCATTCCTCGACGGTGGGCTGTTCGGGATCTACGCCGGCACCGGCGAGAGCGAGGCCGAGGAGCTGGTGCCCATCACGCTCGAGGAACTGCGCAAGGTGCAGCACGAGGTCACCGAGGCGGAACTGGCGCGGGCTCGTGCGCAGGTGAAGGCAAGCCTGCTGATGTCGCTGGAGAGCACCGGCAGCCGCTGCGAGCAGCTCGCCCGACAGTTGCAGGTGTTCGATCGGGTGGTGCCGACCGCGGAGACGGTGGCGAAGCTCAACGCAGTCACCACCACCGACGTCTCCCGTGCCGCGGCACGGTTGTTTCGCGGCGCACCGACGCTGGCGACGATGGGGCCAGCGGAGCGAGTGCCGGGGCTTGGGGAGATTGCAGAGAGGCTTGCGGCTTGAACCTGCCTATGTGGCGCGCCAAGCTTAGCTAAGCTGTTAGAGGCAGGCCGATGGCTACGGTCAACAGCCGCGCCGCAAAGAGTCAGCTGTCGCGGTTGGCTCGACGCTGCTGTGGCTGGCGAGCAGGTTATGATCGCCAGAGCGGGAAAACCGGTGGCTCGCCTGGTGCCATTGCGCCGAAGCGGAAGCCGCGGAAACTGAGCACCTTGGCCGGCAAGCTCCATGTTCCGGATGATTTCGATGCTCCGCTACCCGGCAATATCATTGCGGAATTCGAGGGACGGTGACCCGCATCCCGTTGGGCACGCATTTTTTGCCGCTGGTCAGGGCTATATGAAGAGAATGAACGCAAGGAGCCCGCAATGCCGGAGCCGCTTGACCTCCTCGCTGATCTGATCGGTCGTGCGCGCGCCGCGGGGGCGGACGCGGCGGATGCCGTGTTGATCTCCGGTACGGCGATCGGCGTCCAGCATCGGTTGGGTAAAACGGAGCATACAGAGCGCTCGGAAGGCCGCGATCTCGGGCTGCGCGTATTCCTTGGGCAGCGGGCGGCGATCGTGTCTTCCAGCGCCATCGACCCCGCCGGCTTCACCGAGCTCGCCGAACGGGCGGTCGCGATGGCGAAAGTGGTGCCGGAA
>JBKPSV010000003.1:0-18740 GCA_046735215.1 Pseudomonadota bacterium | reverse complement strand
GGGCAACGACTACTCGCAAAGCCGCTACACCACCCAGGTGCACCGCGTGCTGGAGGTCATGGACCAGCGATTGGCGGAGAAGTCCTGGTTGGGAGCTACTGAATACGGCATTGCCGACATCGCATCCTTTCCCTGGGCGCGTAATATTCCAACGCTGCTCGGAGCGCCGGCGGCGGAGAAATACAAGAACGTCATGCGCTGGGTCGGCGTGATCGACGAGCGGCCGGCGGTCAAGAAGGCGCTTGCCGCCGTTGACGACGTCCGGGCAAGGACGACTCAATTCGACAAGGCGCAGCCGAGCGATCTCGACCGGTTTTTCGGGCGCGGCCAGCACGCCGCGGCCTGATGATCGCAGTCGAATGAGTGCAGCATCCTGGCAGGCGCAGGTCTACGCCGCGCTGAAGCTCGCGCGTATCCGGCAGGTCGGCTACGTGCCCGATGCCGGCCATGCCCAGCTGATCGAGGCGGCGAACGCGGACCCCGACATGCGGGCCGTCGTTCTCACCACCGAGGAAGAAGGTATCGCGCTTGCGGCCGGTGCGTGGCTTGGTGGCGAGCGCGCTGTTCTCCTGATGCAGTCCTCGGGCGTCGGCAACTGCATCAACATGCTGTCGCTTCCGGTGAACTGCCGGATGCCGTTCCTCACACTGGTGACGATGCGGGGCGAGTGGGCGGAGTTCAATCCCTGGCAGGTGCCGATGGGTGCCGCCACGCCGACCGTGCTCGCTGCCGCGGGCGTACATGTCCGCCGTGCGGACAGTCCCGCTGACGCCGCCGAGATTGTAGCTGCCTCGGCGGCACTGGCGTTCGACAGTGCGGTGTCGGTCGCGGTTTTGTTCTCCCAACGACTGGTCGGCGCGAAGGTGTTCGAGAAATGATAAATGACGGCACTCTCGATCGTCGCGCCGTCGTCTCGGTGCTGTTGCGCGATCCCGGTGACCTGCTCGTCGTGACCGGATTGGGAGCACCCAGCTATGACGCCGCAGCCGCCGGCGACCGCGCGCTCAATTTCTACCTGTGGGGTGCGATGGGCGGCGCGGCCATGGTCGGGCTTGGCCTGGCGCTGGCGCAGCCACAGCGTCGCGTGCTGGTGCTGACCGGCGACGGAGAGATGCTGATGGGGATGGGTTCACTCGCGACGATCGCCGCGGCTGCGCCAGGCAACCTCGCGATAGCGGTGCTGGACAATGCGCGATTTGGCGAGACCGGGTCCCAGCATAGCCACACCGGCCTGGCCACCGACCTTGCTGCGGTAGCCACTGCATGCGGCTGGCCGTCCGTCACCGTGGCACGCGACATGGAAGAGGTCGAGGCGCTCCGAATGCGGCTGCGACGGGAAATGCTGTTCGCCGTTTTGCGTATCTCGCCCGCTGAACTGCCACGCCATCTGCCACCAAGGGACGGCGCCAATCTGAAAGACCGGTTCCATCGGTCGCTGGGCATCACGTCGGCTTAACCTAAGGTTGCAGTTGCATATTGTATCATCCGTTTGTAGCGCGATTTGGCGCTGGCAGTCCGGAAGGAATTCCCCGAGAATATAAATCAGGGGAAGGGCGGCTTCGGTAACGGGTTCCGCCGCGCTTTGGGCTGGCTAGAGGGGCGCGAATTTTGTTGGTGCGAAGTCTCAACGGAGACAGCGGCAGACCACGGTTTCATAACGGATTGGTCACCCTGTTCGTAGTCTGCGCTGTCTTGGCCTCCTCGACCTTGTCGAGGGCCCAGCAGCAGGCCGCGCCCTCACCCGCCAGTGCAGTACCGGTGAGGGTGACCAAGGTAGAACGTCAGGACGTTCCTGTGTGGCTGAGCGGGCTGGGTACCGTGCAGGCCCTCAATACAGTGACGGTGCGGGCGCGGGTCGACGGAACGTTGATGCAGGTGCCGGTGACCGAGGGTCAGGTTGTTCAGCAGGGCACGCTGCTCGCCGTGATCGATCCGCGGCCTTACCAGGCAGCGCTCGATCAGGCTACCGCAAAGAAGGCGCAGAACGAGGCCCAGCTTGCGAATGCCAAGTTGGACCTGCAGCGATATGCGTCGCTGATGAATAAGGACTTCGCGTCGCGCCAGCAGGTCGACACGCAAAAGATGCAGGTCGACAATTTTACCGCGGCACTGAAGGGCGATGGGGCGACGATCGAGGCAGCGCAGCTCAACCTCAGCTACTGCTACATTCTTGCGCCGTTCGAAGGCCGGCTGGGGTTGCGCCAGGTTGACCCCGGAAATCTTGTGCATGCGACCGATGGCAACGGGATCATGACGATCACCCAGATCCGCCCGATCGCCGTGGTGTTCACGCTGCCGCAACGAGAATTGCCCGCCATTGTCGAGGAGATGGCCGGCGGGCCGGTAACGGTCACTGCCTGGTCCGGTGCGCCAGCTCGGGAGCTCGCACAGGGAACGTTGCTGACGCCGGACAACGCCATCGACACAACCACCGGCACGATCCGCCTGAAGGCGACGTTCCCGAACGCTGACAACAAGCTTTGGCCTGGCCAGTTCGTGGATGCCCGGTTGCTGCTGCGCACTGAGCGTCAGGTTGTCGCTGTCCCCGCCCGGGCCGTGCAGCATGGGCTGACCGACCTGTACGTCTATGTCGTGCGGCCTGATTCAACGGTGCATCGTCAGCCCGTCGAGGCAATGGACCGTGGACCGGTGATGGTGATCACCAGGGGTCTGGAGCCAGACCAGACGATCGTTCTCGAGGGGCAGTCCCGGCTGCAGGAAGGCATGCAGGTCGTTGCTACCGCCGCACCTGGTCAGGCAGGCGGCTGAGCGGCGCATGAGCATCTCCACCCCGTTCATCCGGCGGCCCGTCGCTACCTCGTTGATCATGGCTGCCTTGGTGCTGGTCGGCATCGCAGCGTACCCGCTGCTGCCGGTTGCCCCTTTGCCGCGTGTCGATTTTCCCACCATCGTGGTCAACGGCAAGCTTCCGGGCGCAAGTCCCGAGACCATGGCAGCGACAGTGGCGCAGCCGCTGGAGACCCAGATTGCGCAGATTCCCGGAGTCGCGCAGCTGACCTCGATCAGCGTGCTGGGCGCGACCAGCATCACGGTGCAGTTCGAACTGGACCGCAATATCGATGCTGCCGCCGGCGACATTCAGGCGGCGATCAATGCCGCGAGCGCGCAGCTGCCGAAGATTATGCCGGGGCCACCGACCTATTATAAGTCGAACCCGTCCGATGCGCCGATTATGATTCTGGCGGCGCAGTCCGAGGCCATGCCGCTGATCGAGACCGACGACTATGCCGAGAACGTGCTGTCGCAGCAGATCTCTCAAATAGCTGGCGTATCGCAGGTGGTAATCGGCGGCCAGCAGAAGCGAGCCGTCCGTGTTGAGGTCGATCCCGACAAAATTGCAGCGATGGGCCTGACGCTTGAGGACGTGCGGCAGTTACTGGTGACCGCCACGGCAAATGCCCCCAAGGGCAATATCGACGGCCAGTATCAGGCGTTCACGATATACAACAACGACCAGCTGACGCGTGCGGCGGAATACAACAACGTCGTCCTTGCCTACCGCAATGGCGCTGCTGTGCGTGTGCGTGATATCGGCCGCGCCATCGATGGGCCCGAGAACCGACTGATAGCGGCGTGGCAGAACGGAAAGCGTGGCATTCTGCTGATTATCTTCAAGCAGCCCGGGGCTAACGTCATCGATACGGTGGAGCGGATCAAGCAAGCTCTGCCCCGGCTCGAGGCTGCGATCCCGCCATCGATTCACGTCACAACCATCGTGGACCGCACCCAGACGATCCGTGCCTCGGTCGCGGATGTGCAGCTCACGCTCATGTTGGCGATCTGCCTGGTTGTGATGGTGATCTTCCTGTTCCTGCGCAACGTCTGGGCGACGATCATTCCCAGCACCACCGTCCCCGTGTCGCTGATCTGCACCTTCGGCGTGATGTATGTGCTGGGCTTCAGCCTGGATAACCTGTCGCTGATGGCGCTGACTTTGGCGGTCGGATTTGTCATCGACGATGCCATCGTCATGCTGGAGAACATCTTCCGACACGTGGAAGACGGCATGAAGCCGATGGAGGCGGCGATCAAGGGCGCCGGTGAAATCGGCTTCACCATCGTGTCCATCAGCTTTTCGCTGGTGGCGGTATTCATCCCGCTGCTGTTCATGGGCGGCATCGTCGGCCGGCTGTTCCGGGAGTTCGCCGTAACCGTGACCGCGGCCGTTCTCGTCTCGGCCTTCGTCTGCCTGACGCTGACACCGATGATGTGCTCGCGGTTCCTGCACCACGATGCCGGCCGTCATGGAATGATATACCGGGGAATAGAGAGCTTCTTCAGCGGCCTGGTAGCAGGGTATCGGCGCACACTGGATATCGCCCTGCGCCACAGCTTCATCACGCTGCTGGTCTTCTTGGGCACCGTCAGTCTCAGCATCTATCTTTACGTTGTGATCCCGAAAGGCTTCTTTCCCCCGCAGGACAATGGGCTTGTGCTGGGAATCACCGAAGCCGCGCAGGACATCTCCTTCAAGGAGATGACAAAGGTGCAGGAGCGCCTCGCCGAGGTCGTGGCGCAGGACCCCGACACAGCGTCCTACGTGTCATCCATGGGTGGAGGTTTCGGTGGGCAACCCAACAACGTGGGGCGGCTGTTCATCGCGCTCAAGCCGCTGAATCAACGGGTCGGTGGTTCGCTGCAGGACTACATCAACCGACTGCGGCCCAAGATAGCGCAGGTGGAGGGCGGCAAATTGTTCCTGCAGCCGATCCCCGACGTCCGTGTGGGCGCCCGCCTGGCGAAGACCGAGTACCAATACACGTTGCAGGATGCGGACCTGAAGGAGCTCTACGAGTGGGGTCCCAAGATCCTCGCCAAGCTGCAAGCGTTGCCAATGTTGCGGGACGTGACCAGCGATCAGCAGAACGGTGGCACCACCGCCACCCTGGTGATCGATCGGGACGCCGCCGCGCGGTTCGGCATCCAACCCCAGGTGATTGACGACATATTGTATGATGCGTTCGGGCAGCGGCAGATTGCACAGTTCTTCTCACAGGTGAGTTCCTATCACCTGGTTATGGAAGTCCCGCCGGACATGGCGGGCGACCCGGCGACGCTGAACAAGTTGTACGTGAAGTCAGCCAATGGCCAGGCGGTACCGCTATCCAGCTTTGTCCACTGGAGCACAATGCCGGTACAGCCCCTGTCGATCAGCCACCAGAGCCAGTTCCCGGCAGTGACGATCTCGTTCAACCTCGCGCCAGGCGTGGCCCTTGGTCACGCCGTGGACGCGGTCACCGCGGCGATGCGGCAGATGGGCGTGCCGGTAACGGTGAACGGCGCGTTCCAAGGGACGGCGCAGGCATTTCAGAGTTCGCTGTCCACTCAGCCTTATCTGATCGCTGCGGCATTGATCAGCGTGTACATCATTCTCGGGATCTTGTACGAAAGCTACATCCTCCCGCTGACCATCCTGTCCACGCTGCCATCGGCCGGCGTCGGCGCACTGTTGGCACTTCTGCTGGCGCATCAGGACCTCTCGGTCATCGCCCTGATCGGGGTCATCCTGTTGATCGGCATCGTGAAGAAGAATGGCATCATGATGGTCGACTTCGCCATCAACGCAGAACGGCGCGACGGATTGACGCCATCCGACGCCATCCGCCAGGCCTGTCTGCTGCGCTTCCGGCCAATCTTGATGACAACCATGGCGGCGATGCTGACCGGTCTGCCGCTGATGCTGGGCCACGGGGTCGGCTCCGAACTACGGCGGCCGCTTGGCTATGCCATGGTGGGTGGACTGGCTCTCAGCCAGGTGCTGACGCTCTACACGACACCGATCATCTATCTGTATCTTGACCGCTTGCAGCGCCTGGTATCGCGCAAGCAGCACCCGCTGCCGCGGCTGGCGGAAAAGATGAGTTCCGCAGCCGCAGATTGATCCGCTTTGCCTGCGGCAGAAGGTCTACCAGAACGTGCTAGAAGTTATTCCTGTCACTGCAGCCACCGATGAAGTGCGTGCGCTGATCCTCGAACTGGACCAAGTGCTTGCGGCAGAATATTCGCCGGAACAGCGGCACGGGCTCGCGCTGGAAGCAATCTTCCAGCCGCACATCCGCTTCTTCATCGCCCGACTGAATAGCGAACCTGTCGGGTGCTGCGGCGTGGCAATGTTCGGAGATTTTGCTGAGGTCAAGCGCATGTATGTGCGCGACCGTGCACGAGGGCTTGGCGTGGCTCAGGCTGTGTTGCGGCGAATCGAGACCGAGGTGATGGCCGCAGGGCTTATGACACTGCGCCTGGAAACCGGAAGCCGGCAATGTGCGGCGCAGCGTCTGTATCAAAGAGCTGGGTTTCGCCGTTGTGCCCCTTTCGGTGCCTACGCTGCGATGCCGCCGGCGGCGGTGGCTACAAGTCTGTTCTACGAAAAGCGGCTCAATCGGCCTGGGTGAAGCTTTATAGTCGATTTGGCGTCCGCCGTTCACGCCGGCGCGCATTCCTCCAAGGAGGGTCACGGATCACTCCCGCGGGTCGATCAGTGCCAATCCGCTTTCCGGATCGTGGCGTTTGCGCAGATGTACCGGATACTCAGTCAATATTACTTCGAGGGTCGGCCGCACATGTGCCTCAAGAAGGGGACCCGCCAAGCTCGACGCATCCGGGCGACCAAGCACGACATGAACATGCAGCGAGCGCTCGTCGTTCTCGGACAATGCAATGTCACCGATGAAGGCAGCCACCTCCACCTGCTCGTTAATGGGATTCCGTCGATAGTGCTTTTGCTCCCAATCAAAATAGCCCAGCACGGCGTCGCTGAATGCCCCGATAGCGGTCAGTTGGGCCGCTTCCAGCTTCTCGCGATCGGCGAAATCTTTGATCTCGCGGACGGCTTCCTCACCGGTTTCAAGCACCACAACGTAAGTCCGCTGACCATCCGATGATCGGTGAATGAGCTTCGTACGCATGGAGAACTCCTTGCTCTTCTGGCTGAACTGCCTCAGGGCGCTTCGGTTCCAGAAAGCAGGCACCACGCGGCACTGTTCGCGCCTTTGCGATCTCGGTGCTACGCGTGGGTGCCGCTTGGTCAGCAACAGGCCGGCACGCGTTGATTGTCCTTACGCCAGCTTAAACTAGCGCGTCGGGACTCCGTACCGGCTTGCGCCAGAACGCATACGAACCAAAAGCCGTTAGAGCTCCTCGACCTGATCAACGCCCGGAACTACCTTCAGCGCCTGGGCCAACCTTGGCGTGACGTTGAATCCACCGGGCAGCGCAATCTCCACACTCTGCGTCGTTCCAAGTCGAGGCACCAAAACCACTCGTCCCTTGCCACGTCCCTCCCGTCCCAACAAATCCCGAATGTGCGGAACCGAGGCGGTCTCGCGCAGCCAAATGCGCATGGCCGCGCCGACGTTGGCAGCCGCCTGGTCGAGCGAGCCAACGTCCTGCGCAGTGATTCGCAGTGCTTCGCCGTCCAGGCGCAAGTCGGCGGTGACCAGAACATTCGCCCCGTCTGCCAGCAGGCTGCGCGCGCGGGTCAAGACTTCGGCGAACAACGTGACCTCGCAGGAGCCCGACGTATCGCTGATTTTCACCCAGGCCATACGATTGCCGGTGCGCGTCACCCGCTCCTTCTGCGCTACCACCATGCCTGCCAAACGGACGCGTGTGATGTTTGAATGGGCGCTCGCTTCAACCTGCGCGCACGGCGTGATGCCCAGTCGACGCAGCGCCTTGGCATAACCGTCCAATGGATGAGACGTGAGATGAAAACCAATGGCCTCGGCCTCGAAGTTGAGCCGCTCCATCGGGGACCAATCCGGCATCTCGGGCAGCCGCAGCGCTTCGCGTGAGGCGCCGGCAGATCCGCCGAATAAGGCGATCTGGCCGGTTTCCTTTTCTTCAGTGACGGCCTGCGCACGGCGCAGAAGGGACTCGGCAGCCGCAAACAGGCGGGCCCGGTTCTTCTCCAGCACATCGAAGGCGCCGGCGCGGATCAGGTTCTCGATTTGCATCCGATTGAGTTGGCGCGGATCGATCCTCTCGGCGAAGTCCGCAAGGTCGGCAAAGGTTTGTGCACCTCGCGTCTCGGTCAATGATTGCATGGCGGCAAAGCCAACTTTCTTTACGGCGGCAAGTGCATAGCGGATCGCAAGCTTGTCATCGTCGGTGCGCTCAACCGTGAAGTCTGCACCGGAACGATTGATGTCGGGTGGCAGTATGCAGATGCCGGAACGCAGGGCTTCCTCACGCAGCGCGGCGAGACGGTCAGTGTTACCAAGCGCCAAACTCATGCACGCGGCGATGAACACCTCGGCGTGGTTCGCCTTCATCCAGGCGGTCTGATAGGCGACCAGTGCGTAGGCCGCGGCGTGCGACTTGTTGAAGCCATAATCAGCGAACTTCGCCATCAGTTCGAAGACTTCAACCGCCTTGGCCTGCGGAATGCCGCGGCCCGTCGCACCTTGGACGAAGGTCTCACGCTGCGCCTCCATCTCGGCGCGGATCTTCTTGCCCATCGCACGACGCAAGAGATCGGCGGCCCCCAGGCTGTAGCCCGCCATCGTCTGGGCAATCTGCATCACCTGTTCCTGGTAGACCATGATGCCATAGGTCTCGGCCAGGATGTCGTGGATCTCGGCGTGCGGTGCCTCCCACTTCTCCCCGTGCTTGCGCTTGCAGTAGTCTGGGATGTTCGCCATCGGCCCTGGCCGATACAGCGCCACTGCGGCAATCAGGTCGTCGAACCGGTCTGGGCGCATCTGGCGCAGCACGTCGCGCATACCCTGACCTTCCAGCTGGAACACTCCGCCGGCATCGCCGCGTGCCAGCATCTCATAGGTCTTGGCGTCATCGAGCGGCAGGCCGTCGAGATCTACCTCGATGCCAAGTCCATGCAGCATCGCTACGGCACGTTGCAGGATGGTCAGTGTGGTCAGGCCAAGGAAGTCAAACTTGACCAGGCCCGCCTGCTCAACGTGCTTCATCGAGTACTGCGTGACCAGATAGTCGGAACGCGGATCACGGTAGAGCGGCACCAGTTCGATCAGCGGCCGGTCGCCGATGACCACGCCAGCAGCATGTGTGCTGGCATGGCGATACAACCCTTCGATCTGCAGTGCGATCTCCAGCAACCGCGCAACGCCTTCATCCTCATCGCGCATGATGCGCAGGCGCGGCTCGCCGGTGATCGCCTGCTGCAAAGTGACCGGGTGGGCTGGGTTGTTCGGGATGAGTTCGGCCACCTTGTTGACCTGGCCGAACGGCAAGCCAAGGACGCGGCCGACATCGCGTACCGCGGCACGTGCCTGCAGCTTTCCGAAAGTGATGATCTGCGCAACGCGATCGGCACCGTATTCGTGGCGTACGTAGTCGATCACCGCATCGCGACCCTCCTGGCAGAAGTCGATGTCGAAGTCGGGCATCGACACGCGCTCGGGGTTCAGGAAGCGCTCGAACAACAGATTGAAGCGAATTGGATCGAGATCCGTGATGGTCAGGGCCCATGCTGCCACCGACCCGGCGCCGGAGCCTCGGCCTGGACCGACCGGAATGGCCTGTGCCTTGGCCCACTGGATAAAGTCAGCGACGATCAGGAAGTAACCAGCGAAGCCCATCTTGGTGATCACGCCGAGTTCGTAGTCGAGGCGTTCTCGATAGTGCGCACGGATCGCGGCATCAGCGCCAATCGCATCCATGCGGCGCTCGAGACCTTGGATCGCCATTGCGCGAACCGTCTCTTCCTCGGTGCTGCCGGCATGAACTTTCGGCGAGACAGGCAGCAACGGCTTGCGCGTCTCCATCATCACCGCACAGCGTCGCGCGATGGCGAGAGTGTTGTCGCAGGCTTCCGGCAAATCAGCGAACAGCATGCGCATATCCGGTGCCGGCTTGAACCAGTGCTCCGGCGTGACGCGACGACGCTCAGGCTCGGACAGCAGGCGGCCCTCGGCGATCGCCAGCAGTGCGTCGTGCGCTTCGTACATATCAGGAGCGGCGAAGTAGCAGTCGTTCGTGGCAACCAATGGCACGCCGGCGCTGTCGGCAAGCGAAACCAGCCCCGGTTCCAGAGCGCGCTGGGCGTCGAGGTTATGACGATGCAGTTCCACAGCCACGCGATCCGGAAAGGCGTCGCAAAGTTGGGCTAGCAGGCGCTGCGCCTCCTGCTTCTGGCCCTCGGCCAGAAGACGGGCCAGAGGGCCGGCAGAGCCGCCGGTCAACAGGATCAGTCCCTCGGCATGCGCGGCAAGTTCAGCGAAGGCGAGCTGCGGCTTCAGGCCCGGGTCGGTATCGAGAAAGGCTTGCGATGAAAGCCGCTGAAGGTTGTGGAGCCCGACCGCATTCTGCGCCAGCAGAACGAGCGGTTCCGGCGCCAGGCGGGGATTGTCGGAACGGGTCAGTGCAACCTGGCAGCCGATGATTGGCTGGATCCCTTTTGCAGCACAGGCCTGGCTGAATTCCAGGGCGCCGAACAGATTGGCGGTATCGGTGATCGCCACCGCCGGCATGCTCGCCTCACGTGCCAGAATGGGGATTTTTTCGGCTTTGATGGCGCCTTCACTCAATGAGTAGGCGGAATGCACCCGAAGGTGGACGAAGTCGGCGTGGGGCATGGGTTTCAATTTAATCGTCCCGCCGATTCCCGCCAATGCGCCTGAGCCGCTGGATCTATCAAACAGCAAATCAGCTCTGATTTTGAAAACGTGTGTTGCCAAGCATTGCAACCTGCGGATGCTGTATCTCGCGAAGAATCCAGCGAGGCAGGCATGAGCCAGACGTCCAGCGCATCGCCGGCTGCCACCAGCGACCCGGTCAGCAATGTCCTCAAGTGGGTCCTGCTGGCAGTCGCCGTTGTCTCATTCGCTCTGTTGGCGTGGGCCACCGTCCTCACCTACGAGCGGGCGCCGCCACAGCCTGAACGCTTCGTGGACGCCAATGGCGTGCCACTGATGACGGCCGACGACATCCTGGCGGGCAAGGCCGGTTTCCAGAAAGCCGACCTGATGGACTTCGGCAGCCTTTACGGCATGGGTTCCTATTATGGCCAGGACTATACGGCGTGGGCGCTGATCCGCCTCGCTGGCTTGGTGGAGGCACGGGTCGCGCAGACGCAATTTGCCAAGCCGTTCGAGCAGCTGGCTCCCGAACAGCAGGCCTCGGTGCGCAACACTATGCGCGAGCAGCTGCAGCGCATCGATCTGACGCAGCAGACGGTGAAAGTGCCCGACGCTCTTTCCAACGCTATCACCACACTGCGCTCGGATATCGCAAAGGAACTGGCGACGACCGACCTGGAAACGGGATGGACGCCCGCCTATAGCCTCAGCCCGTCCGACAGAGCGCATACCGCCGAATTCCTGATCTACTCGGCGCTGACGACGGTCGCGCGTCGCCCGGACGTCAGTTGGTCGTGGACCGAGAACTGGCCCTACGAGCCAGAGGTCGGCAACACGCCGACGACCAACACCTTCGTCTGGACCTGGGCAAGCTTCTGCTTCACCTTCCTCGCGTTCGGTATGGTGCTGTTCATCTATGAGTTCTGGCTGAACAAGCCGGACGACGCGCCGATGGACCCCGTGTTGGCGCGGTTTGGCCCGCTGACAGAGAGCCAGCGGAGGGTCGGCAAGTATTTCCTTGTGGTCGCAGTCGTGCTGCTGTTGCAGATCGCCGCCGGCACGATCATGGCGCATGCCTACTACGATCGGCGGAGCTTCTATGGCATCGCGCTGCAGGAGATCCTGCCATTCAACTTCCTGCGCGACGTGCACATTCAGTCGCCCATTGTGTGGATCGGCGTTTCGTGGATCGGCGCCGGCCTGTTCCTGGCGCCAGCGATCGCCGGTGGACGCGAGGCGCGCGGTCAAGGTTTTCTGGTGGACCTGCTGTTCTACGTCACGCTGATCATCGTTGCCGGCGCGCTGATCGGCAACTGGCTTGGCATCATGGGCTACATCGATCGCGGCTGGTTCTGGTTCGGCAATCAGGGTCTGTCGTACATTCAACTCGGCAGGTTCTGGCAGATTGGGTTCTTCATCGGCTTGGTGCTGTGGAGCCTGCTGGTGTTCCGTGCATTATGGCCCACGGCTGCCATGCTGTGGCAGGCGACGCGACAGTTCTGGACCGGCCGCATCAAGCTGGAGCACCTGATCTGGGCCGCCACGATCAATATTGCCGTGCTTTATGTATTCGGAATGATTCCGCTGACCGGGATCGAGAAGTCCTTCACGCTCACCGACTTCTGGCGCTGGTGGGTCGTGCATCTATGGGTCGAGCAATCGTTCGAATTCTTCGCTGCCAGCATGAGCGCATACTTGCTGATGGCGGTCGGCCTGGTATCGCGCAAGCTTGCGGAACGGGCGGTGTATTTTGAGTTGATCCTGATCTTCCTGGGCGGCGTCATCGGCACCGGCCACCACCTTTATTGGGCCGGCGGCCCGAGCATGTGGGTGCCGATGGGGAGCATGTTCTCCTTCATCGAGGTGCTGCCGCTGGTGCTGCTGATCATCGAGGCGATCGGCCAGTATCAGCTCATCCGCACTCACCAGGCGTTCAATTACCGGCTCGCCTATACCTACATCATCGGTGCCGCATTCTGGAACTTCGTCGGCGCTGGCGTGTTCGGCGGCGGCACACTGAATGCGCCGTTGATCAACTACTATGAGCATGGCACGTTTCTGACGCTGAACCACGCCCACACTGCGCTGTTCGGTGCGTTCGGGCTGCTGGCGATTGGACTGGTATACTTTTGCCTGCGCTACGCCGCCGCTGAACGCGCACGGTTCGACGAACGGCTGGGGCTCTGGGCGTTCTGGCTGTACAATGCCGGCTTGGTCTTGTGGATCGCGCTCAACTTCTTCCCGATCGGCTGGCCGCAGCTCAACGCAGTGTTCGAGCACGGTCTTGCTTATGCCCGCAGCATTCGGTTCTACGAGACGACGCTGGTGTGGCAGTGGCTGCGGCTGCCAGGCGATGTGGTGTTCGGCGTGGCAGCGCTGATGATGGCGTGGGACTTCCTGGTGAAACTGGGACCCATGTATCCGCGGTTCGTCGAGCAGATCACGCGACGGCCGATCGCACGCATGCAACCGGGACCGGGTGAATGACTATGCCGCCCGCATCATCACCGGAAGGCTTGCAAGCCCGCGCATCGTGTTGTTGAAGCGCCGCTTGATCGGTCCGGTGATTTCGATCGAAGCCGCCTTGCGTGCAAGTGCACTCAGCACGCTGTCACCTTCGAGCCGTGCCAGCACCTGACCGACGCACTGGTGGATACCGTAGCCGAAGCCGACATGGCCGGCGTTGCGGCGTTCGATGTCGTACTCGTCCGGCCGCTCCCAGCGGCGCGCATCCCGGTTCGCGGCAGCCAAGAACATCAGCACCTTCTCGCCCTCTTCGATCGACACGCCGCCGAGTTCCACCGAGCGGGTGGCGGTGCGGAAGAAGGTCTGCACCGGGCTTTCGAACCGTATCGCCTCTTCGAATGCGCCTCGCGCCAGGTTGGGATTGTTGCGTAGCTTGCGGAACTGATCCGGGAAGCGTGCCAGGCAGTACACTGCGGCGCCGATGCCGCTGACTGTGGTGTCCACGCCGGCCGTCAGGATGGAGCGAACGACAAGGCCCGCTTCGTCCTGAGTCAATTGACCGGCATCGGCCTTTTCATAAACCGCCGCACCGAAGCCGCCCGGGCTCAGCGCGTCGCGCCTTGTTTGCGCCTGCACCCAGGCCAGCACCGGCGCGGCATCACGCATCGCCGCTTCAAAATACGCGTTGCGCGGACCGAACGCGTTGAACGCCATATTGCCATAAGGCAGCAGATGGCGCCGATCTTCGCGCGGCATCCCGACCGCATCGGGAAACACCTCGAGCGGATATGCCTCGGCAAGCTCCGTCACCGCATCGAAGCTGCCGCGCACAAGCAGATTGTCCATCAGCTGATCCGCAGCGGCAGCGAAGCGCGCACGGAGGGCACGCACCGCGGCTGGCGACAGCACCTCGTCCAGCACCTTGCGGGTGCGGTCGTGAAATGGCGGATCCGCCTCCAGCAGAAGGCTCGGCACGCGCCACGGCTTCTCCTTCTTGAAGTCAGCCAGACCTACGCCGCGCGCCGAGGAGTAAGTGCGCCAATCGTTGAGCACTTCGCAGACCTCCTGATAGCGCGCTACTGCCCAGACGTTGTAGCGGGTTAGCCGCACGACTGGGCCGGCATCGCGCAACGCATTCTGGGCAGGATATGGGTCGGCGAAATATTCGGCGGAAAACGGATCGAGGTCGGAAACCGGATAACCGGACATGGTTGTTGCCTCCTCCCAGCGCTCGGCTATAGCGCGACCACCTTCCCCTCGCGCAGAGTCACCGTGCGGTCCATCCGGGCAGCCAGATCGGGATTGTGCGTGGCAATCAGCGCCGCCAGATTCTCCCGTCGCACCGTTGAGAGCAATTGCTCAAACACCACGCCGGCGGTATCAACATCCAGATTACCCGTGGGTTCGTCGGCCAATAACACGTGCGGCGCATTGGCGAGCGCGCGGGCGATTGCCACTCGTTGCTGCTCACCGCCGGACAGCTTCCCTGGCAGGTGCCCCGACCGCGGCGCCAGTCCGAACGAAGACAGCAGCGCCATGGCGCGTTCCGCCGCGGCCTTGCGTGACTTCCCGGCGATCATCTGCGGCAGCACGACGTTTTCCACCGCGGTGAATTCCCCGAGCAGATGGTGGAACTGGTAGACAAAGCCGATCATATCGCGGCGGATGGCAGTGCGCGCTGCGTCGGGCAAAGCACCGGCATCGACGCCATCGACAAATACCGAACCGCCATCCGGCATTTCCAAGAGGCCCGCGAGATGCAGCAGCGTCGATTTGCCGGCGCCGGATGGCGCCACAAGGGCGACGATTTCGCCGCCACGCAGCGCAAGATCGGCACCCCGAAGCACCGACAGTTCTCCAGCCTCGGTGCGATATGTTCTCCGCACGTCGCGCAGAACAAGAGGACTACTCATGCCGCAGCGCCTCAACCGGGTCGGTGCGGGCGGCACGCCAGCTTGGATACAGCGTTGCCAGTAGCGACAACACCAGCGCCATCGCCACCACCTGAGTCACTTCGCGCCAGTCGAGGCGCGCCGGCAGGTGTGTGAGGTAATAGACCTCGGGATTGAACACCGAGGTGCCGGTGATCGCCTCCACCCAATGCTGGATGGTGTCGATGTTCCAGCAGAACAGGACGCCGATGATGAAGCCGAGCAACGTACCAGTGAAGCCGACCGAGGCACCACACATCAGGAAGATCCGCATGACTGCGCTGCGGCCGGCACCGAGCGTGCGCAAAACCGCAATATCGCGCGTCTTGTCCTTCACCATCATGATCAGCGAGCTGATGACGTTGAAAGCGGCAACCAGGATAATCAGCGTCAGGATCAGGAACATCACATTCTGTTCCACCTGAACGGCGGCAAAAAAGCTGTTGTTGCTCTGGGTCCAATCGATGATCTGCACATTATCCGAGCGTAATGCAGTGAAAAGGGTACGATGTACCGAGAAGACGTCGTCGTGGTCCTTGAGGCTCACCTCGATCTGCGTGACCGAGTCTGGTTTCTGGAAATAGGTCTGCGCTGCCTGCAGCGGCAGAAATACGTAGGCACTGTCGTACTCGTTCTCGCCGACCTGGAAGATCGCCACGACATTATAGGCACGGATGCGTGGGACGGTGCCGAATGCCGTCGCTGCCCCTTGCGGCGAGATCAGCGTCAGCTGTGAACCGACACGCAGGGCAAAGCGCCGCGCCAGGCCAACACCGACGGCAATGGCATCGTCACCCTGGAAGTTGTCGAGGTTACCGGCCAGGATATGGTCGCTGACCGCGTGCAGCGACTTCAGGTCATCCTGACGGATGCCACGCACGAAGCCGCCCGACGACTGGCCCTGGTCACCGCTCAACAATACCTGGCCATCGACGACAGGAATCGCCGAGACGACGTCCGGAGTCTTGCGAATGCGCGCGGCTAACTCGTCGTACTTGACCAGTTGGCCAGCCGGACCATAGACGCCAAGATCGCCGTTGAAGCCAAGGATGCGGGAGAGCAGGTCCACCTTGAAGCCACCCATCACGCTCATCACGATGATCAGCGTGGCAACACCCAGCGCGATGCCGACCAGCGAGAAAATGGCAATGACCGAGACGAAGCGTTCGCCACGGCGGGCACGCAGATAGCGGCCGGCAACCGCGCGTTCGAAGGGTCCGAACATGAGACCCCTGTCAGCCTCGTGCCAGCGGAGATCCAGCCATTAAGCCCTCGTTCTCGCGACGATCCGCCACGATATTCAGCGCGTCGGCAGGTGATACTTCACGGCGCTCACCGGTAGCGCGTCGCTTCAATTCTACCTTCCCGGCTGCCGCGCCACGTGGTCCGACGATGATCTGCCAGGGATGGCCCATCAGGTCGGCGTCGGCAAATTTCTCTCCCGCTCGCGCGTCTCTGTCATCGTACAGCGCTGTTCGACCAACCTTGGCGTATAGCGATTCGCACATTGTATCGCAGGCAGAATCGCCACGGCGAAGATTGAGAATCGCGGCTTTGAACGGTGCAATACTGTCGGGCCAGATGATACCGGCGTCGTCGTGGCTTGCCTCTATCACAGCGCCGACCAGTCGGGAGATACCCACGCCGTAGCTGCCCATTTCGGGATGCACGTGCTTGCCATCCGCTCCGGCCACAGTGGTGTTCATAGCCCGCGTGTACTTTGGGCCAAAGTAAAAGATATGACCCACTTCGATGCCACGGCCCTCACGTCGCCGCGTCATCTCGACCTTGTCCCACTTTGCCGGATCGTGCTTTTCATCCGTCGCGGCATACATCGATGTCATCAGATCGAAGAATGCCTGAAGATCATGTGCATTATAGTCGTATCTGGCGTTTACCCAGTCGATATCTTCGAAGCCGGAATCGTAATACACTTGGCTCTCGCCGGTTGGCGCTAAAATGATGAACTCGTGGCTGAGATCGCCGCCGATCGGGCCGCTTTCCGCTTCCATCGGAATTGCCTTCAGCCCCATGCGCTGGAATGTCCGCATATAAGCCAGCATCATGGTACGATAACTGACCACTGCGCCGGCATAATCGAGGTCAAACGAATAGGCGTCCTTCATCAGGAACTCGCGTCCTCGCATGACGCCAAACCGTGGCCTCACTTCGTCGCGGAATTTCCACTGTATATGATACAGTATCTGCGGCAGCTCACGATACGAGTGCACCGACTGGCGGAACAGATCGGTGATCACCTCCTCATTGGTGGGTCCGTACAGCATGTCACGCTCATGGCGATCACGGATCCGCAGCATCTCCTTGCCGTAATCGTCGTAGCGTCCACTCTCCCGCCACAGCTCTGCCGGCTGGATCGTCGGCATCAGCACTTCCTGCGCCCCCGCGGCGTTCTGTTCCTCGCGCACGATGCGCTCGATGTTCCGAAGCACGCGGTAGCCGAGCGGCAGCCAGGCATAGATACCGGCGGACGTCTGCCGCACCAGGCCGGCGCGCAGCATCAGTCGATGCGACGCGATCTGCGCCTCGGCCGGCGTCTCCTTCATGGTGGGAATGAAGCTACGGGACAGACGCATCGATAGCGGGTCCATGCTTAGGGTTACGGCGCGACCCTAGCTGCCACGGGCTGCGCCCGCCAGTGCTCGACCGTTGCTGAAGTCAAAAATATTTGTGCGATGCACAATGCCCTGCGTGAAACAAACCGCCATTTTTGCGCGCAGCGGGCGCACAAAAAATGGTGACTTTTCGTGTATGAAGCGTTAACAAGACGTCGGTCCAGGGAGCCGAGGGCTTGGGCCAAGTTTGGGGAGGAAACGCCGCCACACGGCTGGTAGGAGGACGCGGCGCCTTCCCCGCCGTGCTGGCTGGCGTCAATCCGGAGGTGCTGCGAACCATCCGTGGCGGAAGCTCACATACGGGCTGGTGATCAGCAACCACGCGCCAAACCACACCACACCGGCGACCAAAGTCGTCAGGATCACTTTCATTCCTAGCCGCGGATGCTCCGGCGCGCCACGCCAGCCTGTCTGCTGATCAGGATCGTGGACCGGGCGTGTGCCGATCGGCAAGACGGCAAACAGCACCGTCCACCAGATCAGCACGTACAGGACGAGACCGGTAAACCAGTTCATACCCGCAGCACGTGGACGTCGACCACTGGGCGCTTGTGCAATCGACGCCCAAGGGCGCGACGCAATGCCGATCGCGCGGCATCGAGAAATGCGGCTTCGTCACGGCCCAAAGATGCAGGAAGCTCTTCAACGGCGTCGGTGAACTCGTCTCTCACCCGATCCATTTCAGGATCATCCTGGTCGAACAGCCCCGGGGCAGAGATGCGAGGCTGGCCGCGCAGTCTGCCATGCGTATCGACGGCCAGGCTGGCCAGCACCACGCCATTGAACAACATCCGACGGCGCGCGGACATGACACCGCCACCGAGTGGCGTCAGGCGTGTCCCATCCAGCACGAGCTTGTCTACCGGAGCACTGTCCACAACCTGAACCGTTCCCGGCGCGAGGTTTAATATGTCGCCGTCCTCCAGCAGGATCGGCTTCGCGCCCGCCTCCTGCGCCAGCGCAGCGTGCGCGGACAAGTGCCGCCATTCGCCGTGGGTCGGAACCGCGTAGCGCGGCTTCACCAGACGGTATAGCCGCCGCAGTTCGTCCCGCGCCGGGTGACCCGACACATGCACCAGATGATCCACGTCGGTCATCAGTGCGACGCCGCGCCGGACCAGATTGTCCTGGAC
>JBKPSV010000002.1:0-7319 GCA_046735215.1 Pseudomonadota bacterium | reverse complement strand
CTTCCAAAGAATGCCATCGTCGTGGACGAAGCCTTGACCACCGCGGCGAGTCTTGCGGCCTTTCTGCCCATCCGCGATCGCTACGCGTATTTCGGCAATGTCAGCGGCGGTATCGGCTGGGGCATCGCCGCGGCGGTGGGCATTCAGCTTGCGCAGCCCGCCCGCAAAGTAGTGGCCTTGCTAGGCGATGGAAGCGCGATGTACTCAATCCAGGCACTGTGGACCGCTGCTCACCAGAAGTTGCCGATCACCTTTATTGTGTTCAACAACGGTGGATACCGGATCATCAAGCAGAGGCTAAAGCTGTTTCATGGCACCGATCGCTTCATCGGAATGGATTTTGTCGATCCCATGATCGAGTTTGCAGCGCTGGCTCGCTCGGTCGGCGTGAAGGGTCAGCGCGTCGAAACACCAGCTGCATTCAGGACTGCTTATGCAGAAGCGCTTGCGGCGCGTGAGCCGCTGCTCCTCGAGGTGATGATCGACGGCAGCGTGTTGTAGCTGCGGGGTGCTCCCTTTCAGGGGGGCAGTCCGTCAACATTTGCCAGTCGGAGAGATGCGCACCGCTCTCATCCTGGCTGAAAGCAGGCCGGAGCGACCATCCAATGTTACCTGATGGACAGGCTCCTCGGGCGGCGTCATGCTTGTCGGTACAAAAACGGCCCTGCAACCTAGGCCGCGATACGACCTGAGGGGGGCTGCGATCGTCCGGACCGGCATAAGTCAAATTCACCCGCAAAGGCGCAACTGCTGCGCGGGCACGACGCCGCGCAACCCGTGAGACAAGAGGCAAATACCGTGCAAACCGCACCCAGGCACCAGGCGGCAGCCTTTGCGCTGCTGACAGCAGGTTTGACCATCATGGCCTCCGCGGCGGCGACCGCGGAAGTGGAGCCGAATCCTAATGCCACGCTGGTCTATTACGACATGGCGGGGAATGAGACGCTCGATCCGACCGAGCCGCAGAACAACAGCAGTTACTCACACGAGGCGTTGCTGGCGATCTACGATCCGCTCATACGCCTGGACGATGCCGGAGTACCGGCGCCCGGCCTAGCTGAGTCCTGGACGCGCAACGAAAACCTCACCGAACTCACGCTGAAGTTACGGCATGGCGCGACTTTTCATGACGGCACGCCATTCAATGCAGAGGCGGTCAAGCGCAACTTTGAGCGCAGTACATCACTTGGTCGTCGCGCCGGCAACACGGTTTCCGAGACCTTCAGTCTGATTTCCGCGCTGGAGTTTCACGGCGACGACGTGGTGAAGCTGAAGCTAAAGGCGCCGAGTGGTCAAATTGAATATTGGCTGGGGAGCACACCCGGCATGATGATCAGCCCGGCGGCGATCAAGGACGGTGCATTTGGCGGCAACCTAACAGCCATCGGCACCGGTCCCTATAAACTCAAAGCGTTCGAAGCCAACGTCAAGACCATCACTGCACGCAACGACGCGTATTGGGGCGGCAGCAAGCACCGGCCAGCAGGGTTTGAACATCACTACGTGCCGGACGGTCGGGCGCGCCTGAATGCGTTGCGCTCGGGTCAGGCGAACATCGCCTTGATCGATGCGCAGCAGATCCCCGAAGCCAAGAGCGCCGGCCTCGCTATCCAGATCGTCGAGAAGAACGCCTACTGGGTAATCTATCCCAATCTGGCAAAAGGTCCACTCGGCGACATCCGCGTTCGCCGGGCGATCATGCATGCGATTGACCGGCAGGGACTGGCCGAAGCTCTGACCAACGGCAGCGCGCACGCAACGGAACAACTATGGGCAAGCAAATCGCCATTTTACGTGAAGGAGCTCGACGACCGCTATCCCTTCGACCAGGACAAGGCTAAAGCTCTGCTGGCGGAGGCAGGTTTCAAGGATGGCTTCGAACTACAACATCTGCTGCTGAACAACAGCGAATATAAACGGCTGGCCGAGGCGCTGCAGGCCAATCTGGCCGAGGTGGGAATTCGGTTGAAGTTCGATGTGGTGGACGTCTCGCAGTTCCCGCTGTTTTTCAAGCCGCCGCCACGTGGCGACATCCTGATGGCGCGGTATGGCGGTCGCAGCGATCCAATCCAGACGGTGTATGAGCTGGTAGGGACCGGCGGTTCCTATGCGCCAGGCGGTTCGGCCAACCCGCGCATTGATGAGCTGCTGAACCACGCGCGCCAACTTGCCGCGAGCGATCCCAAGCGTCTCGAGGTGATGCGCGAGCTGGCGCGGGAGATTTCCGAGACGGCGGCGACAATTCCTATCATCACGCGCGCCAATCTCTATGCTTCAAAGCCAGGTTGCATCATGAACCTCGAGCCATATCTGCCGTCGGGCGACGACAGGTTCAACGATGTACAGATTGCCCGGGGGTGCAAATGATGCGCGGCATACGAGACTGGGTGCTCGCGGCGGCAGTAGCGCTCACCCCCACCATCACGCTGGCGGAGGGCAATCCAAACGCGACGATCGTCTACTATGACGCGGTCGGCAATGAAACGCTGGATCCGGCCGAGCCACAAAGTGGCAGCAGCTTCTCACAGGAGGTGCTGCTGGCGCTGTACGATACGCTGGTGCGGCTGGACGACGCCGGAACGCCGAAGCCGGGATTGGCCGAGTCGTGGAAGGCCAGTCCCGATCTCACGTCATTCACGCTGGCTCTGCGGCGTGGCGTGAAGTTCCACGATGGATCAGAACTGACTGCCGACGTCGTAAAACAGAACCTGCAGCGCAGCCTGACTCTAGGCAGCAGGGCCAGTGGCACAATGATCGAGTCGATCAAGATGATCGACAATGTCGAGGTCACCGGACCCTATGAAGTGAAGCTGAATCTCAAGGGGCCAAGCGGACAGCTGCCGTACTTCCTGGGCGGCATTGCCGGCATGATCGCCAGCCCTGCCTCACTGAGCGGCGATATGTTCGGTGCGACCTTCAAGGCTATCGGCGCAGGTCCGTATCGATTGAAGTCGTTCGAGTCTAACGTCAAGACCGTCATGACGCGGAACGACGACTACTGGGCTGGCCGGCAGGACCGGCCGGCCGGCTTCGAGCATCACTACGTGCCGGATGGTCGCGCGCGGCTGAATGCGCTGCGTTCAGGTCAGGCCAACGTGGTGCTGATAGATCCACGCCAGATACCAGAGGCCAAGGGCGCCGGGCTGACCGTGCAGGTCAACGAAAAGAACGGCGTCTGGGACATCTATGTGAATCTGTCGCGGGCGCCGCTCAACGACCTCAAGGTGCGCCGGGCGTTCATGCACGCCGTTGACCGTGCTGCGTTGGCAGAGGCGCTGAGCTTCGGCAGCGGCAAACCGACGGTGCAGTTCTTCGCCCAGAGCTCGCCGGTCTATGACCCGACGCTTGAGCTACTGTATCCGTTCGACCAGAAGAAGGCGAAGGCGCTGCTCGCGGAGGCCGGTTACAAGGACGGCATCGACATCACGCAGTTGCTGCTGAACACCACTGAGTACAAGCAACTCGGCGAGGCTCTGCAGGCGATGCTGGCTGAGTCCGATATCCGCGTGAAATTCGATGTGGTGGATGCCTCACAGTTCAACCTATTCCGCCGTCCGCCCTATCGCGGCGATTATCTGATGGCCCGGTGGGGAGGACGCGCCGATCCGCTGAATACCTTCCAGGAACTGATCGCGACCGGTGCGACCTATAATCCTGTCGGTGTTGCCAATCCCGAGATCGATGTGCTGATCGCCAAGGCGCGCGGCATGCTGCCGGACGATCCGGAGCGACTGCCGGTGCTACGCCAGATCGGCAAACTCGGCGTCGAGTATGCCGCGAACATGCCGCTGATGACCCGCTCCAACGTGTACGCCTATCGACCAGGTTGCATCATTGGGCTTACGCCATTCCTGTCGATCGGTGACGATCGCTTCAACGATGTGAAGGTCGGCGAAAAGTGCAAATGATCCGCACCATTTGCATTGCTGCCGGGCTATCAGTCGGCCTGGCCACGGCAGCGCGGGCGGATGCCAACCCCAATGCGACGCTGATCTACTTCGATGCAGTCAGCAACCAGACGCTCGACCCTCAGGAGCCGCAGAACAACAGCAGCTTCGCCCAGGGCGTGCTGATGGCGGTGTACGAAGCTCTGGTGCAGCTCGACCCAGCGGGCAATCCGCAGCCGGGTCTCGCGCAGTCCTGGAGCTACAACGACGACCTCACCGTCTTCACCATGAAGCTGCGGCCGGGCGTGACGTTCCACGACGGCGCGAAACTCGATGCCGCAGCGGTGGCGGTCAATTTGGAGCGCTCGGCCGCGCTGGGCAATCGCGCCGGTGCTGCCACGATTGAGACCATGAGCCAGATCGCCGCAGTGGAAACCGAGGGCGAGGACACCGTGCGTATCAGGCTGAAGGCCCCCAGCGGACAGATGCCTTACCTCCTCGGGTTTCAAGCCGGTATGATGATCAGCCCTGCTGCGCTGGCCGACAATGCGTTTGGCGCCACTCTCCGGCCGATCGGTGCCGGCCCATTCCGTGTGCGAGCATTTGAATCCAACGTACGCACACTGACCGTACGCAACGACGCGTATTGGGGCGGAATCGAGGGGCGGCCCGCAGCATTTGAACACCATTTCGTCCCTGAAGCACGCGCCCGGCTGAACGCGGTGCGCTCGGGCCAGGCCAATCTCGCACTGATTGAGGCGCGGCAGATTGCCGAAGCAAAAGCGGCTGGTTTCACCGTGCAGGTCAACGAGAAGAACAGCACCTGGGAGGTGCAGACCAATTTCTCACGCGAGACGGTTGGCAAGTTGAAGCTGCGGCAGGCGATGACGCATGCGATCGATCGGCGGGCGCTGTCCGATGCGCTGGGCTTCGGCGCGAGCCGTCCTACGCTACAACTGTTCGCTGCGACGTCGCCCGCCTACGTCAAGGAACTGGATGACCTGTATCCGTTCGATCCGGACAAGGCGCGCAAGCTGGTCGTCGAGGCGGGCTACCCGAAGGGCGTCGACGTAACCTGGCTGCTACTCAACACCAACGAGTACAAGCAGATCGGCGAGGCGGTGCAGTCGATGCTCGGCGATGTGGGCATCCGGATCAAATTCGATATCGTTGACGTGTCGCAGTACTACACGTTCCGACGTCCGCCGCAGCGTGGGGACGTCCTGATGGTGCGCTGGGGCGGGCGGCCTGATCCGTTGCAGACATTCCAGGAAAGCTCCGGCAGCACGGCCGTGCCATGGGGCGCCGCGGTGCCTGAGATCGACGTGCTGATCGACAAGGCGCGCGGGATGGTCCCGAGTGATCCGCGGCGGCTTGAGGTGTTGCACCGACTTGCGCGCGTCACGACCGAGCAGGTGTCGCACATCTCACTGATGACACGATCCGCGGTCTATGCCTACCGGCCCGGCTGCATCCACAACCTGCCGCCCTACCTGGCGACAGGCAACGACCGCATCAACGACGTGAAGATCACGGGAACATGCAAATAAGGGAGAACATGCGGCGGTGGCTATTTCGGCTATCGGCTGGGTGTGCTGTCGCGGCATTGTTTGTCAGTGCAGTCGCGGCGCAGGTGTCAACGCGTGGCACCGTCGTCTACTTCGATGCGGTAAGCAACCAGACGGTTGATCCGCAGGAACCGCAGAACAACAGCAGCTTCGCTCAGGGGCCGCTGATGGCGATCTACGATTCGCTGATCCGGCTGGATGAAGCTGGCGATCCACGGCCAGGACTGGCCGAATCCTGGAAATACAATGCGGAGCTGACGGAGATCACCCTGAAACTGCGCTCCGGCGTGACGTTTCACGACGGGACCACTTTCAATGCCGCTGCGGTAGCACGCAACTTCGAACGTTCCATCGCGCTGGGCACGCGCGCGGGATTTGCCACATCGGAGACGATGAACGCGATCGCCGCAGTCGAGCTCGAAGGCGAGGACGTGGTCAGGTTGAAACTGAAGGGGCCCAACGGCCAGATGCCGTTTCTCCTCGGCAGCCAGGCGGGGATGATGATCAGCCCGGCGTCGCTGACCGAGGGAGCGTTCGGCGCGACGTTGAAGCCGGTCGGCGCAGGGCCGTTCCGCGTCCGCTCCTTCGAGTCGAATGTGCGCACGATCATGGACCGATTTGTCGCCTATTGGGCAGGTGCGACCGGCCGGCCCGCCACCATCGAGCACCACTTCGTCTCCGATGGCCGGGCGCGGCTGAATGCCTTGCGTTCCGGCCAAGCCAATCTGGCGTTGATCGACCCGCGCCAGATCGCTGAAGCAAAGGCCGCCGGCTTCACTGTGCAGATCAACGAGAAGAACAGCACCTGGGACTTCTACCTGAACGTCAAGCGCGACAATATCGGCAAGCTCAAGGTGCGCCAGGCATTTATGCACGCGATGGATCGTCAGGCGGTGGCGGATGCGTTGGGGTTTGGTGCCAGCAAGCCAACTGCGCAGTTGTTCGCCAGTACGTCGCCGATGTACGACAAGGCGCTGGATGAGATCTATCCATTTGATCAGGCCAAGGCGAAGAAGCTGCTTGCCGAGGCCGGTTATCCCAATGGGGTCGATGTCACCTGGGTGCTGCTCAACACCACCGAGTACAAGCTGATCGCCGAGGCAATGCAATCGATGCTGGGCGAGGTCGGCATCCGTATCAAATTCGACATCGTTGATCCTTCGCAGTTCGTGACGTTCCGCCGCCCGCCCACGCGCGGCGACATCATGATGGCTCGTTGGGGCGGCCGACCTGATCCGCTGCAAGCATTTCAGGAGGTCACCGGCACAGGGGGCTCCGTGAACGCCGGCGACGCGGCAGTGCCGGAGATCGATGTGCTGATAGACAAGGCGCGCAAGCTTGATCCCGCTGACCCTGCCCGCATGGTGGTGCTGCGTCAGCTCGCCCGTCTGACCACCGAGCAGGTGTCGCATTTCGGGTTGATGACGCGATCCAATGTCTATGCTTACAAGCCAGGGTGCATCAGCGGCATTCCGCCCTATTTGCCGACCGGCAACGATCGCATCAACGACGTCCGACTAGCGGCAAATTGCAAGTGATGCAGAAAGCATGAATGCCCTCGCCTATATCGGCCGACGGATAGTCTCGACGGTGCCGATGCTGGTGTTGGTCGGGCTCATCACCTTCCTGTTGATTCATCTCACGCCGGGCGATCCCGCCGCAGTTGTCGCCGGAGAGAACGCTTCGATGGCGGCGATCGAGGAAGCACGCCATCGGCTTGGGTTGGACCAGCCATTCCTGGTGCAGTTTTGGCATTGGCTGGTGCGGGTTGTCGGTGGTGATCTGGGCATGTCGTTCACCAGCGGGCGGCCGGTCACCGAGCTGATCCTCGACCGCATGCCGATCACGCTGTCGCTCACTACGG
>JBKPSV010000001.1:0-20678 GCA_046735215.1 Pseudomonadota bacterium | reverse complement strand
GTTCTCGGCGTGCACTGCCGGCACGTTCGCCCGGAACTCCTTCAGGATCGCTTCCCGCATGCCCGCTTTGGCGGTGATGATGGCAACGGCGTGGATCATGGACGCAACTCCCAATCAGTATGGTGGCATCCGACCCCAGACCGAGGCGTTCGGCAAGAGCGCCTAGTTTTTGGTCACGAGTGGCATCGTTGCCTTTTTAAACTGCAATTGTTCGGGCCCATGCGGCGCGGTCGGCCGTGCTACACGATGGCACGGTCGTTGCACTCCCCTTAGTTCCTGGAAGAACCGCAAGGGGGATAAGACTATGGCTTCATCGACGCCCAGGCTGACCCGGCGTCAGTTCGGCGGGCTCGCCGCTGGCGCCGCGACGGCCGTGGTCATGGGAGGCAGCGCGGCTTTCCGGTCGGCCGCGGCGCAGGGAAGCGGAGTTATCAAGGTCGGCATCCTGCATTCGCTTTCGGGCACGATGGCGATCAGCGAGACCACCCTGAAAGACGTCATGCTGATGCTGATCGAGCAGCAGAATGCGAAGGGCGGCGTGCTCGGACGTAAGCTGGAGCCCGTGGTGGTGGATCCCGCCTCCAACTGGCCGCTGTTCGCCGAGAAGGCGCGCGGCCTGCTATCGGTGGACAAGTGCGCGGCGGTGTTCGGCTGCTGGACTTCGGTGTCGCGCAAGTCGGTGCTGCCCGTTTTCGAGGAACTCAACGGCATCCTGTTCTATCCGGTGCAGTACGAAGGTCAGGAGTGCAGCCGCAACGTGTTCTATACCGGCGCTGCACCTAATCAGCAGGCTATCCCGGCGGTCGATTATCTGATGAACGAGGTGAAGACCAAGCGCTGGGTTCTGGCCGGTACTGACTACGTGTATCCGCGCACGACCAATCAGATCCTGGAAGCTTATCTGAAGCTGAAGGGCGTACCCGCCGACGACATCATGATCAACTATACGCCGTTCGGTCATTCGGATTGGCAGAACATCGTCGCCTCGATCAAGAAGTTCGGTTCTGCCGGCAAGAAGACCGCCGTGGTCTCCACTATCAACGGCGATGCCAATGTGCCGTTCTATAAGGAGCTGGGAAACCAGGGCATCAAGGCGACCGATATCCCGGTGATAGCATTCAGCGTCGGCGAGGAAGAGCTGGCCGGCATCGACACCAAGCCGCTGGTCGGACACCTGGCGGCGTGGAACTATTTTGAAAGTGTCGACAACGCAGACAACAAGGCCTTCATCGACGCCTGGAACACGTTCATCAAGAACCCGAAGCGCACCACCAATGACCCGATGGAGGCGCACTTCATCGGCTTCAACATGTGGATCGAGGGCGTGCAAAAAGCGGGAACCACGGCGCCGGACGCTGTGATCGACGCGTTGACCGGCGTTTCGGTGCCGAACCTGTCGGGCGGTTACTCGACCATGATGCCGAACCATCACATCACCAAGCCGGTGCTGATCGGCGAAGTGCAGGGGGACGGCCAATTCAACACCGTCTGGCAAACGCCCGGTCTTGTGGTGGCGCAGGAATGGTCGCCATACGTGGAAGATACCAAGGACCTGATTGGAGATTGGCGTGCACCGCTCTCCTGCGGTGCGTTCAACGTCAAGACCGGCAAGTGCGGAGCAGGTGGCGGCAAAAAGGCGTGATCGCCTGAGCCGACCACTCCCAGGGGGTGGCCTGTTTCCTCCCCAGGCCACCCCACGTCTATCTCAAGGCGCGGTTATGAAGCTTATCGCTTGGCTGCTGTTGGTGGCTTCATTGGCGGTGCTGCCATCAGCCGGTCGTGCGCAGTCCGCCGATGAGGCGCTTGCTGCACTGTCTTCACCGAGCTTCGAGACGATCCGCCAGGGTGTCAGCAAGCTGGCGGTGTCCGGACATCCGCAGGCCGCCGCCATTCTCACGGCGTTGCAGGGGAGCCGGCTGTTTGCGCGCAGCAGCGACAAGGCGTTGTTCATCAAGACCGACGGTGGCTCGTTCGTCGACGCGGCGACGGGCGAGCCGGCACCCGATATCGTGGCAAGCAGCCCGAAACAGGTGCGCTTGAACAACGCCGTGCGCGCCGAGCTCGATGCGGCACTTGGCAGCCTGCGGTTGCTGTCGCCGGACGCAGGGATGCGACTCGATGCGGCCGAAGCTGTGTTCCATTCGCATGATCCGGCAGCTCTGCCAGCAGTAGAGCGCGCGCTGTCGCGTGAAAGCGATGCCACCGTCAAACTTCGCATGGAGCAGGCACGCGCAGCGGCGCTGCTGTTTGCAGGCGGCAGCAGCGAACCGGATCGTTTGGACGCCGTCGCGGTGCTGCGGCAGCGTGGCGATATCGACAGCAGGAGCCTGCTCGCATCGCTGTCGGGGCAGGCACCTGCCGTCGCCGCCGCTGCCACCGCGGCGGTCAAGGCGATCGACTGGGATCTGCAGCTGTGGAGCATTCTGCAAAGCGTCTATTACGGCCTGTCGCTCGGCTCGGTGCTGTTGCTGGCCGCGGCAGGGTTGGCGATCACCTTCGGCGTCATGGGCGTTATCAATATGGCGCATGGCGAGATGGTGATGATCGGCGCCTATGTCACCTTCATCGTGCAGCAGGTGATTCGCGATAATGTGCCCGGGCTGTTTGGTGCCAGCCTTCTCGTCGCGGTGCCGCTTGCGTTCATCGTCGCCGGGCTGATCGGCATCGTGATCGAGCGAACACTGATCCGCTGGCTGTACGGGCGAGCACTCGAGACATTGCTAGCGACCTGGGGACTGTCGCTGATCCTGCAACAGGCTGTGCGTTCGCTGTTCGGTCCGAACAATCGTGACGTCAGCACGCCCGATTGGATGAGCGGTGCAACGCAGCTCGGCGGCCTGACGATAACGTATAATCGCCTATACATCATCATCTTTGCGTTTTTTGTTCTGGCGGCGCTGATGGCGGCTTTGCGGTTCACCTCGCTGGGGCTCGCGATGCGCGCGGTCACACAGAACCGACAGATGGCAGCGGCGATGGGGATCCGCACGCCATGGATCGACGCGTTGACCTTCGGGCTGGGCTCGGGCGTTGCGGGAATTGCAGGTGTGGCGCTGAGCCAGATCGACAATGTCTCACCGAACCTGGGACAGGGCTACATCATCGACAGCTTCATGGTGGTGGTGTTTGGCGGGGTCGGCAATCTTTGGGGCACGGTCATGGGTGCACTGACGCTGGGCATCGTCAACAAGTTCCTCGAGCCGGTGGCCGGGGCAGTTCTGGGCAAGATCGTCGTGCTGGTGATGCTGATCCTGTTCATCCAGCGGCGCCCGCGGGGAATGTTCCCGCTGAAAGGGCGCGCGGCCGAGGCATGAGGTATGTCCCCCTCCCCCCGCCCCCCTCCCGCAAGGGGAGGGGGAGGGTCCTGCGATGATGATCCTCAACCGCGCGACGTGGCTCACTCTGCTTATCGTGCTGGGCGGCGCGGTATCGCTTGCGGTGCTGAACCTGGCTACCGCACCGACTGCCGCTTATCATGTGCCCACCTACACTGTCGCGCTGGTCGGCAAGTATCTCTGCTACGCCATGCTTGCCCTGGCGCTCGACCTGGTTTGGGGTTTCGCTGGCATTCTCTCGCTCGGTCATGCGGCGTTCTTTGCTCTCGGCGGCTACGCCATGGGCATGTACTTGATGCGGCAGATCGGCGCGCGCGGCGTCTACAGCAACGCGAATCTGCCCGACTTCATGGTCTTTCTCGGTTGGCACGAACTGCCTTGGTACTGGCACGGCTTCGAGTGGTTCGGCTTCGCTGCGCTGATGGTGGTACTGGTGCCAGGGCTGCTTGCGCTGGTGTTCGGCTGGCTTGCCTTCCGTTCGCGCGTCACCGGTGTTTATCTGTCGATCATCACTCAGGCGTTGACCTACGCACTGTTGTTGGCATTCTTTCGCAACGACATGGGGTTCGGCGGCAACAATGGGATGACCGATTTCAAGGACATCCTTGGGTTTCCCGTGCAGGCCGAGACGACGCGCTGCGCGCTGCTGATCATCACCGCGGCGTTTCTCTGCGCACAGTTCCTGGCCGCGCGCTGGCTGGTCAACTCGCGCTTCGGCAAGGTGCTGGTCGCGGTGCGTGACAGCGAAGCGCGCACGCGGTTCCTTGGCTATCGGCCGGAGTCATACAAGCTGGTGGTCTGGGTTGTGTCAGCGGTCATGGCGGGAATCGGTGGTGCGCTCTATGTGCCGCAGGTGGGCATTATCAATCCCTCGGAATTTTCGCCCGCCAATTCGATCGAGGCGGTGATCTGGGTCGCGGTCGGTGGCCGCGGCACGCTGTCCGGTGCGATCCTCGGTGCGGTGCTGGTGAATTTCGGCAAGACCTATTTCACCAGCGCGATCCCGTCGCTAT
The DNA here is from genome assembly GCA_046735215.1 of Pseudomonadota bacterium. Lineage (GTDB taxonomy): Bacteria > Pseudomonadota > Alphaproteobacteria > Acetobacterales > Acetobacteraceae > JAMXLO01. Next base: position 16,330 of record JBKPSV010000001.1, on the reverse strand, counting down.
GGCTGTATGCCTTGGGAGCGATCTTCATCTTCGTCACGCTGCTGCTGCCACGCGGTATCGTCGGCCTGTTCTCCCGCCGGGAACGGATTGTCGCGACCGATCCCGTGCCCGTGGTGCCTGAGGCAGCACGTGAGGCTATCGGATGAGCGGCGTCAGCGCTGAACTGCACGATACATTGCTGTATCTCGACGGTGTCACCGTCAGCTTCGACGGTTTCCGCGCGTTGAACTCGCTGTCTCTCGTGCTGGAGGCGGGCGAGATGCGAGCGGTGATCGGTCCGAATGGCGCCGGCAAGACCACGATGATGGACGTGATCACCGGGAAGACGCGGCCGGATGCGGGCAAGGTGGTGTTCGGTCGCGACACCGACCTTACGCGCCTCGATGAGCCAGCCATTGCGTCGCTTGGTATCGGCCGTAAGTTTCAGAAGCCAACGGTGTTCGAGTCCCACACGGTGTGGGACAACCTGCTGCTGTCGCTGGCGGAGGATCGCAGGCCTCGCTTTACGCTGCGGGCGCGCGAGACCGGCCCAGAGCGGGAACGCATCGAAGAGATCTTGGTCACCACGCGGCTGATCGATCAGCGAGCCAAGTCGGCGGCAGGCCTGTCGCATGGCCAGAAGCAATGGCTGGAGATCGGCATGCTGCTGGCCCAGGAACCCCAACTGCTGCTGGTGGATGAGCCTGTGGCGGGTATGACCGATGCTGAAACCGAGCAGACTGCCGAACTGCTGCGCGAGATCAACCGCACCCGCAGCGTCGTGGTGGTGGAACACGATATGGCCTTCGTGCGCGCGCTCGACGTCAAGGTGACGGTACTGCACGAGGGGGCCGTGTTGTCCGAGGGTTCGATCGACCATGTCAGCGAAGATCAGCGGGTAATCGAAGTGTATCTGGGCCGATGACCGATGCTTGAAGTCGATCATGTCGACCTGCACTACGGCGCGGCGATTGCGCTGCGCCAAGTCTCTTTGACGGCGCAGGTTGGCGCCGTTACCTGTCTGCTTGGCCGCAATGGCGTGGGCAAGACCAGCCTGCTGCGCGCAATCACCGGTGCACATCCGGTCAGCGCGGGCGCGATCCGCTGGGAGGGCGCCGATATCACGCGGCTGGCGATCCACGATCGTGCGCGGCGCGGCATCGCCTGGGTGCCGCAGGGTCGGGATATTTTCCCCATGCTGACCGTGCGCGAGAATCTTGAGACGGGGTTTGCCGTGCTGCCGCATGGCCGACGCCGCGTGCCGGACGAGGTGTTCGAATTGTTCCCGGTACTGAAGACGATGATGCGGCGACGTGGCGGCGACCTGTCCGGCGGTCAGCAACAGCAGCTCGCGATTGCGCGCGCGCTCGTGATGAAACCGCGCCTGCTCGTGCTGGACGAGCCGACCGAGGGCATCCAGCCAAGCATTATCAAGGACATTGGGCGGATCATCGCGCTGTTGCGGTCACAAGGTAAGATGGCGATCCTGCTGGTCGAACAATATTTCGACTTCGCCCGTGATTTGGCGCAAACCATCGCCGTGATGGACCGCGGCAACATCGTTCTGTCTGGACGGCAAGAGGATCTGGACGAGGCGGATGTACGACGCCGACTATCGGTCTGATGTGCCCCTGCTGCAGCGTGCAGTCGGGGAACTTCGCGTGGAAGTGCGTGCGCTTGGCGGGCGCACAGCGTTGGATGGGCTGCGGCAGGCAGGCTGTCTGAAGGCGCGCTTTCCGCGACCCGACGATGCCGGTTGGCTGGCGGTGGTGACGCTGAACACCTCTGGTGGTGTCGCAGGTGGTGATGAACTTGACAGCGCCTTCACCGTGGGGCCGGGAGCGCGTGCAACGATCGCATCGCAGGCGGCGGAACGGTTCTATCGCGCGTTGCCGGGCAGCCGTCCGTCCCGCGTCTGTAATCGGGTCGTTGTTGCTGAAGGTGGTACAGCCGAATGGCTACCGCAGGAGACAATCCTGTTTAATTGCTGCAAGGTGCGACGAAGCTTGCAGATCGAGCTTGCGGAAGGCGCGCGGTTCCTTGGGGTGGAGAGCCTGGTGTTCGGCCGGGCCGCGATGGGCGAGGCGGTTAGTCACGGATCGCTGCGCGATTTATTAGAGTTGCGTCGCGGCGGACGCCTGTTGTTGCATGATGCGATGCGTTTGGATGGTGAAGTCGCCGAGAAGCTCCGGCGGAAGGCCATCGCCGGTGCCGCACGCGCGCTGGCGACCATCGTCTACGTGGCGCCGGACGCGGACGTGCTGCTCGCGCCGCTGCGCCGCTTGAACATAGCAGTCAGCGCATGGGACGGTGTGTTGATCGGCCGTATTCTGGGCACGCACGGGGCGGCGCTGCGGGCTGCGGTCGTCGATGCGTTGTTGGTTCTGCGCGGTGGGCGTCCACCGCCGCGAGTCTGGCTGTGCTGAGAGGAAACGAATGAACCTGACGCCGCGAGAGAAGGACAAATTGCTGATCAGCATGGCGGCAATGGTCGCGCGCCGCCGCCTCGAGCGTGGTGTCAAGTTGAACCATCCAGAATCTGTCGCTCTCATCACGGATTTCGTCGTCGAGGGTGCGCGCGATGGCCGCAGTGTCGCGGATCTGATGGAAGCAGGCGGCAAGGTGCTGACGCGCGCGCAAGTAATGGAAGGGGTGGCAGAGATGATCCATGACGTGCAGGTGGAGGCCACATTCCCCGATGGCACAAAGCTGGTCACTGTGCACGCGCCGATCCGATGAGCGGATTGGTTCAGTGGTTGTCGTCATCGCCACGACCAGCGGGATTCCAGTGGCTGGACACTCGCTTGCGCGAGGGGGGCGGATAGGGGAGCGTTTGCGATGATTCCCGGTGAATTTCTGCCCCGAGATGGCGACATTGAGCTGAACGCCGGCCTGCCACGTACCAGGCTGACGATCGCGAACACCGGCGATCGTCCGATCCAGGTAGGCAGTCACTACCATTTCGCCGAAACCAACCCTGCCTTGTCGTTCGATCGTGTCGCCGCGCGCGGCAAGCGGCTGGATATCGCCGCAGGAACGGCGGTGCGGTTCGAACCGGGACAGACACGCGAGGTCACGCTGGTGCCTTATCGTGGCAGTCGCATAGTGCAAGGCTTCCGAGCCGCGGTCATGGGAGCGCTTGACTGATGGCTCGTCTGCCACGCGCGGCCTATGCTGACATGTTTGGACCAACCACCGGCGACCGTGTGCGTCTGGCCGACACCGATCTGATCGTTGAGGTGGAACGCGATTTCACCAGCTACGGCGAAGAAGTGAAATTCGGCGGCGGAAAGGTCATCCGCGACGGTATGGGCCAATCGCAGGCATCCCAGGCCGAAGGCGCGGTCGATACGGTCATCACCAATGCGTTGATCATAGATCACTGGGGCATCGTCAAAGCGGACGTGGCCATCACCAACGGCCGGGTGGCCAAGGTGGGCAAGGCCGGCAATCCCGACATTCAGCCGCACGTGGATATCGTCATAGGTCCTGGCACCGAGATCATCGCTGGTGAAGGCAAGATCCTTACTGCCGGTGGTATCGACGCACATGTCCACTTTATCTGCCCGCAGCAGGTGGGAGATGCGATAGCGTCAGGCATGACGACGCTGATCGGTGGTGGCACGGGTCCTGCCACGGGTACCGCGGCAACAACCTGCACGCCCGGGCCCTGGCATATTGCGCGCATGCTGCAGGCAGCGGAAGGCTTGCCGGTTAACCTGGCGTTTGCCGGCAAGGGCAACGCCTCGAGGCCTGCGGCGCTCGAGGAGATGATCAGGGCCGGCGCCTCGTGCCTGAAGTTGCACGAGGATTGGGGTACCACACCCGCGGCGATCGATTGCGCGCTGAGCGCTGCCGATCGGTTCGACGTCCAGGTGATGATTCACACCGACACGCTCAACGAGTCGGGCTTCGTCGAGGATACCATCGCCGCATTCAAGGGCCGCACCATTCACGCATTTCACACCGAGGGCGCGGGCGGCGGGCATGCGCCCGACATCATCAAGGTCGCATCACTGGCCAATGTCCTGCCAAGTTCGACCAACCCTACGCGACCCTACACAGCGAACACGCTCGACGAACATCTCGATATGCTGATGGTGTGTCATCACCTTGATGCTTCGATCCCGGAGGATGTGGCCTTCGCGGAGAGCCGTATTCGCAAAGAGACGATAGCGGCCGAGGACATCCTGCACGACTTGGGTGCACTGTCGATGATGTCGTCGGACAGCCAGGCGATGGGGCGGGTCGGTGAGGTCATCATCCGCACGTGGCAGACGGCGCATAAGATGAAGGTGCAGCGCGGCGCTCTGCCCGGTGACAGCGATGGGAACGATAACACGCGGGTCAAGCGCTACATCGCCAAATACACGATAAACCCAGCGATTGCGCAGGGTCTGGCGCGCGAAATCGGCTCGATTGAAGCCGACAAGCTGGCGGATCTCGTGCTGTGGTCGCCGGCGTTCTTTGGGGTGAAGCCGGACCTGGTGATCAAGGGCGGGTCGATCGTCTGTGCGCCGATGGGTGATCCGAACGCCTCGATCCCCACGCCGCAGCCGGTACACTATCGGCCCATGTTCGGCAGCTTCGGCCGCGCACTGGCGCAAAACTGCCTGACCTTTGTCTCCGCCGCTGCGCTCGATGCCGGAATCGGCGAGGCGCTGAAGCTGCAACGGCGTGTCGTGCCCGTGGCCAACACGCGTGGCGGCATCGGCAAACAGTCGATGATCCACAACAGCGCAACACCCCTGATCGAAGTGGATGCGGAGACCTATGAGGTACGCGCCGATGGCATGCTGCTCACCTGTGAACCTGCGACTGTGCTGCCGATGGCACAGCGCTACTTTCTGTTCTGATGCGCGCCGAAGCCGTACTGCCGGCCGGTACTTGGGATGCGGCCGCCGAAATAGATACTGTCCTGATTGACTTCGATCGACGCCATCGCCGTCGTATCCTGCTGCGCACGGAGAGAGGCAGGGAGGTGCTGCTTGACCTGTCGCAGGCGGTACGGCTGCGCGAAGGTGATGGACTGCCGGTCCATGGTGGCGTCGTGCGTGTATGCGCGAGGCCGGAGAAGCTGCTGGAAATCCACGCGCACGATGCCGGTGAGATGGTGCGCATCGCCTGGCATCTCGGCAATCGCCATTTGCCGGTGCAGTTGCAGGGTGATCGCATCCGCATTCGCGCCGACCACGTGATCGAGGCGATGGTGCGAGGGCTCGGCGGCCACGTCGCGGTGATCGAGGCGCCATTTGATCCTGAAGCCGGTGCCTATGCCGGCGGGCATCACCATCACCATGACGATGCGTGAACTGATGCGTCTCTTGGCGTGGTTATCGCCATCATTTCCGACCGGCGCCTATGCCTATTCGCATGGTCTCGAATGGGCCGTGGAATGCGGGGACATCGTCGACGAGGCGACACTCGGCGACTGGGTGAGTGATCTACTGGCGCATGGTTCCGGCCGCAACGACGCCATCCTGCTGCGCCATGCGCATCGCGGTGGTGATCTGGTGCAACTCAACGAGCTAGCAGTAGCGATCGCATCATCGCGCGAGCGGCGGGTGGAAGCTCTGGACCAGGGTACGGCGTTCATCGCTGCCGCAGCCGCCTGGCATCCGCCTGAATTGCCGGAACGGGTCGCTTATCCCGTTGCCGTCGGCGCACTCGCGGCACAGCACGGCGTCGACGAAGACGCAACAACAGCGGCCTACCTTCAGGCCTTCATCACAAACTTGATTTCGGCGGCTGTCCGACTCGTGCCGCTGGGCCAAAGCGCCGGACTGCGCGTGCTTGCCGGACTCGAACAGGGGATCCTTACGCTGGTCAACGAAACCCGCACGGCAACGCTGGACGATATCGGCGGCTGTGCCTTCCGCGCGGATATCGCGGCCATGCGCCACGAAACCCAATACACGCGGCTGTTCCGTTCGTGAAGGCCGGCACGAGGAAACCCACATGATGGCCCGGTCAAGCCAGGCCATGACGACAGAAGGACGGGCTGGCGCCCGGAACCAACCATGACCAAATCGCATCATGGTCCATTGCGGGTCGGTGTCGGCGGTCCGGTCGGTACCGGTAAGACGGCGCTGATGGATGCGCTATGCAAGCACTTGCGCTCCGACTACGACATCGCGGCGATCACCAACGACATCTATACCAAGGAAGACGCCGAGTTTCTCACCCGGGCCGGATCGTTGCCCCCCGAACGTATCCTCGGTATCGAAACCGGCGGGTGTCCGCACACCGCAATCCGCGAAGATGCATCGATCAACCTCTCCGGCGTCGCTGAATTGCGCAGGCGGTTTCCGGCACTGGACCTGATCCTGATCGAATCCGGCGGCGACAATCTCGCTGCCACCTTCAGCCCGGAACTTGCAGATCTGACGATCTACGTGATCGACGTCTCGGCTGGTGACAAGATCCCTCGCAAAGGCGGCCCCGGCATCACGCGCAGCGACCTGCTGGTGATCAACAAGATTGATCTCGCTCCATTCGTCGGTGCCAGTCTGGAAGTGATGAATCGCGATACGCGCAAAATGCGAGGCGATCGTCCGTTCGTGTTCGCCAATATTCGCGCGGGCGTCGGCGTGCCGGAGATCGCGCGCTTCGTAGCCACCGAAGGTGGACTGCGCTCAGGCGGCCTTGCCGAGTGAGACGCGCCAGTAGCCGCCGCCTTCGCGCTTGACCTGTCGCATTGCCTCACCGGCGCGCAGCGCGAGCTCGGTAAAATGCTCGCCTGGCTGCCTGGTTGCAATGCCGATCGAGAAACTGACTTCGGAGACCGCTGTGTCGCTTCCAGGGCTCGGTGGCTCCAGGCACAGATTCTCAGCGCGCTCTGCCGCAGTCAGGTAGTCAGCTCCGCTGAGCCAGATGGCAAACTCGGAACCGCCCGTACGCCCGACCAGATCTGTGGGACGCACCGCACTGCGCAGCAGCATCGCCGCACGACGCAGCATCAGATCACCGCCGTCAGAACCCTGCCGCGGGGATACGCCATCCAGATTGTCCACCTCCGCCAGCATCAGCGTTCCGGGAAGATCATCCCTGTCCAATCGCGCGATATGCCTGGATGCTTCGGTAACGAAGGTCCGCTGATTGAGCAGCGCGGTCAGCGTGTCGATCGAGGAAGAGCCGTAGGTATCGCGCTGCCCCAGTTCGCGTTCCATCAGTAACCAGACAATACCGGCGACGGCGTCCACCAGCGGCACGTCTTCGCCACTCCAGCCTCGCGCCGCGCGTTTGCGCCAGAACACGACGCCGATTTTTTCCAGAAAATTTGCGCGGCATACGCCGACGGCAATGGGCCGGCCGTTGGGCTCCGCCGACAATACCGGCGTGCCGATATTGGCGCGCCACAACATTACCGCCGCCGACGTCGCCGACAGGCCGATCATACCGCAACGATGCAGCACTTCGGGTTCCGCCGTCGCTGAGTCAGGCTCCGACCGGATGACCGCGACGCCTTCCGCTTCCAGTGTGGAAAGCATAGCGTCGAGCCCGATGGCCATCATCCGATCCTGCCGTTGCTCGCTGCGAAGACAACGAAGGATATCGGCAAGGCCGGCATTAATACGGGCGATTGCCGCGCGTTCACTCTGTGTGGTCATGTGATTGGTGCTCGCGCTGGCTGGTTGTGCTCGCCAGCGGCTCCTCCGGCTGTGAACTAATGGAAGACGGCTGAAATGCGGGGCGGTGGGCGCGGATCATGCCTAGCGCTTGCCGAAGTGTAGGAAACGCCCGAGCTGTTCGCGGGTCTCGCCCGAGGTCAAGATCCGGTCGCTTTCGCCCAATGGACCATGAACGAGATGGGTGATCTCTGCCCTGTGCCGTCCGGCAATGATGATCGTGTTGCGCAAGCGCGGATCATCCCGGCTTCGTTCACTGACATAGGCGGCGGCAACGGCATCGAGACCGGTGCGAGCGGTGCCGGCAAACCATTCGGCAAGCAAAGCACGTCCCCGCTGCGACACTGGGCGTGTCGCGGGGCACACGCATCCTGCAACGGACCCGGCTGCATCCTCACTATCCTTCAGACTTGGCCAGGAGTTCTATATCGATTGTGGTTGCACCGGCGTTTCGGTGGCGAATCGCAACCGCCTCAGTCGCAAGGCGTTGCCGATCACCGAGACCGAACTGAGCGACATCGCCAGTGCAGCGATCATCGGGCTGAGCAGCAAGCCGACGAAAGGATACAGCAAGCCGGCAGCGAGCGGCACGCCGATAGCATTGTAGATGAAGGCGAAGAACAGATTTTGCCGGATGTTGCGCATGGTGGCGCGGCCGAGCGTGATGGCTCGCACGATGCCAATGAGGTCGCCCTTCACCAGGGTAATGCCGGCACTGGCAATTGCGACCTCGGTGCCCGTGCCCATGGCGATGCCGACGTCGGCGGACGCCAAAGCAGGCGCGTCGTTGACACCATCGCCTGCCATCGCAACCACGTGACCCTCGGACCTCAGCCGCTGGACCAGCGCGTGCTTTTCGGCGGGCATGACCTCGGCCACGATGTCGGTGATGTTGAGGCTGCGCCCCACCGCCTCGGCCGTCATGCGATTGTCGCCGGTCAGCATGACGATGCGCAGGCCGAGTTCGACCAGTCGCCGCAAGGCAGCGGACGTGGTCTGCTTCACCGGGTCAGCGATGGCGATCACCCCGACCAGGCTGCCGGAAACCGCAAGATACAGCGTCGTCGCCCCGCTGCTCTGCAGCTTGCCGGCTTCGGCCTCGAATTGATCGAGCGGGATGCCCAGATCGCGCATGTGGCCGGCGTTGCCCAGCGCCACCGTCTGTCCATCCGCTTCGCCGATGACACCTTTGCCGGTGATGGACCGGAAGTCTTTTGGTTCGGAGAGAAGCAGACCACGATCGCGCGCGGCTGTAACGAGGGCAGCTGCCAGCGGGTGCTCGCTGGCGCGTTCGACCACTGCGGCAAGCCGCAGCAGGTCGTTCTCCTGCCAGCCGGTCAACGGCACCACGGCGACCACCCGCGGGCGGCCCTCGGTCAGCGTGCCGGTCTTATCGCAAACCAGTGTGTCCACCTTTTCCAGCCGCTCCAACGCCTCGGCAGAGCGGATCAGCACGCCACTGCCAGCACCCTTGCCAACACCGACCATGATCGACATCGGCGTCGCCAGCCCAAGGGCACAGGGGCAGGCAATGATCAGCACAGAAACGGCGGCGATCAGGGCATAGGCTAGGGCGGGCGGTGGTCCCCAGATGGCCCAGCCGACGAAGGCCGCGATGGCAATGGCGACCACCGCCGGCACGAACCACCCAGCCACCACGTCGGCCAAGCGCTGGATTGGTGCGCGGGAACGCTGTGCCTCGGCGACCATGGCGACGATGCGGGCGAGCATGGTCTCAGACCCCACGTGCTCGGCGCGCATGACGAAGGTGCCCGTGCCGTTCAGCGTGCCACCAATGACGCGGTCGCCGGGAGCTTTGGCCACCGGCATCGCTTCCCCGGTCACCATCGACTCATCGACGGCACTGCCGCCCTCCAGCACGATGCCGTCCACCGGAACGGCGTCACCTGGCCGCACGCGCAGCCGATCATTCGGCTGGACGCGATCCAGAGAGACCTCCTCGTCGGCTCCAGTATCGATGATGCGATGCGCGGTCTTGGGCGCGAGGTTCAGCAGGGCGCGAATGGCACCGCCGGTTTGTTCACGCGCACGAAGCTCGAGCACCTGACCGAGCAGGACCAGCACAACGATCACGGCAGCGGGTTCGAAATACACCGCAACCGAGCCGTCCATATCGCGAAAGCCAGCGGGGAACAGGCCAGGTGCAAGCGTCGCAACCACGCTGTAGGCATACGACGCGCCGGTGCCGAGTGCGATCAGCGTGAACATGTTGAGGCTGCGGCGGCGTAGCGAATCCCAGCCACGGCCAAAGAAGGGCGCGCCGCCCCAGAGGACCACGGGCGAGGCAAGCAGAAATTGCAGCCAGCTCGTGTCGAAGCCCGGCGACCACGGAAACATCTCCAGCGCAACCAGGAGCATAGCAAGTGGTGCGCCGACCCAGAGTCGCCGGCGCATGTCGATGAGCTCTGGATTAGGCGGCGCTTCAGCGCTGACGGCGACTGGCTCCAGCGCCATGCCGCAGATTGGGCAACTGCCCGGCCCGACTTGCCGCACCCCAGGATGCATTGGACAGGTGTAGCTGGCGTTCGGGTCGGTAGCCGGCTCGCCCGGTGGCGCCAGGTACCGGTCAGGGTCGGCGGCGAATTTTTGCCGGCAGCTGGCGGAGCAGAAGTGGAAGGTGGCGTGGTCGTGCTCAAAGTGATGACGCGAGGTGGCAGGGTCTACGGTCATGCCGCAGACAGGGTCAGTGACGCGGGTTGGTGCTGGCTGGTCCATGGCTTGGCAAATATACCCTGCCGGGGTATGGTAGCAAGATGAATGCAGCAACAAAAACCGCAGTGGCGGCACGGCTGAAGCGGATCGAGGGCCAGGTGCGCGGGGTACTGCGCATGGTCGAGGAAGACCGCTACTGTGTGGACGTGCTGACCCAGGTCGACGCGATACGTGCGGCGCTGCACAAGGTCGAGGAGCAGGTGCTGCACGACCACGTGTCACATTGCGTGGCGGGTGCGTTCGCATCGGGCGACCCGGTGGAGCAGCGTCACAAAGTGGACGAGTTGGTCGCTACGATCGGTCGGATGACCCGATAATCGGCGGGGTCGGGAGGAAGGGTATGAGCGACTGGAGCAAGGTGACGCGGCCGATTCCGGTGCCGAACCAATGGACGCAGCCATTCTGGGATGCGGCGAAGCGGAGCGCGTTGGAACTTCAACGCTGCCAGAGCTGCGGTCACTTCCAGCATCCGCCTTACGCGACGTGTGTGCAGTGCATAAGCGCGGATCTGAAGTTTGAGCCGGTCGGCGGCAAGGGGACGATCTACGCCTACACCATCATGTATCACACCGGTGACAAGCGCTTTGCCCCGGTGGTGCCGTACGCCAGCATCATCGTGGAGCTGGACGATGCGCCGGGCGCGTTGCTTGCCGGCAATCTACTCGGATCGCCCTATACCGAGGCGAAAGTTGGTCGTCGCGTCGAGGTGGTCTTCGAGAAACTGAACGACGACATCACGCTGCCGCAGTTCCGTCTGGCGCGCTGAAGGAGCCGAACGCATGTGGGAGAACCGGTGCAAAGTGGCGATCAGCGGCGTGGGCTACTCCAAGGTCACCCGTTCGGCCGAGATTCCGCTGGCTGCACACGCGCTGACCGCGGTGAAGGAGGCGGTGGCTGACTCCGGGCTTCGGCTGGAGGACATCGACGGCCTCGCCACGTATCCTGAACTGCCGGCGACCGGGCATGCGGAGATCGACGGCATCTCTGTCGTCTCGGTCAACTGCATGATGGCGATGCTGAAGCTGCCCAACCTGACCTGGCACATCCAGGTCGGCACCACCAACATCGGCGGCGCGCTACAGCAGGCGGTGAATGCACTGCTGGCCGGCGTATGCAAATACGCGGTGGTGTGGCGCGCGATGCACAATCCGCGCGGCACGTATCAGAACCTGCCTGGCGCCCAAGCGTCCGGTGCCGCGCAGTTCACCGCTCCCTATGGGTTCGGCGGCCCGGGACAGGGCATGGCAGTTGCCTATACGCGCTGGCTGGAGCGGCACGGTCAGAATCGCGAGAAGATGGCAACCCTCGCGGTGACGCAGCGTAAGCATACGCAGCATAATCCGCACGCTTATTTCCACGGCGTGCCGTTGACGCGGGAGGACTACCTGAACTCGCGCTGGGTCGCCTATCCGTTCTGCCTGTTCGATTGCGACATTCCGGTGCAAGGCGCGGTCGCCGTCGTGCTCACCACGGCGGATCGCGCGCGCGATCTTAAGCCACCGCCAGCGTATCTCGCCGGGTATGGACAGCGGCTGCACTTCGAGGTGGCAGGCCGGATCGGCAGTCTGAGCGATTACATGCTGGGTGGCGGCAGTTCAGCGAAGCTGACCTGGGAGCGGTCAGGCTTTTCGCCGAAGGATGTGGATGTGGCACAGATCTATGACGGGTTCTCAGCGTCGGTGATCTACGGGCTGGAGTCGTATGGGTTCTGCAAGGAGGGCGAGGCGCTGGACTTTATCCAGGACGGCCGCATCGAGCTGGACGGCGAATTGCCGCTCAACACGTTCGGCGGCAGCCTCGGAACCGGCCGCATCCACGGTTTGTGGCATATCATCGAGGGTGCGCTGCAGGCGTCAGGGCGCGCCGGGTCGCGACAGGTAAAGGATGCCAACGTATCGTTTGTCGGGGCGAGCGCACCGATTGTGACGGGGACGACATTCATCTTTGTGAGGGAGCCGTACTGAGACTACCAACGCGCGCGATGTTCTTCGTCATGCGGTATGTCGCATAATCTGAGGCGACATTGGATATCGCGTAGTATTTACGATCAGTACTGAATTTGGCGAATTCCTCAGCGAGCGCACCGATTGATGCGAGCCCATGCGCATACACATGTACGGCCGATAGGTCGATCACTCTTGACGAGAGACCGTATTCCATCGCGGCTGCAGACTGGGGCTGCGCCTCTTTACTTGATTACGCCTTTATGCCGATGCAAACTCGGACCAAATGGTAGCAGACTCGGACGCGGGGAACGTCGGGCTACAGTGGACTCACCGGCAGTCATGCAAGCGTGGCACGGATGGTGCGTCGTCACGTGCGGTGTCGCCATTGTTGGCGACAGCGGTGTTGCTGTTGCTCGCCGGCTGCAAGGTCGGTCCAGACTTTGCCCAACCCGACGCCACCGTTGCCGCCAATTGGCTGGAAGCAGGCGACCCTTCGGTCCATACCGACCGCGTCGATTACCAGACATGGTGGACCGCTTACCGTGATCCGACGCTCGAACATCTGATCAACCTCGCGTATCAGCAAAATCTATCGCTGCTGGCTGCTGGTACGAGAGTGCTGGAGGCACGAGCGAAACTCGGCGTGGCGATCGGCGAATTCTATCCGCAGACACAGCAGATCGGCGCCAATGCGAGCTATAACCAGGCCAGCCAGGTCGATCCAACCTCGAACCCGTCGCACGAGCTGGGCAACTACTGGCGTGCCTCGCTCGGTACGCAGATCACCTGGGAGCTGGATCTCTGGGGCAGATTCCGTCGCGGTGTGGAATCGGCGGATGCCGATTATCTCGCGTCCATCGCCACGTATGATGACGTGCTTGTTACGCTGCTGGGCGACGTAGCCACCACGTATATCGGCATCCGAACGCTGCAACAGCAACTTGCGATCGCGCAGGAGAACGTCGTCAAGCAGCGAAAGGCCCTGCAGATTGCGCGGTACCGCAATCAGGGTGGCACAGCGACCGGGCTCGACGTGTTCCAGGCAGAGAACGTCCTGGCCCAGACCCAATCGACAATCCCGCAACTGACGACACAGCTGCAGCAGGGCAAGGACGCGCTCAGCGTGCTGCTGGGCATGTCACCGTCCTCGCTGGACTCGCTGCTGACCGGACCGCAGACCATACCGGTGCCGCCTCGGAATGTCGCCGTTGGCATCCCTGCCGATCTGCTTCGCCGTCGCCCGGACATTCGCAGCGCCGAGCTTAGGGCCGCGGCCCAGAGTGCCCAGATCGGCATGGCCAAAGCCGACTTGTTCCCGGCATTCGCACTCGGCGGTGCCTTCGGCACGGTGGCAGGGACAACTGGCAGCAACCGCTTGAATAGCGTGTTCACCGCGCAAGGGATCCAGTTCGCGTTCGGCCCATCGTTCAGCTGGCCGATTCTGAACTACGGGCAGATCACCAACAACGTAAGGGTGCAGGATGCGCGGCTGCAGACCTTGCTGATCGACTACAAGAACACGGTGCTGAAGGCGCAGCAGGAGGTGCAGAACAACCTGACTGCGTTCCTGCAGGGTCGCACCCAGGTCGAATTCCTACGGCGGAGCGTTGCGGCAGCCAGCGCCGCGCTGCGCATTGCGCTTGATCAGTACCTGCTCGGGACCAGGGATTTCACCACGGTCCTGACTGCCGAGCAGAACCTTTATCAGGCGCAGACCAATCTAGCCTCGGCCTCGGGCAATCTCTCCACCAGCCTCGCATCTTTGTACCGATCGCTTGGCGGCGGTTGGCAGATCAGAGAGAGGAATGACTTCGTGAACGATGCAACTCGCAACGAGATGCGCAACCGCACGGATTGGGGAAGGTTGCTGCCGCCGTCGGATCAGGCACAGCCGGTGACGCCGGGTCTTCCTGCTCCTGCCGACAGGGGACCGGATGTGCGGGCGCCCCAGTGGTGAAGCCGTTGCGCGCCGAACTGCGCGTCCGCATGACGGTCGCAGCCAGGCGCTGGGCTGTGAAGGCAGGCGCTGTGCTTGCGGTGGTGATCGTATCCGGCGGCATGCTGCCGATGGGGCAGATCAGCGCAGCCAGCTTTCTGGATCGCTGGTGGGAAGACATAACCGGCGGCAACTCAACCGGCCGCGCAGCGGCGGCACCAACGGCTACGCAGAATCGTGCCGGATCGCCGCAGCCGGCGCCGCCACCGGCTCCGTCAGAAACAGCACAGGCGCAGGCGCCGGCCGCCCAGGCTCCCACCATCCCGGTGGTGCGGCCAAAGGTGCAATCGGTCAGCGAGACATTAGAGGTCACGGGGAACGCCGCGGCTGTCGCCCAGGTAAAATTGCTTGCGCGCGTTGTCGGCTATCTTGAGCAGATTCACTTCCAAGATGGCGCGCCGGTGAAGAAGGGCGATCTGCTGTTCACTATCCAGCAGGATCAGTACAAGGCGCAGTTGCAGCAGTCCCAGGCACAGCTGCAGCTTCAGCAGGCGGCTCTGCTGTACGCAAAGACCGAAGTCGGCCGTTACACCGCGCTGTTGAAGCGTGACGCTGCGACTCAGGTCGATGTCGATCATTGGAATTTTGAGCGCGCGAGTGCCGAGGCGAACATCCTGGCGGCGCAGGCGCAGGTCACGTTGGCGCAACTGAATCTGAACTACACCGAGGTCAAGGCGCCGTTCGATGGCCAGATGGGCAAGCATCTGATCGACGTGGGCAACGTGGTCGGCGGCAATGGCCAGGAAGCCGCACTTGCCGACATCACGCAGCTCGATCCCATCTACGTGGTAGCGAATATCAGCACGCAACAGGCGCTGCAGATCCGCGCCAACCTGGATCAGCGCCGGATGACCCTGGCCGAACTGCACCAGGTTCCTGTCGAGGCCGCGTCGTCGGATGAAACCGGTTTTCCGCACCGCGGCACGATCGAATACGTGGCGCCGGCCATCGACGCACAAACCGGCACCCTTCTGGTGCGCGGTATCATGCGCAATCCGGATCGCACGCTGCTGCCCGGAATGTTCGTGAAGATCCGCCTGCCGATGGGCAAGGTCGTGCGAAGCGCGTTGCTGGTGCCGGATCGTGCCCTGCAGGAGGATCAGGGCGGTCGTTATCTGCTCGTCCTCGACCAGGATAACGTCATCCGTCAGCGCTATGTTCAGCTGGGCGAGCTGATCGGCGCTTTGCGCGTCGTCGCGAGCGGATTGAACCCGGATGATCGGGTGGTGGTTGGCGAACTCTGGCGTGCAACGCCCGGCACGAAGGTGGTGCCGCAGCTCACGACCATTGGCGGCTAGGGCAGCCGGCGATGATGTCGAAATACTTCATCGAGCACCCGGTCCTCGCCAATGTGCTGGCGATCGTTCTGGTGCTGATCGGCGCTGTATCGCTGTTCCGTCTGCCGGTGTCGCAGTACCCCAACGTGGTGCCGCCGACAGTGTCGGTGACGGCGCGCTATCCTGGCGCCAGCGCACAGACCGTGATCGACACGATTGCCATGCCGATCGAGCAGCAGGTCAACGGCGTCGACCGGATGCTGTACATGGAGTCGACCAGCGCTTCGGACGGCACCTACAGCTTGACGGTGACGTTCGCGATCGGCACTGACCCTGATATCGACCAGGTGCTGGTGCAGAACCGCGTGCAGCTTGCACTCGCGTCACTGCCCGAGCCGGTGCAGTCGCAGGGCGTCAGCGTGCAGAAGAAGAACACAGCCATTCTGCAAATCGTCACGCTTGATTCGCCGGACGGCAAATACGACAGCCTGTTCATGAGCAACTACGCGACGATCAACCTGACCAACGTGCTGGCGCGGTTGCCTGGCGTCGGCAGCGTCAAGGTGTTCGGCGCAGGGGCGTATTCCATGCGGGTCTGGATGCACCCGCAGAAGCTCTATTCCTTTGGTTTGGAACCGAAGGACGTGATCAACGCGATCCGCCAGCAGAGCCAGAACGTGGCGGCGGGACAGGTGGGAATGCCGCCGGCGCCGGCTGACACGCAGTTCCAGTACACCGTCGACATTCAGTCGAGGCTGAACGATCCAAGCC